>CAZDXY010000065.1:5742-21982 GCA_964509385.1 uncultured Rikenellaceae bacterium
TACCATATGGGCATAGCAGCCAAAGTTGTAAACAAGAAGGTTAACAAAGCTGGTCTGGTTGATATTCTTGGGTATGCAGGCGATGTAAACGTTCAGGGTGAGGAGCAAAAAAAGCTAGATGTTTTTGCCAACTGGCGTTTCATCCAATCAATTCAAGCTTCGGGGCAATGCTGCGGTGTGGCTTCCGAGGAAGATCAGGAGATTATTACATTCGATGATAACCTTTCGCTTGATGGAAACTATATAGTCTGCATGGACCCCCTTGATGGTTCATCAAATATTGAGGTAAACGTTTCAATTGGTACAATTTTTAGCATATATCGTCGCATTAGTCCAAGGGGATCGAAAGCAGTGCTGGATGACTTTCTGCAACAAGGATCAAAGCAGGTGGCTGCCGGTTATATTGTTTATGGCTCGTCCACCATGCTGGTTTACACAACTGGACGTGGTGTTTACGGTTTTACGTTAGATCCTTCGATTGGTGAATTTTGCTTATCGCACTATAATATAATTACCCCCGATGAAGGTTCAATTTATTCGATAAACGAAGGGCACTACCTCAAAATGCCCAAGGGCATTCAGCAATACATTAAGTATTGTCAAGTGGAAGATAAAGAAACTGGACGCCCTTACTCTGCTCGATATATTGGATCTTTAGTTTCGGATTTCCACAGGAACCTTCTCCGGGGTGGCATTTTCATTTATCCTCAAACCGGAGCTGCCCCAAATGGAAAACTCAGACTTCTTTACGAATGTAACCCGATAGCTTTCCTCGCCGAGCAGGCTGGAGGAAAAGCATCAACAGGAACTCAACGTATTCTCGATATTAAACCACAGTCGCTCCATCAAAGAGTACCATTCATCGTGGGCTCAAAAAACATGGTTGACAAAGTGGAAGAGATTATAAGTGAAACATCTGCTAAAGATTTGCACTAATTAAAATCAAACTATTTCACAATCCAATAAAAAAGGTTTCGAAATCCGAAACCTTTTTTATTGCTTATTAATCACTTATGCTTAGTCGCACTTCAAAACCTGCTCAATTTGATACCTTGCGTTCTCTAAGTACTGTCCTGTTGAGGCTTTTCTAAAGGCTTCGCATGCTTCAGATTTAAGATTTTTACCCTGAAATGCAACACCTATCTGATAGTAAATTAATGCCGAATCCAGAGAGGAATTTCCCTTTTCTAATGTCTTTGTAAAGAACTCTATTGCTTGATCCCATTGCTTTAGGGATAAGTTATTCTCTCCAATTTTAAAATGAATTGCAGCATCCGTTGAGTCAAATTCGAGATACCTTGTGTAAAATTCAATAGCCTTATCATGTTCTTTTCCCTTCTCAAAATCCTGAGCATTGGATAAAAGGTAACTATTTGCCTTTTTAAGCGCATCTTCAGCTTTGCTCCTGTCATTTGCGCTTTTTGCTACATCAAGGGTTTGCTTTAAAAACTCAATCATACCCTCATAATTTTCCATTTTCTCGTTCGAAAGTGCAATGCCAAGATATGGGTCAGGATAGTCCTTTTTGATATTGATGGATTTTGTGAAATAATCAATGGCTTTCTCAAAGTTATTATTCCTGTATTCAATATTCCCCATCTGGTTATATAGCTGTGGTATTAAACGTTCTGCTTTAGCCTGAGTGTTTTTATCGAAATATTTAATCGCTGTTTCCCTTGACTTCTCTAATTGATCCAGAGTTTCATACATCTTTTTTTCTCTATAAAGATTCATTGCAAGGTTGAAATGAGCTGTTGGGATCAAACTTTCAGCTAAAACTTTTGTTTCTTCCCCTTCATATTCAAGGTCTTCACTTATCTCCAAGGCTCTATATAATTGTTCTATTGCTCCCTGAGGGTCATCCTTTATTAACGAAGCTCCTGAGTTGTAAGCTTCAACAGCCTCCCTTTTGGTTTGAGATAAAGAGATAAATGGAAATAATAGCATGAAACACATTACTACTAAAAATTCTAATCTTCTGGTTTTCATATTTACTGTAAATTAATTGGTTATTCTCTTTATAAAAAGTTCGTAAAAATACAAAGTTCAATTTTAATTCTTCAAGAAAAACATTCAATTTAGATTCATTATAAACAACTGAATCAGATATTAATCGATCAACTATTCTCTTTTCTCTGAAAAAAACAACTTCAACAGTTCTGCTGAACTATCCTTTAAAACTCCTTTCATAACTTTTGTCTTTGGGTGAAGCATTGACTCTGATATAAGTGTATAGCCTCGTTTGGGATCATTGGTTCCATATACAAGTGTTCCCAATTGACTCCAAAATAAAGCTCCTGCACACATTGCACAAGGTTCAAGGGTTACATACAAAGCACATTGATCTAAATACTTACCCCCTAAATATGATGTTGCAGCAGTAATTGCTTGCATCTCAGCATGAGCAGTGGGATCATTCAAACTCTCAGTGAGATTATGTGCCCTGGCAATTATCTGATTGTTACAAACCACCACAGCTCCTACTGGCACTTCTCCCTTTGAATATGCCATATTAGCCTCCTTAAGTGCCTCATTCATAAATTTTTCGTGTGATGAAAGATTGATTGTCATAACGTGTCGTCAATGAAGTCAAATTGCTTTGAAACAAAAAAAATGCCAGCAATTGGGCTCTTAATCTTTTCTTTTTACCTTCGCAGGTTAATTAATCATATCTATATGTATAGAACTCATACTTGTGGTGAGCTAAGGCTCACAAATATTGGCGATAAAGTTATGCTCTGTGGGTGGATACAGCGAATTCGTAACCTCGGAGGAATGGTTTTTATCGATCTGCGCGATCGGTATGGAATTACACAACTTGTTGCACAGGAGAACATTGAGGAAGAACTGGCACAAACTATCCACAATCTTGGAAGAGAATATGTAATAAAATGTGAGGGTGTAGTTATTGAAAGGGCTAGCAAAAACAAAAGAATACCCACTGGTGAAATCGAAGTTACCATCAACAAGATTTTTGTTCTTAACCCTTCGGAACTTCCTCCCTTCACCATCGAGGATGAATCGGATGGAGGTGATGAGCTAAGGATGAAATATAGATACCTCGACCTTAGGAGAAATCCAGTTAAGGAAGCAATGTTGCTCAGGCATAGGATTGCTCAGGAAGTTAGAAAATACTTAGACTCAAAGGATTTTTTAGAAGTTGAAACACCTTTTCTCATAAAATCAACCCCCGAAGGGGCACGTGATTTTGTTGTTCCATCTAGAATGCATCCGGGTGAGTTTTACGCCCTGCCTCAATCGCCTCAAACATTTAAGCAGCTGCTTATGGTTGCTGGTATGGATAAATATTTTCAGATCGTACGTTGTTTTCGCGATGAAGATTTAAGAGCCGACAGGCAACCTGAATTTACCCAAGTTGACTGTGAGATGTCGTTTGTTGACAGGGAACAAATTCTCAACACTTTTGAGGGACTCACAAAACATCTCCTTGAGAAAATTTTGAGTGTAACATTCAGCAAACCTTTCCAACGAATAACCTATAATGATGCACTCTCATTGTACGGTTCCGATAAACCCGACCTTAGGTTTGGAATGAAGATTACCGAGCTGACAAAACTTGTGAAAGGAGCTGGTTTTGGTGTTTTTGATAACGCTGAGTATATAGGTGGAATTTGCGCAACGAGCTGTTCAAACTATTCGAGAAAACAATTGGATGAGCTGGTACAATTTGTTCAGAGACCACAAGTGGGTGGAAAGGGACTGGTATGGGTAAAACTCGAAGAAGATGGAAGCATTAAATCCTCCGTAGATAAATTCTTCTCAGGTGAAAAACTGCTTTCGTGGGCAAATTTTATGGAGGGGAATACAGGGGATTTACTGCTGGTAATGGCTGGCGAAAAGTATCCCACGCTTGAGGCGTTAGGTTTACTTCGGCTAGAATTAGGATCACGGTTGGGCTTACGCCCTAAAAACACCTTCGCCCCACTTTGGGTGGTTGACTTCCCCCTGCTTGAGTGGGATAGTGAAACCTCAAGGTTCTATGCGAAGCATCATCCCTTTACATCGCCAATTACAAATGATATTCACCTATTCGATACAGATCCTGCTGCAATAAGGGCAAATGCTTACGATTTGGTCATAAATGGTGTCGAGATTGGTGGTGGATCTATACGAATTCACGACTCAACACTTCAGAAAAAAATGTTTAATACACTTGGGTTCTCAGAAAAGGAAGCCATTGAGCAATTTGGGTTTCTTCTCACAGCATTTAAATACGGGGCACCACCGCATGGTGGTATAGCACTGGGATTCGATCGTCTGTGTGCTGTATTTGGCGGTTCCGATTCTATCCGCGACTATATCGCATTCCCAAAAAATAACGCTGGTAGAGATATAATGATTAACTCTCCCGCCCTCATTTCTCAAGTTCAACTAAACGAACTTAGCATTTCAATAAAAAAATCTAATACCTAACTTAATAGATGAAAGCAAAGAGCCTGGTAAAATTGCCAGGCTCTTTGCTTTTTTAGGTTTAGGGTGAAATTCCTGAAAGGAGTTAGTCAACAACTTCTTCAACAACCTCTTCAACTTCTTCTAATTCTAAAGTATCCTGCTCTACAACCTCTTCGACAACTTCTTCAACTTTTTCTACTTTTTTTTCAGCTGGCGAACTGCATGATATAAAGGCAAATAATCCAGCAATTGTAAGGAAAAACGAAATTCTTTTCATAGTTAATATGGTTTTTGGGTATTGGACATTGCAACAAAAGTACAACATTCAAAGTAAATTTATATACTTTTTTTAGTATTTTTTTTGACAAAACCATAAAAACGATCTACAAACAAAACATTTTATCTGACGAATTTCGTTTTATCTATGATAAAAGGTTTGAAAAATGCCTTTTTGAAAAAAACTAAGAAACCAATATTTCTCCAAGAAGTGTGGCAGGTGTAGAACTTAACACTACAACATTGACATAATCTCCTACCTTTGAACCAGCTTTTGGAAATACAACCACTTTGTTTTGTGATGTTCTTCCGTAATAATGATTATTCGATTTTTTCGAAATTCCTTCCACAAGAACTTCAAATGTTTTTCCGATATCTTTTTTCTTACTTTCTTCGGATAGTTTTCCCTGTAACTCTATTATTTCAGTAAGCCTTCTCGTTTTAATCTCTTCTGGTATATCATCGCTATACTTACGAGCAGCCTTTGTGTTGGGGCGTTCAGAATATTTGAACATGTATGCAAAATCGAAACCAGACCACTGCATAAGCGAAAGTGTTTGATCGTGGTCCAATTCTGTTTCGGTACAAAATCCTGAAATGATATCCGATGAGATTGAACAATCCGGGAGAATTTGTCGAATTGACTCAATCCTTTTAATGTAGTATTCACGGGTGTAACCTCTATTCATCAACTCAAGAATTCGTGTTGAACCAGACTGCACAGGTAGGTGTATATGGTTGCAAATATTTTCATACATTGCCATGGTGTAAAGCACCTCATCAGAAAGATCTTTGGGATGGGAAGTTGAAAAACGAATACGCAAAATTGAATTCAACTTTGCCACCATTTCGAGAAGTTCGGAAAAACTTACTCTATCTCCGTTTTCATATACCCAGCTATAGCTATCAACATTTTGACCCAGAAGAGTAACCTCACGATAACCAGAATAAATCAACTCTTCAACCTCACGAACAATAGTTTTAGGATCTCTACTTCTTTCTCCACCTCTAACGAATGGAACAACACAGTACGAACACATGTTGTTACAACCCCGCATGATAGAAACAAAAGCCGATACCTTGTTCTTATCGAGCCTCACGGGGTTTATATCGGCATAGGTCTCCTCACGTGAAAGCAGCACATTAATCCCCCTTTGTCCATCTTCAGCCGATCGAAGTAATATTGGCAACTCTCGGTATGCATCAGGCCCAACAACCATGTCGACCAACTTATCCTCTTCTAAAAATTTCGTTTTAAGTCTTTCGGCCATGCATCCAAGCACACCAATGAGCAATGAAGGTTTTTTCTTTTTATACTGACGAAATACATCAAGTCGACCCCAAACTCTTGTTTCTGCATTTTCTCTTATGGAACAAGTATTTATGAGAATCACATCGGAATCTTCTAGATTTGAAGTAATTGCATAACCGTTTGCTTCAAGAATGGAAGCTACAACTTCGCTATCATTTACGTTCATTTGGCAACCATAGGTTTCAATATAAACCATGCCATGAGGCAGCCTTATCGATTCATTATTCAAATACTGATTTTTATCTGAAGATTTTAATTCCATGAAAACTAAATTTCTGCAAAGGTAATTCAAATAATTTATAGGATTTACTTAAAATCGTATAACCTTATAAATATTACTGTTTTAAAAACTAAAAAAACTCATTATTTTTGGCACGAAAGATTTCAGCAATTATTTATTGCATTCCTACTTTTTAATTAACCAAACTACACCAAAGATATGTCTGGACATAGTAAATGGTCGACCATAAAAAGGAAAAAAGGAGCCTTAGATGCTAAACGTTCAAAAATGTTTAGCCGTATCACCAAGGAAATTGCCATAGCAGTAAAAGAGGGTGGCTCAGACCCGGAAAGTAATCCACGATTGCGGCTTGCAATCAATAACGCAAAAGGTGTAAACATGCCAAAGGACAATATTCAACGTGCAATTAGCAAAGCTGATAAAGAAGGTGCTGCTTTGCAGGAAATGACTTTCGAAGGGTATGGACCAGAGGGTGTGCCAATTTTCGTTGAATGCTTAACCGACAATAATAACCGAACAATAAGTGCCATCCGGTCAATTTTTTCTAAACGGGGAGGTAATCTTGGGACTAACGGTTCTCTTAGCTTCCTCTTCGATAGGAAAGGAGTTTTCACAATCCCTAAAGGTAACTTTGATCAGGATGAGCTAGAACTTGAATTGATTGATGCTGGAGCTGAAGAAATTGAAGTTAGCGATGAAACCTTTGAGGTTTACACTGCCATGGAAGACTTTGGAAAAATGCAAAAGAAGCTTGATGAAATGGGCATTACCCCAGAAAACGCTAGCTTACAAAGGATTCCTAACGATTACAAAAACATGGATGTTAATGCTGCTCTCAAGGTATTACGTTTAATTGAAGAGTTTGAAGATAATGATGACGTGCAAAATGTTTACCATAACATTGAGATGACAGAAGAGTTGCTTAAAGCCATGGAAAATGAAGATTAAAAGTATAAGTAAAAACAGTTCAACTAATTACAACGTTAAAAAGGATTAAAATTAGTTTTAATTTACGCCTATAGTAAATAATGGCATTGCTCTTGTGTTGCTACTTGTTGAAAAAATATCAAATCAAGTGAAATTGAGATATAAGATAAGTGTTTTGGGTAAAATATACATTTTTTTAATTCCTTTATTCCTTCTCCTTTTTTCAAGTTGTGGGAGAGTGAATGAGATTAACATTAAAAACATAAATGAGGTTAAGTTCCGTGGACTCAAGAAGAATGTAATTTTGTTAAGTCTTGAAGTTGAGATTGATAATCCAAATACTCGAAAAATTTCCATCACCGACATTGAATTTAAAGCATGGCTAAACAACAGAGAACTTGGTGATTTCCGAACAACCGAGCATATTAAGTTAATACCATGTTCGCGACATACTTACACCGTGCCTGTTGAAATTGAATTGATTACTATTGCCGATGCTTTTCGTTTAGCAACTTCTGGTTCATTCGAAAACTTACTGGATAAAATTGAAGTGGAAGGATTTATTAAGGGAAAAGCGTTCCCTGTAAGAAAAAAAATTATGCTTGAACGTCAACCCTTTAAAAACTTGGCCAACTCATTGTAGCGAGAATTCAATTAGCTTTTTGAGGCTTTTCTAAAATAATAATCAATGAGTAACTGTTTTTTTTTATCTCTAAACCAAAAGTAGTAACTTTGTCGTCTATTTTAATAATAATTCGCCAATAAAAATCTAACCGGTAATTAACTAAAATTCATGAGAGATATTATTAATCGCTGGTTTTTTTCAATTTTAATACTTACCCTTTTATTAGGGGTTGGCTCTCTTACCTCTCTCTCGCAGGAACAGTATGGCATAATTCAAAAACTAGAAGCCAATCATCCTGACATGGGAAGAATTTCCATTAATCAGGACATTCGAATTGCCAATCTACTTAACGAATACTATATTCAAAATGCCACAAAACCTGGAATGCAAGGCTTTCGGATAAGAATTTTTTTTGATTTAGGACAACAATCTCGAACAAGTTCACAGGAAACCATGGATGATTTCATGGAAAATTATCCAGGAACAGCAGTTTACCGTACATTCGATAGCCCATATTACAAGGTTTCAGTTGGTGATTTTAGAACCCGCGACGAAGCTTTAAAATTTTTAAAAACTATAGAGAGAAAGTACCCAAAGGCTTTTATTGTTACCGAATGGATCAACTTCCCGTCTTTGGATTAATTCAAATAATTTATATATGCTAATTACAGGTTTATGCTTAACTTCAAAATAAATAGAATGGACGAAAGCAAAAGCCTCAAAAGAAATATGCATCCTGAAAAAAGCCTTTTGCTAACATCATATTTTAATTTTACTTATTTTTTAAATTTTAAAACGCACTTTATTGTTCTTGCCAAAACAACGGAGTAAGATGATATTTCTAATAAGCCTATTTCATTACATAACAATATGTCAGACCAGTTAATGCACGAATGTGGGGTTGCTCTAATAAGGTTGCTAAAACCGTTGGAGTACTATCAACTTAAGTATGGTACTTGGATGTACGGCTTACAAAAACTTTACCTGTTGATGGAAAAGCAGCACAATAGAGGGCAGGATGGTGCTGGTGCTGCTAGCATTAAGTTTCACCTTAAACCTGGCTATAGATATATCGATAGAGTTCGAAGCAATTCCTCCTCTTCAATTCGCGAAGTATTTGACTCAATACATTCAAATTTTTCGAAGTGGGAAAACAAGCCTGAACTTCTTAATGATGCCGGATGGGCAAAGGAAAACATTCCTTTTGCAGCAGAGCTTTATCTTGGACATCTACGCTACGGAACTTTTGGAAACAACACTCTCGATTATGTTCATCCTGTTATGCGGGAGAACAATTGGAAGTCAAGAACCCTTGTAATGGCTGGGAATTTTAACATGACCAATGTAGATGAACTCTTTCAGAGATTAGTTGAACTTGGTCAACACCCCAAGGACTATTCCGATACCGTAACAATTTTAGAAAAAATGGGGCACTTTCTCGACGAGGAGAACCAGCAGCTTTTTAGGCAATACAAAAACGAGGGGATACAAAACCGCGAAATAAGCAACCTTATTGCTGAAAATCTTAACGTTGTTAAAGTGTTACAGGAAGCCACCAAGGATTTTGATGGAGGTTATGTGCTTGCAGGAATGATTGGCCATGGCGATGCTTTTGTGTGCAGAGATCCGTGGGGAATTCGCCCTGCATTTTATTATGCCGATGATGAAATAGTAGTAGCAGCCTCTGAGAGGCCTGTTATTCAAACTGTTATGAACATTGGCTCCGACCTGGTTAAAGAGGTTAAGCCTGGATATGCACTTACCATAAAACGAAATGGTGATGTTGGCATGCAAGAAGTTAGGATTCCTCAACAACGAAAATCTTGCTCATTCGAACGAATCTACTTTTCGCGCGGAACAGATAGGGACATATACCGTGAAAGAATTAAGCTCGGAGAACTTTTAACTCCTGTAATCCTTCAAAAAATTGAATATGACCTTGTGAATACTGTATTCTCTTTTATACCAAACACAGCCGAAACGGCTTTCTACGGAATGCTTAAGGGTGTTGAGGATTATATGCTTAAAGAAAAAGCACAACTTCTTAAACAAAAAAATGGTTCGCTTTCCGAAAGCGAAATTGAAACCATAATATCATCTCGTCCTCGTGTCGAGAAAATTGCTGTAAAGGATGTAAAACTACGTACGTTTATTACTGAGGACAAAGGTCGTGATGATCTGGTTGGGCATGTTTATGATATCACATACGGAACTATTCGTGAAGGAATTGACAATCTAGTAGTTATCGATGATTCTATTGTTAGAGGTACCACGCTAAGAGAAAGCATACTTCGCATACTCGATAGGCTTAATCCAAAGCTAATTGTGGTTGTATCATCATCTCCCCAAATACGATATCCCGATTGTTATGGCATTGACATGGCTAAACTAGCCGATTTCGTTGCCTTTCGTGCAGCCATTGAACTACTAAAAGAAAGCGGAAATGAAAGCGTTATTAACTCCGTTTACAAAAACTGCAAAGCTCAGCAAAACCTTCCCAAAGAAGAAATGGTGAACTATGTAAAGGACATATACAGGCCCTTTTCTCCCGATCAAATTTCTGATAAAATTGCCCAAATAATAACTCCAAGAGACATGAAGGCTAAAGTAAAAATAGTGTTTCAAACCATAGAAAATCTTCATGCTGCATGCCCAAACGATAAAGGCGACTGGTATTTTACTGGTAACTATCCAACCGCTGGTGGCAATAAAGTGGTTACAAACTCTTTCATAAACTTTATTGAAGGTCGCAACCAAAGGGCTTACTAGAATTTTATTTCAAGCTTTAATCTAACTACAACAAAGGCCAATAACAAACATTATTTGTATAATTCAAAATTTTAGTATTTTTGGGGACTTTTTTAGCATGCCTAAAAGAGATGTTTACTAGATAAATAATAATCAATATATTGTTAAACAGCAGTAAAGTGAGTTAAATGAAAACCTACCAATCAGATCAAATCAGGAATATTGCCCTGCTGGGCAACACTGGTGCTGGCAAAACTATTCTGGCCGAAAGCATGATGTTCGAAGGCAAAGTAATCGAGCGAAAGGGGACGGTTGAAGCCAAGAATACAGTTTCGGATTATACCGAGATAGAACAACAAAACCAACGATCAATTTTCTCTACAGTTCTTTACACCGAATTCAAAGACCATAAGGTAAACATAATTGACACTCCTGGTTCCGATGACTTTGTGGGTGGAGTTATCTCAGCATTGAGGCCCGCAGATATGGGTGTAATGGTTGTCAACTCCCAGTATGGAGTGGAAGTTGGGACTGAAATATTTGGTCGCCATGCCGAAAGGTTACACAAACCTTTGATTTTTGCCGTTAATCAACTTGATCACGACAAGGCAAACTTCGACCAGTCCATTGATTCACTTAAGGTTAGCTTTGGCTCAAAGGTCACCATTATCCAATATCCTGTTAACGCTGGTAGTGATTTCAACTCGTTAGTTGATGTTCTTACCATGAAGATGTATCGCTTTAAAGGCGACACCGGTGAACGTGAAGAACTGGATATACCTGCTGAGGAGATGGACAAGGCTACAGATTTGCATAATACGCTCATTGAAGCAGCCGCCGAGAACGATGAAAGTCTTATGGAAAAATTCTTCGATCAAGGAACTCTTACCGAGGAAGAAATGCGTCAGGGTATAACGATTGGATTGGTATCAAGAGGCCTATTCCCCGTATTTTGCATTTCGAGCAAACGTAACATTGGAACAAAGCGTTTACTTGAATTTATCATCAATGTAGGACCCAGCCCCGATAAACTTCCATCAGAAAAATCAACCGAAGGAAAAGAAATTAAATGTGCTTCGAGTGAGCCTGCCTCTCTTTTTGTTTTTAAAACTGCCGTAGAATCACATATTGGTGAAATTAACTACTTCAAGGTGATGTCGGGTAAGATAACCGAAGCTATGGATATGGTTAACTCAACCAATGATGGCAAGGAGAGAATCTCACAGCTTTTCGTAGTTGCCGGTAAAAACCGACATAAAGTTACCGAACTGGTAGCCGGCGATATAGGTGCCACTGTTAAGCTAAAAAATACCAAGACAAACCATACCCTTTCAGCTCCAGGCAAGTCCATTGGCTTTGATCTTATGACTTTTCCAAACTCCAAGTATAGAACTGCCATAAAAGCCAAAAACGAATCGGATACCGAAAAGCTTGGCGAATACCTCAGTAGGGCACATCAAGAAGATCCAACCATTATAATTGAATACTCAAAGGAATTGAAGCAAATAATTGTTCATGGTCAGGGTGAACATCATTTGAATATCTTGAAATGGCAATTGCTTAACCTTTACAAGATTGATGTTGATTTTCTACCCCCAAAAATTCCATACCGTGAAACCATTACAAAGATTGCTCAAGCTGATTATCGCCATAAAAAGCAGAGTGGTGGAGCAGGCCAATTCGGTGAAGTTCACATGGTAGTTGAGCCACATGTAGAGGATGCCCCAGACCCCACAAAATACAAAGTTAATGGCAAAGAAGTTAACATAAGTGTTCGTGGAAAAGAGGAAGTAAAACTCGAATGGGGTGGTAAGTTGATATTCTACAACTGTATTGTTGGCGGATCCATTGATGCCCGTTTCCTACCTGCTATTCTAAAGGGAATTATGGAAAAGATGGAAGAAGGTCCTCTTACCGGCTCTTACGCTAGAGATATCCGTGTAGCAGTTTACGATGGCAAAATGCACCCTGTTGATTCCAATGAAATTTCATTTAAACTTGCTGGTCGTAACGCTTTTAAAACTGCTTTTAAAAATGCTGGCCCAAAAATTATGGAACCCATTTATGAAGTAGAAGTAATGGTTCCTGGTGATAAAATGGGTGATGTGATGAGTGACCTTCAAAACCGCAGAGCAATTATTCTTGGCATGGATAGTAAAAAAGGATTTGAAGTTATTAAGGCAAAAGTGCCACTTGCCGAGTTGAATAAATATTCCACGGCTTTATCATCCCTCACCAGCGGAAGAGCTACGTATGACATGAAATTTTCGAGCTACGAACAGGTTCCTGCCGATGTTCAAGACAAACTACTGAAAGCTTATGAAGAAGAATCAGAAGAAGAATAGATTTTTTAAATTCATAATATCGGAAACCCCAGATTTTTAATCTGGGGTTTTTTTAATAATATATTATTGTCCATTAATATGTTGAAGAATCTTTGTGATTAATTTTTTTTGCTTTCATAAAAAGGATGATCAATAAAATTTCCATTTCAAGTTTTTATTTTATATTTAGAAAAAAAAACTATGGAAAATCTCTTTCTACACTACATGCACGAAAAGGCACGTCGAGAGGAGGAGCAAATTGAGCATGAACTTGGTCCTGTAATCACTATCTCCCGACAATATGGCTGTTTTGGGAGCGAAATAGCACTAAAACTTGCCAATAAGATAAACGAAAAGAAAAATTTAAAGGGGGAAAGAGAGGAATGGGTTTTTATTAGCCATCAGGTTCTTCACGATGCATCTGAAACCCTTGAAGCCAAACCCGACGAGATATCCCATATTTTTGGTGCAGAGCAAAAATCAGTCTTTGGCGATTTAGTTTCCCTCTTCTCGAAAGACAAGTACATCAGCGATATACAAATAAAAAGAACAATAGCTCAGCTTGTTCGTTCCTACTCCGAGCAGGGCAACGCAATTATTGTTGGCAGAGCAGGTTGTGTTATAGCTAAACATATTAAACGTTCCGTTCATGTAAAACTAATGGCTCCATTTTGCTGGAGGGTTAACATTATAAAAAACCGGTTTAACATTTCATCCTCCGAAGCAATGGAAAAAGTAAAAGAAACTGACAAACGAAGGGAAACTTTCATGGATTTTTTCCGTGGCAATAAACCCGACTCCGAACTCTTCGACATTATTCTAAACAGATCAACCATTAGTACCGAAGATATTGTTGATCATATCTATATGATTGGACAAAGTAGAAGCCTCTTCTAAAACTTTTACCATCATTTTTTTCATTATTTTAGCAGACAATTTGTGCTGTAATGATTCCACTTTTATAAATAAAACTCCATTAACATGAAATATGCAGAGATTCACACACCTAAAGGTGTAATGAAGATAAAGTTTTACCATTCCGATGCCCCAAATACAGTGGCAAATTTTATCAAGCTCGCCGAATCGGGCTTTTACAACGGGCTTGCTTTCCACAGGGTTATTCCAAACTTTGTTATACAAGGTGGTTGCCCATTCTCTAAGGATATTGACGATAGGCGAGTTGGCACAGGGGGGCCAGGTTACACCATCAAATGCGAATTAACAGGAAATAACCAGTACCACGATCGGGGAGTTCTATCAATGGCTCACGCTGGACGAAATACAGGAGGGTCACAGTTCTTTATATGTCATAGTCGTGATAATACTAGCCATTTGGATGGGAACCACACATGCTTTGGGAAAGTTTATGAAGGTCTTGAAGTAATTGACCAAATAAAACAAGGCGATGAAATTGAAAGGATTGTGATTATTGAGGAATAATGAATATTACTCCTAATTGGAGCGTCCCGAATCAAAATTTGAGACGTTCCAATTTATATCAACTTAAAAAATACTATTAAAACTCCCCTATTTATATAAATATCTCTTAATGCTTCTTTTTGGGGTCTTTGTAAACTCCTCTGTATGAATTTGAATCTGTGAAACATTCATATAGCCAGGAATTTGATCGTTAATTTCTTTCTTATATTCATCGTAGAGTTTCTGCAAATCCTCATTGGAAAGATTCTCCTTCTGAACATAGTCCATATCGGGGTAAATAAGTGCTACCAACTTCTCGTTGCGCTGTACAACTACGGTTTCTCCCACGCCAAATTTGTTGTTGAATATTGATTCTATTTCCTCGGGATATATATTCTTCCCACTAGCACCTAGAAGTAAACTTTTAATTCGTCCCTTAAGGAAAATATTACCCAGCTTATCTATTAATCCAAGGTCACCCGTATGGAGCCAACCTTCAGAGTCAAGCACTTCGTCGGTCGCTTCTTTGTTCTTGTAGTATCCATACATTACATTTTCGCCACGAACCATGATTTCGCCAGGTATAGTTTCGGGATCAGATGAATCAATTTTTATCTCAAGCGTGTCTACAATCCTACCTGAAGCCCCTGCAGGGTTTTCTCTCCAATTATTATAGCTGATGAGGGGTCCACATTCTGTCATTCCGTATCCAACAGTAAATGGAAACTTAATCCTCTTAAAGAAATTCTCAGTTTCTTGATTGAATGCAGCACCTCCAAGCACCAACTCCCGAAAATTACCACCAAATGCATTAAAGAGCTTAACACGAATCTTTTTCAGGATTACGTTGTTAATTCCTGGGATCATTAAAATTACTTTCATTGTTGGTTTACTGATAACCGGAAGAACCTGTTTCTTGAATATTTTCTCAATTACCAATGGAACTGATAAGATTAGCGATGGTCTTACCTCATGAAATGCTTGTAAAATAACTTGTGGTGATGGAGTTTTAGTTAGAATTGTAACATCGCAACCCAAAGTAAAGGGGAACAGGAACTCGAATGCACATCCAAAAGTATGGGCAAGGGGTAGAAACGACACGATCCTGTCGCCGGGATTTAGAGGCATATTTCTTTGGGCATAGCGAATGTTAGCAGCTAAGCTGTTGTGCGGTATCATAACACCCTTAGCAAAGCCAGTTGTTCCAGAAGTGTAGCTAATAACAGCCAACTTATCGTTCTCAACCTGAAGTAAACGATACTCTTCCGATTTTAAGGGATTAGTATCGAAAGACTGATCAAGTTGGGATTCACTAACAGCTTTTGTGAATTGTTCCGATCGTTGTGCTTGGACAGAAAAGCCATTGATCCTTAAAACACCCATTATAGCAGGCATTTTTTCAAAATCCATGGCTTCAAAAAGACTCTGCTCTGCATAGAGCAAAATGGAGTCGGAATGATTCACTATCTCCTGAACGTCAGCAGGTTTGAAATCAGGTAAGATTGGTACAATAACCGCCCCATAGGATATTGCCGACAGGTAAACCGCACACCAACGTGCTGAGTTTTTACCCAAAAGGGCTATCTTATCGCCAGGTTTTATTCCAGCTGCCTGATAAAACTTATGCGTGCGATGGATTATATTGGCAATATCGCTATATGTAAAACTATCACCTTTATAATCGGATAAGGCTTTGTAGTCCCAATTACCGCGGATGCTATCCTCAAGGTACTGAGTTACGGTTTCTTTTAACATAATTATAGTTTTTTTAGTCTCTTTCAAAATTAAGAAACCTTTTGAAATACAACGCTAAAAAGCGAAGTATTTTTTAAACAAAAGACTGTTTAACCAGAAAAATGGAATTGTAATAATCCCCGCTTGATCTATGTCATGATTAAAAATTTCCCAGCTGAGCTGAAAATTCTTTATTAGAGGGAAGAGTAATATTTACCTAA
>CAZDXY010000066.1:0-16100 GCA_964509385.1 uncultured Rikenellaceae bacterium
CCCTCGGGAAACACGAAGCCGTCGTACACCTTGGTCTTGTCATCGGCCGTGATGGATAGTGCTTTAGGTGTTACTTGGAGATCACCATCAACATAACTAATTATATAGTTATCAGGAATAAAAGTTCCCCCAGTAGCATCGGAGATCACAATGGCATTCTCATATAAATCAACATTATCAAATACTCCATGGCCATCAAGGTAGCTAACAGTTACGCTTCCAATTGTTTCTCCATCAACCAAACCATTTGCCATGAAAAGAGTGTATAAAGTACCTCCAATTAGTTCAGATCCATAAACCTTATCCTGATCGGTTGCAATTATTTGTAAGTTTTTACGAACCTGTACATTAAAAATGTCTATTCTACTACAGCCGCTAACCGAATTGGTTACCTCAACCTGAACATAACCAGCACCAGGATCAGCACCCCAGTCAACAGTAACACTGTGGGTTCCCTGACCGCTATTAATAGAACCCCTTGAGATACTCCAAAAATAGGTTTCGTTGAGTACTTCAGCCACTGAGTAGATCTCTTGAGTTTCTGTTATAACTTCATTATTTCCACTAATTACAGGATTTGGAGTTTGAAGTAAAGTTAGTGTAGCGTTACTTGTTAAGGTAACTCCATCGTCATTGCTACCGTCCTTAACACCAGTTAATTCAATTATATAGCTATTCACACCGCTAATGGAGAATAAATCGTCGTAATCGAAAATAATGTAGTCAGGGCTACTACCAGCAGTTACAGGAATATTAGCTCCGCCATTTATGGTATAAGTATAGCTCCAGGGGCCATCACCTGTAAGTTCAACTGTAACGGTGAGGATTGAGCCATCATCACACATACTGCCATCAGTTCCAGTAATTATTGCTGTGGCAGTTTCATCCAAACCTAGGGTGAATAGCTGCAAACCGTTTGTTGTAGCAGGAGCTATAGTTTGAACTGTTCCTGAGTTTACACCTCCATCGGTTACTCTAGTTCCAACTCCTTGCCAATTTCCACTTAGGTATTGGGCAACTCTTAATTTTTGTCTGCCCAATGATGTAGGAGGTATTATATCACTCGATGAATCCCAGCGTAATAGAATGTTGGCTGTACTTGAAGCAGGCCCTTGAATTGTCCAATACTCGTTAGTACTCACCAGCTGAAGAGGATTTATAAGATTGTCCCTGTTTGAGGGAACTTCATTGAAATACTCTACAATCCAATAACCTGATGTTGAAGCGTTAAAAACTCTTGTGCGACCGTATCTACCTCCATCTCCATTTGGAAAATAGAATGATGATCCAGCGCTGATATTCTTTTTCAATGGTCCATCGATAAATGATAGAGAACTTCCTCCAATAATGGCACTCGTTGAAGTCCAGGTTAATGTGAGAATATTTGCAAGGTCGGTGTTGATATAACCCCTGGTAAGATAAAGATATCTGGTAACTGAAACCTGACTTGCAAGAGTTACCTGACCACCAGTCCTGTTAACCCGGAGGTTATAAAAAGTTTCGCCTCCAGTTGCTGTTATTGTTGATGACAACCCGTTAAAGGTAACAAGCCCTCGTCCGGACATAAATCCACCCAGTACATTGCTTGTCCAGTTACCATTTACAGTAATATTTCTATTGTAACTTGTATTATCCAGGTAGCCTTCATCGATTAATAAATTTCCTTTCACTAAAATATTGATAGCAGGGATAAACTTATAGCTATCAGCACCTGAGAAGGTAATGTTCTGGTATGTAGTTATCGATGCTGGAAGAGTTCCTGTACCAGAATACTCAATGGTACTTCCAGTAGTGTTCATAAACTCGTTGTAGAAACCGCCCGGAAAAATAAACGAACCATCTGATGTTGCAGATATTCGGATTGTTCCTCCACCTGATACGTGCCCAAGGTTGTGTTCGCGTGTATCAAGAACATCGAGAACTGCATCATCGTTAATATCAACAGAATAGGCATAAGCCTGGTTCAAATTGATGGTAATGATATGATTATCCCTAATAATTATGGGGTTTCCATCAGGAGCTAATCCATAAATTATGATTTCAGTTGCACTGGTCGACCAGTTATTCCCATCCTCCCAGTCGCCTGAGGTAATACTATATAAAATGGGCTTTGTAACAAAATTCTCTGCCAATCCTGCAGTATATTCGCCGTCGATGTAGTTTACATCTTCGTGTGTAATTAAATCATTTCCTTCGTCAACAACTCCCGAATTAGCAAGCCATTCGTAGTTGTAAAACCTTCCGGCAACATAACCGGCATCGGTTCCTGCTGCATCTGTGTCTACATAGTTGTATGTATGAGTAATTGTTGGATTTGCCCCGAAACCCGTCGAAGTTACGTTCCAGTAGTACTGCAACTCATCGTTACCATAGCCAGTACGAACCGCAGGATGGTATGAATTAATGGGTTTAACGGTTATTGTACCTGCTGATCCATCGGCATCTGTAACATCGAGGGTTGCAGGAGTGAATTTGCCTGAAACACCTATTGGGAAAGTGAAATCTCCACCAGTTGACATATACTCTTTTGTTACACCTGCATCGGATAAAGCACCATTGGTAACAACAACACCGGTACCACTTGTATTAGTTACGGTGGCATCAGCTGTGAAAATTAGGTTTCTGTCGCCAATATCGAGATATCCGTTGGTAAACTCAAGGTTGCAGGTAATTGAGCATGAAATGTTGGATACTACACCCGATGCGTTGTTGATATTAATTGCGCCAAACTCAACATTGTCATCGCCATAAATATGCTGCTGCGATGCCGAAACAAAGTTAAGTTTACCCCCCGAACCTAAAGTTGCTGCGTAGTTGTAGACATGCCTCGAAAGATTGATATCGGTTGCGGTACTTAGGGTTCCTTCGTTTATTACTAGATCTTTTGCAACGGAAACTGTTCCCGTTCCGCTCTTGGTTACTATATCACCTCTGGCATCCTTATCAATGGTAAGGTGCTGAAAGGTCAGTGTTCCTGTGCCATTTTGGATAATCCCTCCGTTATCCCCTCCAAAGAAACGAGTTACCTGCTCGCCCGATGTTTGGAAAGGATTTGCTGCATTGCTGTTAACAGTTAGCGTTCCCCCAATATCCACGTTAAGTCCTGATGTATTAAGAACGGATTGGTTTGCCCCTCCGTTAATGGTTAGGTTATTGCCAATGGTAACAGGGTATGTTTTTAGTATGGCAGTCTTGGCTCTGGTGGTTCCATCAACAGTAAGGTTCCAAATAGGATTTGAGAAATATAGGTTGAAAGTTTCTGATCCTGCTGGTGTTTCGTTAGTCCCGACATTTATTGCACCACCTGTAATATTGTAATTTTCAGCATCTAAGAAAATATCACCGAAAGTTGTTCCTCCTCCTCTAACCAGATTTATGCTCCCATCTGTCATCTCAAAAACGCTACCCGGATTGAGTACTTCGAGTAAAGCACGGGTTTGGGTGGTAGTGCTATGAGCTTTACCAAATAGATTAATGGTTCCACCACTTTGCCTGTATAATAAAGCTCCAGTTGATATATCGGTTGAACGACGTATTTGGCCATTCACATTAAGTGTACCCCCCGATATAACAATTTCAGGGCTACCGGCTGCTGCGTACTCAATTGAATTTCTTCTGGTAGCCGACTGTCGTCCAATATTAAGAATTCCTGCCAGAATCTCAAGCTTTCCTGAAAGTGTTAAATGGCGATCGCTAGCATCAGCATCAATTATTGTAACGGTTGATCCGTTAACAGATAGGCAACCCGTTTGGGGAATATTTATTGGTTGTTGAGAAAGAATCACAGTAGGACCAGAAAAACGAATGGTGCCATTCTGGATGTATAATGGAGCAGGGTTAAGTGCAGATCTAATTGTAAAAACAGTTGATGTAACTTCCAGAACTGAGCCTTGATCGGAGCCTTTATCTACATACAACCTATAAAAATCTGTCGTTCCACCTGTTCCAGAAATAGTTTTACTTTCTGATCCCAGAAAGTAGGCATCTACCCAACTGGTGTTGAATAGATCGAAAACGCTATTATTAATAAGGTTTCCGTAAATATTTATTCTATGGCCTGTACCACTGTTCACGTTAAAGTTACCCCCTAAAATGCTGATATCTCCATAAACTGTTACTGTTTGGGCAGTGGTATTGTTATACCTTAGGGTTCCAGAATTTACTGTAATATTACCGTTAACAGTTAGAGTTCTTCCGTTTGCAGCAGTGTTGAAGTTAGTAGTTCCAGTTCCGCTTTTTGTTAAATTACCATAAACTAGCAAATCGATATTTGGTAAAGTAATTGCACCCGCACCCGGATTTATAATCAGGTTATTGTAGTATGTTTTTGAAGTAGGTAGGGTAAAAAGTGTACCCCCTGAGTAGTACTCGATGGTTCCCCCATTCTCTCCCAGAAAATTTCCAAAGTCGCCATCGGGGAACTGCGCAACGGCAACTGAGGATGATATTCTTATTGTTCCATTTCCGCTAACTTTACTATCCTCAACTGCACCAAAATTATGGCCTGTGTAGGACCCTAGGTTCAGAATACCAGTCTGTTGAATGGTCAATGACCCGGAGTTCATGCTATTTGCTGAAATTGTAACGGTATGTCCATTTCTTATTACCACGGGAGTTGTGCTTGTGGGTGAAAATCCGGCAGGATCGTTAACTAGTGTATCAGTTGTCCATGTATCGTTTGTTGACCAAATACCAGTTTGCCGGCTGAAAAGCGTTACAACAGCACCAAGTGAAGTTTGCTCTCCAGCAGTAAAATCGCCATCGGGCGATGAGATATTATCGAAAAGTATTTCACTTGTGGCAATTGTAATATTGTCAGCCGACTGTGTACTCCAGCCAAAGGGTATGTAAAGTCCGGGAACATAAATATTCTCATCACCATTTACATCACTAGGAACATAGTAAAACCTCATCTTAACACTGTTCGCTGGTATTCCCGATATCCCTTCGGATGTTACCCTCCAGTAGTGCGAAAGAACATTATCGCCTGAACGCAGAGGATGTCGCCCGAAAACAGGACGAATGGATACGCTTCCCCATATTGTGGGTACTTCCTCGATATGAACCGAGGCAGGAGTATACTTCCCTGAAACCCCAATAGGAATCTGCCTTAAGTCGGTGCTCGCCATGTTAAGCCTTACGCCTTCGTCGGAGAGCAAGCCTGCTGTTTGGATCATCCGGCTGCTGCTGAAGTTGGTCCCTGAACCGCTAATATCATCGTAAACCTTAGAGGTGGACGAAAGGGTTAACCTATAGCTTCCAATATTTAGGATTGATGAGGTATTTGCAAGACGCAGATCGCCATTAATTGTTGCATTTGAAGTTAAGCTACTAGCCCCTGACGATTTATTCAACCAAAGATTCCCATAAATCCCAGTTCCATCGCCTCCTATGGTCTGGTCGCCACTACCCGAAAGGACTAGGGCTCCGCCAGCCTGACTTTCGTGAGTACCATCATTTGAAATGCTTCCCTGTACATTGACCAATTTTCCCATATCGCGGAAAAGTACACCGCCCCCAATGCTTAGGTTGCCGCGAAGGGTAAGGTTGTTTGAGATGGACAGGATGGAGTTGTTGGACACAGTAACATTATTCATATCCGAAGTGATAGTTCCTGCATTGTTAAAGAATTGCCCTGCAAAACCATTGAAAATGGTGGTGTTGGTGCCGGGGGTGTAGGTGGCCCCTGCTTCCAGCACAAAATCACGCCCCACTGTTAAATTCAGGTTATTTGTGTTGAAGTGAGCTGGGCTGGATATCAAAAAATCATTTTGAACTATTAGAGGATTGGCTGTTTTTTCATTGAAAATCTCACCTGAAGGGTAATCTTGTGGTTGAAACTGATACGTTGAAAGGTTTGCCAAAACGTTAAGATTATAAAAAGGAGTACTTGTGGCAAAGTATGCATTTCTATTATCGGGGATGGATATGTTTATGGTACCTCCAGACACTTCAATATTATCGGGATTTGAGGAAACTACAAAGCTAAACTGCTTGCCGTTATTATAAGTTGACGTTGTAGGTGTAGAGGCTAAGATATTCATTTCTCCACCCGACATAATAAATGAAGTTGTTGCAAACCCAAGATGAAAGCTAGCCGAAAAACCGTCGAAGGTTACAATATCCCTGCGTATAGTTACAGTTCCTCCTGTTTGAATGTAGGCCCCCCTGTGGTTAGTACTTTCAGCTGATGTTCGGATAACCGTTGCTTCCACAACTCCTCCTTCAACCAGCATTTGACCTGTTGTGCGTAATCCAATACCTTGAGCAGCCTCATCAATCAATGATCCGGATGTGATCTTTAATTTACCGTAAACCGACATGATGGATTTGATGTTGTTAGATGGTGATTTGTAGTGCGTTGTATACACTGTTGCACCATCAATCCAAAGCGTAGCGTCCTGATCAATGGCATAGTTTCGACCTGCACCACCTCCTGTATAAATGTAATTATTACTACTAGCCAATGCAGGAATAATAATATTTGCGCCAAGTCTAAGCGTTCCTGCTTCGAGCCCTAGTGCATTTTCGTTGGCAATATTGGGGGGTGCACCCGGGGAATTAGTTTGCCTGTTATTTGGCCCATAAAGTTTAAAGTACGAATCATTACTCGCTTCTAAATGAAGAATATAAGTATCGTCTGTTCCCTTGTTAATTCCAATACGGTAAAATATAGCCGATGCATTTATTGAAACATGCTGGTCGGCTATAGCATTATCGAAAATAACATGAACCCAAAGAATTGGCACCAAAGCATTATCACTTCTTAAGTAATCGGGCGTATCAAGATCAGTAAATCTAACTGCCCCGTTAATGGTAAAATCTCCACGGATATGTAGATTGTGCCTTTGATCATTTGCTGAAACATTTATTCTACCATTGGTATCAGTTGTTACATCGCCTTCTACTACAATGGTTCGAGTTGTTGCATCACCAATAATAAGAGTCCCCCGCTTTATATGCAAATCGCCGTTAACAGTAAAATCAGCATTTATTGTGGCAGTGGTTTCGGTAGCGTTAAGGTTAATAATTAGGTTGTTGAAGGTTGTGCGGTCGAACGCAAAATTTGTCGATCCGGTGTACTCAATGGTTCCTCCAGTTGATGCCACAAAGTTGGTCATGGTGCCTGCCGGAAGGGTGGTTGACGAAAGTTTAAGGATACCCAAACCTGAAAGGTTTGTAAATGTATGTCCGTTTGTAGTGCCTAGGTCTAGTATGGCTCCATCTTGAATATCAACCGATTCAACCGATTTTCCACTAACTGTAACAGTTACCGTGCGTCCATTAAGGATGACAACATGATCGCCTGCTCCCGGAACATCAGGATTAAGAGACAGTGTTCCCGATGGATCTGTAGTCCATGTGTTTGCCGTTTCCCAGCTGCCATTCTGATAGCTGTAGTATGTGGTTTGCCCTATCAATCCATTGGATATTAAATAGAATATACAAAACAGGCAAAAACTAAAAATTCTACTTAAAACCATAGAAATATTATTCTTTCTAAGTATTTGCTTTTCCATTACTGAAGCAGTATTTGAGTTCTCTTATTATCTATCAATAAAAAATGAAATAAACCAAAAACAGATTGATTGAAAAAAATACAAAATGATATAAAAATAAATATGCAATTTACAAAAATATGATGCTGAAGGGTTGATTTTGTATGACTTTCTGTGTAAGAATACTTAGCATTTGTCAAATAAACTTTACGTGTAATTTTGAAAAATTTTGCAATTATAGTTCATTTCTACAAAACAATCAATTGTTTATAAATAGATTAACTTTGTGTTAAACACAAACTGATATAGTGCAAAATAGTGTTTGGATTGAATGGCAAAGGATAATCAAAAATACTTTAGCAAAAAAGCCTCGAAAATTCGAGGCTTTTAAAATATTTAAAATATCACTTTAGTTCTTAATCATTTTACGTACAACCCTTTCACCGTTATTCGTATAGAAAATCATCAGATAAACTCCCTTACTGAGATTGCTTGTGTTAATATGAGGACTGTTTAACGTGACATCCATTACTACCTGTCCAGTTATGTTAGTGAAAATTACACGATTAATCTTATCAGCCAAAGAAATAAAGATATTATCGCTGAAGGGATTTGGATAAACTTTAAGGTTCGAGAGAATGTCCGATTCAATACCTGTGGTCCATATATGAACTGAATATGTCTTTGTGGTTGTTTGATCCTCAGCTATTACAACGAATTCAACTGGATTGGTGAAATCCATAGCTGTTGGGTATACATAATTGATGGTAGCCCCCTCTGTAATGGTTATTATGGGAGTTAGGGCTGTAGCATCGGTATCTTCGGCCAACCAAACAACAATATAATTATCTCGAATTTCAACATCATCCTGACCTTCCTCAAAGGCAAAAGATAAAATATTTGCCTCAAAATACGATGCAGGATATCCCCAAGTATCATTCACAATCAGATTGCTTTGAATATCAATAACACGATTAGGATCGCCTTCCCATTCAGCACCAGCCCAACCTACACCAAATGCATCAGAATAGTACTTATATTCATTACTACCCTCTTGAACTTGGAGAGTGGCTGTATAGATCAATTCGTCAGGTTCGTTCGACTCATAAGTTACCTTGAAGTCATCCAGCATAAAAATGAAAGCATCGTAGGAGATGTATTGTATCGCAATGTGTACCTCTTGATCAGCATATGCATTTAAGTCAAAGCTATATATAGTCCATTCAGATGGAACTTCTATGTAATCGCCTTCAGAAATCTGAACAAAATTTATGGTATCAGTTCCTTCTGTTGATATTAAGACTCTAATTCTTTCCAATCCATAAGAATCGGTAATTGATTTTGCCGCAAAACTTAAAACACAAGTTTCACATATAGATATTGAAGGAGAAATAAGCCATTTGTTATCGTTCATCGTCATGGATTGAATGGCAATTAAGTATTTATCACCATCAAAAGCAGGATGTATATCGCTAATATCGGGAACCGTTTGTGAAGGATTAAGTACCATAAAAGCGAATGCACTCTCTTCGCCGGGAAAATCAAAATCGTTAACTGTCCAGGTCAAGTCATCGTTAACTAAATGAGTAATCCATGGCGTTAAATCTGTTGTAAAATCGTCAAAACTCTCCCAGCTTTCGTGGTAAACAGTAGATGTTGACTTTGTTCCATTAACCCTTTCCATCACAATGGAGCCCTCGGAACCTGGCTCTGCCCAGTCAGTAAAACTTCCCGTTAGATAAACATTATTCTCTTCAGGGTCGAAGCCTTCAACATAGGTCATTGCCACATTAAAGGTAACATTGTACATTTTTGGGGGAGGAGTTTCAGTTAAATAAGCTTGAATGTTCCAATTGTAGGTTAAATCGGGATTTATGGCTGTCAGCTCTGACCATTCATCATTAAAATACACCATGTTTCCTTTTCCCGCTACCTCTGGTCCAGCATCGCAACCGGCAGGGTAACCTCCATTAGTATCAACATTATAACCAATCCATAGCTCTTGAGAGGCATCTATCAAATACGGGAATTCCAATTCCACAATATTCCATTCAGCAACTATAAAATCAGTAACAACCTGCGAATATGATTCTTCAGCTGTAGTGTCTGTCCATATCTTTAAAGTATAAATACAATCCTCATAATTAGGAAAGAAGCTAATCTTGGATATATACATATTATTATAATCCACTAAATCTTCTGGTTCCCAACGGCTAGCAACACTAAAGTTTATGGTATGATTATTACCAACTGCATTTGCATTAACACCGTCATCCCAGTGTAGCCATATGCCTTGGTCTGAATCATTCTTGTCGAGCCCATTATGTGAAATAGAAGTTTGAATTGAAAACAACCCTTTATTCTTTTCTTCCTTTTGAGCATTTGGTATTCTTTGAGCAAAAGTGAAGTGTGTAAAAATTAAACTTATACCTACTCCAAGCAGAGAAATCCGTAAAACTTTTTTTAAGTAAATAAACATGTTCTTATTTTAAATAGTTAGGTTAGTTATCTATTACAGAAAGTATGCTAAATTAAAAGATATCAGTCACTTAAAAATAAAAATTTAGTCCTCCTCCTATTAAATGATACGACGGGCTGGTTAACCCTATTTCGGCTTCAAAAATGAAACTCATATTACTTTTCAATCCAACTTCAACTCCAATGGGGAGCCAAAGTAAAAAACTTACATCATTATTAGGGAAATTTATGTCAAGATCTGCTCCAGTGAATAGTCTAACATCTTGACGAATGGGAAATGTTAAATTGAATGTTCCATCAATTCCGAAATTTCCAAAATGATGAGCTCCTGCAGCAATCGACATATTTTTGGCAAGGGCAAACTCTAAATCAGCACCAAAGTACTCATTAGGACCTAATACACCAATGGTTAATCCAAAATCAACCCCCTTTGCTAAACCTGCTCCACCATGAAGGAAAAGAATAAAATCAGCTCCACCGTTTATAAAAACAGCAGGCTCTATCCCAACAGAAAAGGCCTTTGGTTTTAATGTTTGACCGGTGTTAAAGACCTGAGCTGAAGCAAATGTAATTGTTGAAATAAGCAGAAAGAATAAGGATATCTTTTTCATATTTCCAAATTTTATTTGATTCGCAAAAATAATAATATATCCATTGAATATTTTACTTGTAAAGAGTTTTTGTTTTTTATTAACACTATTATCCAAATTCAATAAAAAACAATTTTCTTATCTTTAACCCCTATTTTTTTATAAATCCTTTCAAATAAACGCTCATGAAAAAATTTTTGCTATTTGTTTTTTTATTTCTCTTCAGTTTCCAAGGTTTATGGAGTCAGATTGAAAAATATCATAGGGTTAAAATCTTCACCCCTCAAGATGAAAATATAAATTTACTAACTGCCAAAGGCTTAGCAATACAAAGTATAGAACGAAAACCTGAAGCATTTGTTATTGGCGAGTTTTCCGAAAGCGAAATGGTGCTAATTCTAGGAACAGGATTGGAATATGAAATCATCGTTGAGGATATAACTGGTTATTATGTTGACCAGAATTCCCCTTTCAGCATTGAACAAATAAATAGTGACATTAAATCATCCCGTAGATCCATCAATGGGTATATTACTCCCGAAAACTTTTCGCTGGGAAGTATGGGTGGGTATCATACTTACGATGAACTTCTCGATGAATTGGATGAGATGAAAACTCTTTTCCCCAACCTAATATCCGAAAAACAACCCATTGGAACCACTAACACCATTCAAGGACGTCCGGTATACTGGGTAAGGATCTCCAACGATCCAGAGGTTGATCAGGAGAAACCCAGCGTACTTTACACCGCATTAACACATGCTCGTGAGCCCGCTTCAATGCAGCAAATGCTGTATCAAATGTGGTATCTACTGGAAAACTATGACACTGATCCTGAAATTCAATACCTTATTGATAATCTAGAGCTTTTCTTTATACCGTGTGTAAACCCCGACGGTTACATTTATAACCAAACCACAAACCCCAACGGAGGTGGAATGTGGCGCAAAAACCGAAGAGTAAATGGAGGTGGTACTTACGGTGTTGACCTTAACCGTAATTTTGGATATCAATGGGGATACGATAATACAGGCTCTTCCCCTAACAGTTCTTCAGACACATACCGCGGAACAGCTCCTTTTAGCGAACCAGAGACGCAACTGGTAAAGCAATTCTGTGAGGAAAGGGAATTATCTCTTGCTCTCAACAATCATACCTATAGCGATTTGCTGATATACCCCTGGGGATATGCCAATCTACTAACCCCAGATTCATTGATCTTCATAGAGTATGCTAAGCTACTCACTTCCGAAAACAACTACACATACGGCACCTGTTATCAAACCCTTAGCTATTATGCAAACGGGGTTAGTGATGACTGGTTCTACGGCGAGCAAACCACAAAAAACAAAATCTTTGCCTTTACCCCTGAAGCAGGAAGTCCTTCCGATGGATTTTGGCCTGCCGTTAATCGGATTGAAGAAATATGTGCTGGACACACTGGAATGAACCTTTATCTTGCACGATTTGCCCTAGCTTATGCCCATGTTAAAGATGTATCTCCCCGTATTTTTAGCAATAAAAATTCCTTCATCCGGTTCAAAATAACTTCGCTGGGGCAAGTGGCCAATTCATCATTCACGGTTAGTGCTTTCCCTATAAGCTCAAACATTTATTCTATTGGCGATCCGGTTGTTTTCAATAATCTGGAAATTCTCGATTCTACTCTTGATTCCATTAGCATAACACTTAAACCCAATATATCCAATGGAGAATTAGTAGAATATGTAATCGCATTAAATAATGGAAATATTACCTATACTGATACAATTACAAAGGTTTATGGCTTATCAGAGATTATTATTGATGATCCTTGTGACAATATGGACAATTGGATAAGCTCATCATGGAATATTACATCTCAACACTATTATTCAGCACCCACTTCAATAAACGATAGCCCCAATACAAATTATCCCAATAATTCCAACACAACCATAACGCTCGATATGAATGTTGATCTCACAGATGCCACAATGGTATGGGTTGAATTTATGGCTCGATGGGATATTGAAACGAATTGGGACTATGCTCAATTCATGGTTTCCACTAACGAAGGAGCAACATGGACTCCACTCCAGGGTAAATATACAGCAACGGGAGGAAATTATCAGGATCCCGGTAAACCTATTTATCATGGGACGCAGAGCGAATGGGTTAATGAAGAGGTTTCGCTAGATGAATACATTGGTGAGGTAATTAAACTCCGTTTTCGATTGGTTAGCGACTACACTGTCAATGGACAAGGTTTCTTCTTTGACGATTTCAAAATTGAAAAAATGGTTGCATCCAGCAATCCCCAGCTAAACCTACCCTCTGAACTATCCTTTGCTCAGGGTTCAAGTCTTACAATTGATGTAAGCGAATACATTTCAAACTTTACTGAAGGGCTTGAACTTTCATGGGAAGGAAATGAGAATATTGAGATTGAAAGCGATGGATGGGATATAACCATTTCGGCTGATGATGAAGAATGGATTGGCTCCGAAGAGGTTACTTTCACTATTAGCGGCGATTTTGGAGAATCATCGTGCATTGTTTTACTATCATGCGTAGCAGCAAATAGCGTCCCGGTAATTGTAGGTCAACTTGATATTATCACGTATAAAAATGAATCTGTCGACATTTCACTTGACCAACTTATCGTTGAAGACGATGACAATAATTATCCAGACGACTTTACCCTGACTATTCTTGAGGGAAATAACTATACAAAAAATGATTTAACCATAATACCTGCTACCGATTTTGTTGGTATGCTGACAGTTCCGGTTTTTGTTTCGGACGGAATTGACGATAGCGATGTTTTTGATCTTATGGTAGAGGTTAAATTACCTGTTAGCATCAATGAGTATGTTAATAATAATGCCATTTTCTTCCACTACTCCGAGCAGGAATCTATTCTTACCATTTACATCAACTCTACCGATAAATTCAACAGGGTTGAAATAATTGATTTACAAGGCAGAATCATTAGCTCGAATATGATTTCAAATCATTCTGAAAGGGTTGTAATAACCCTATCTAAGCCTGCAAAAGGAATATACGTTGTTCGGTTAATTGGCGAGAGAATACATGCCGAAAAAATAGTCCTATAAATCCATGATAAGAAAAAAAAGAGGAAATTCATAGTTAGAATTTCCTCTTTTTTTATTGAAATATTTGATCATGAACCTTTGTCAGGTTCATTAAATTCTCGGCTAAAAATGAACCATAAAGTATAGCGTTCCACCAAAGTATGGGTAGGGAAACAAGGTTTGAACAAACCAACTGCTAACAGGAGGATTTGTTGCAATTTGCTCCTCAACATGTTGCGAGATCACCATTCTTTCCTGTGTTCTGAAGGACTGTCCTGTAAATGATATACCTGAAGTTAAACCAAACTCTGCGCCAATACAAACCTTGGGTAAAAAGTAGTACTCAGCACCAGTAAAGATTCCAAGGCTTATGTTTTGATTAGCTCCATAATTATACTCCAGTGGCCTCTCTGAAACATTACCCCAGTAATAGCTGGTAGGTGCGGGATTAACCTCAGTCATTTGGTTACCATACTCATAAACATATTTATCTTTTGTGAAAGTATATCCCAGATCTGCTCCAAAAAAGCCACGCAATTTCTTGTAAGAGCGGAACATTTGATAGCCTGCACTAATGGCATAACCATTTCCAAAGTATGTGCGTCTGTCGACTAGTTGCTCCCTGCTAAGGGGATTAACAAAAACAGCTGCATCATCTTGTACATAATACTTACTGACATTGTGTATTGTTCTTATGCCAAGCATTATTCTTACAGCAGCATCGTCGGCAAGGAAGTAACGAAAGTACAAAGTATTGGTGCCCAGATTGAGCGAATTATTTGTCGTTCCGTTGAACATGTTCCCAAAATAATCAAAAAACGGTGTGCCATCTATCCCCAAGCCAATATCACCTGCTTGCGATAAATACTCAGAATCGCCCTTACTTGGCTTACCATAAGTTTCTGTTTCGTCTTGTGCAAAAGCAACAAAACCAAGCATACATGCGGTTAATATTATTAGTATTTTTTTCATTCTAAAATTTTTAAAGTGTTTGTTAATGAATGCTTCCCCTTAACATATCTATTTATCCTTAATTACTATCTCTGTAAATGATCACTATATTAAAAGGTTGCCTCGTATATTTTTAGGTTCAAAGAACTACAAGATATTCTTAACTGATTAAGTAAACTTGAATTTACTCTTAAAACCCGTATTATAAATAAATTTTACGGTTCAAAAATTACTGCCAAAGTTCGCCACCACCAAAATTCAGGGTTGTAAGCACAGGTGAAGACTCAGTATAGTACCCTGAAGTAGTGTAACGATAGTTTTTAACAGTTGTATTTGGGAAATCAGTGTAAACAAGTTTTAGAGCCTGGAAGCGGAAATAAACCGTTTCACTCTTGGGTACATTGGCATCAAAACGGCCTGCTGCGCTAACTGTTGCAGTTGACGACCAACCATCGTTGAATATTGTAACAATAGTACCCTGTGGAACATACTCAAGACCAGCATTTGTTTCATCAACATCTGCATATGCTTCAAACTTTTTACTTACAGTTTCAACAAAGTTGTCAAGTGGGGTTACTGAGTTGTAAGTAATTTGCTGTGTACGGATTTCGCCTGGTTTTACTGACCCTATTGTGTTTGTACCTACATACTTATACAATTTTGTGATCACCGAAGATGTTGATCCGTAGGGTTGAATCTGATCGTAGGTGAACTCAGCGGGGATAAACTGCACGGTTACTCCGTTTGAAGTAACGGGAACGGTTGCCTGTACAAAACCATTGTTCACATATAATGTATCAATCCAATTGCCCGAAGCTGAAGGGTTGAAAGCACTATTTGGGATTGAGATTAATACACGTGTACCATTGGGTGCATACTCTAAACCCTGATTGGTTAAATTCAATTCAGCATAAATGTATGCCTGAACAGTTGCTTTCTTTGATAAATCAAGGGTTAGTTCAGAGGTAATAATTTCGTCCTTACAGCCAGTAAACAAAATGGCGGATGCCATTAATAGCGCTCCAATTGTTTTAATCTTTCTCATAATCATCAATTTTAATTGTTAATAAAGTTAATTTGTTAGGAATAGTTAAATAATTCAAATCTAGTGTAAAATTAATAATTAAATAATTATAACTGATAGCCAATTTCTAAAAAAACAACTCGTTTGCATAATAATACTCTTAATTAATGCATGTATTTGTAAAATGGCTAAATTCATTTTTTCGATCATTTTTAATAATTATTAGTAAGGGGATCAGTTGTTAATGTCCTTTTTATTAGTGCTTTACTAAATGTTAAATGTTTATTTTTTAAGGTTTTTTTTGATTATTTTTGCATTTTATTTATCACAGCTGAAAGCAATAATGAAGATTACCCTTAATAATAAAATTGAAATAATCGATACCAAAAGAACAAGTGTATCTGTGGCTGGACTCCTTGCAATTAAGAACTTTACCTTTGAACTCCTGATTGTTAGAATAAACGGTGCCCTAATTAAAAAA
>CAZDXY010000066.1:16228-21519 GCA_964509385.1 uncultured Rikenellaceae bacterium
GATTGATGTAATGGCTGAGCATAGACGCATTCGTAAATTTGAAAAGGAAAAAGAGTACTATCTCGAGAAGATTGAAGCCGATCTTAATCGTTTAAAAGAACTCCAAACCAACAACGAGAATCTGGAGAAATTTGCCCGGGAACAGTACCTTATGAAAAAGCCCGACGAGGAAATTTTTGTTATTATGCCCGATTAGATCTCTCCAATCTATCGTTTCAGTGTCACACTCTTTCCAGTAAAGCCACATTCTCCACATGATGAGTGTGCGGAAACATATCAACCGGTTGTATGATTATTATCCTGTAGTGCAAACTCAATAAACTAATGTCTCGTGCCTGGGTGGCAGGATTACAGGAAACATAAATAATGCGATGTGGAAAGGCATTGATTATGGCATTCACAACATCGGGATGAATACCCGCACGTGGGGGGTCAAGGATTACCACATCAGGCTTTCCATGCTCAACGAAAAAATCCTCTGTAAGCACATCCTTCATATCTCCAGGAAAGAAACTGGTATTATCAATTCCATTAACATGCGAATTCTCGTATGCATCGTTAATTGCTTCAGGGACATAGTCTATCCCCACAACCCTTCGGCAACCGCGGGCAATGAAATTGGCAATGGTACCCGTACCAGTGTATAGATCGTAAACTAATTCGCTGCCATTTAACGACGCAAATTCCCTGACAACCTTATACAATTCGTACGCTTGCAATGAGTTGGTTTGGTAAAAACTTTTTGGTCCCACCTTAAACCTTATCCCTTCCATCTCCTCAACAATGTAGTCGTTACCATAATGGCAAATCACATCCAAATCATTAATGGTATCATTTACCTTGGGATTTACCACGTATATAAGTGAGGTAATCTGCTTAAACTTTCCCTTCAAATGATCGAGTAAAACTTTTATCCTTTTTATATCCTCAAAAAAAACCGAAAGTATAACCATCACATCTCCTGACGAAGAGGTTCGAATAATGAGGTTTCGTAGAAAACCCTGCTTTTGACGTAAATCGTAAAAAGTAAATCCATTTTCGAGGGCAAATCTTGCAACCTCCAAACGAATGGAATTGGATGGTTCGGGTTGCAAAAAGCACTCCTTAACTTCGAAAACCTTATCGAACATACCCGGAACATGATATCCAAGAACTGGTTGCTGCTCAATCTTCTCACCACTCTTTATTTCTTCGCTGGAAAGCCAGCGAAAACTTGAAAATGTGAACTCCAGCTTATTTCTATAGAACTGAGTATTTATTGATCCTATAATAGACCTTACCTCTGACACCTGAACTCGCCCTATTCTCAAAAGCTGATCAACTACCTGCTTCTGCTTAAACTCCAGCTGCTTTTCGTAGGGTAAACTTTGCCATTTACAGCCTCCGCAAATCCCAAAATGCTGGCAAAATGGTTCAACCCTGTTGGTTGAGTACTCGTGAAATTGGGTTACAAAACCCTCCATGTAGCTCCTTCGCAATCTTGTAACCTGAATATCCACTAAATCGCCGGGTACAGCAAAGGGCACAAATACAACTTTACCCTCAGACCTCCCTAGGGCTTTGCCTTCGGCTGCAATATCCTCAATTCTTACCCTTTGGAGCAGAGGGTTTTTTCTCCGTTTTCTCACTCTCTAAATAATTATGATTTAATATATAGTGAGTTAATAAAATCGCATGGCAGGTGCAAATTTAATCAAGTTCCCTTAAGAAAAATAAAAACGTTCACCAAAGTTCATTAGCACTTTTTAACATGCTCTGATTTTAAAAAAATTGACAAAATTTTAACTTTGCTTAATAAAAAAGAAAATTAGCAATGAAACAACCAAAGCAAACCATGGCAGGTAAAGTTGCCATAATAACCGGGGCCTCTTCAGGCATTGGCAAAGCATGTGCCTACGAGTTTGCCAACCGGGGGGCAACGGTTGTCCTTGCTGCTCGTAACGAAGAATCTCTGCATGAATTAGAGCGTGATTTGATAAGTAATGGTTTTAGTGCACTAGCAGTTAAAACGGATGTTACCCGCTTAAGCGACTGCAAAAATCTAATAGACAAAACGGTCTCAAACTTTGGAAAAATTGATATATTGGTAAATAATGCTGGTATCTCCATGAGGGCTCTTTTTAGGGATGTTGACATTGATGTTATCCGCACCCTGATGGAGGTGAATTTTTTTGGAGCTATCTACTGCACTAAGTTTGCGCTGCCTTACCTTCTCGATAGCAAGGGTTCGGTGGTGGGGGTTAGCTCAATAGCTGGTTTCCATGGATTACCGGGACGATCGGGCTATTCGGCTTCAAAATTTGCGCTGCAGGGTTTTTTGGAAACCCTGCGAATTGAGAATATGAAGCATGGCCTTCATGTAATGGTGGCAGCCCCCGGCTTCACTGCTACAAACATGAGGGTAGCAGCATTGACTGCCGATGGAAGTCCGCAAAAGGTTTCTCCCCGAAACGAAAAGAGTATGCTAAGCCCGGAGAAGGTCGCCAGGGTTATTGCCCGGGGAATACACAAAATGCGTAGGAATATCATCATTTCCCTCCAGGGAAAACTTTCCATACTCTTCCAAAGGATCATTCCAAAGGTAATCGATAGAATTCTTTATGGTTATATTGCCAGAGAAGCCAATTCTCCTTTTCGTTAGACACAATAAATTATGGTGATTCTTAATTTAATTGCATAAGGAGGTTTCATCTACACCATCAAAGAAAGATATTTTACTTTCCCAAAATATTCTGGTTTTTTCAAAATCAGTAATATAGGGCATGAAAGATCAGTGTGTATCTTAAGAAGTGGATTGTAAGCAATTTCAATTCAGAATTTTAATACATAAAGTCAAAAAGCACGGCCAAATGATAATCCGGGCCATACCCAAAGGATTAATTCAGGTCCGTAATCTCTATCTGCACCAATCACGACAGGCATCAATCCTGCTCTAAAAATAAAATTACCTTCTGGCTTTTGGAATCTATAGCCAAGCCTTCCTGTTATATAAGAATTGCTTGCTCCAGAATCAATTATGCTATTGGAAGGGAATGTTACACATCCACCAAATTCAATGTGATGATTGTTGAAAGATATTAGGCCATGTATGCCCACAGGCCAGCCAACTATTCCATATCCAATCTGTCCAACAGCCTTAAAATTGGGTTGGTTTAAAAGCACCCGCTCATAATAAACAGCACCCACGACTGTATACCCACCAACTTCAATGTTAATGCTGTTATTTTTCAAGAAAACCTGATTTTTCTGATCTACGTTTTGTGAAAACAGAAAAATAGATGGAAAAATTAGTAAAGCCAACAATGAAATTTTTTTCATGTTCTTCAATTTATTATTCTTTTACTATACCCTGCCTCTAATGGCTGGGGATTTGAGAAACCCTTGAACGAAAACTGCTCCAGATCCCCTACCCCTTTTTTAGGGGCAAAATTTTTTAAATTTATATTTTAAATCTACTATATCAGTAGTCACTTCTTTGTAAACCTTACAGCTGTTATTATTCATATTCAATTTTCTGCCTCACATAACCTTTTTAACTCGGCAAATTCTTCTTTAGTCTGATTTAATATTTTCTCTTTTATTTTACCCATGAACAAAGTTATAATATTCATTGGAAATTTCCATTTAATATCTAGGAACTAGTGACCTCAAACTGACGATACAACTCCGACCCCAAACCCGAAGAATGTTTTAGATGGCTACACTCCTTGTTTGCAAATTGCGGCTAATCTATTATTTTTCGAAGCTCTTCTATATATTGATCATTGCCTGCAAAATCGTGATGACCCTCTCCCTCAAAAATAATTATTCTGTCATTTACCTTAAGCATCGGTCTTAAACGAAGCGAATTATTTACATCAGAAGCTTTGTCCTGATCACCATGAAATATGATAATCGGTGCATCTACCTTCGGTATATAATTCTTAATTCGGAATCCATATCTTTCAATTATTGAAACTGGCAGAAATGGAAACTTCTTTTTACCCTTTTCAATCATATCAAAAATAGTCCCTTCCAATATTAAAGCCTTTGGTGAATACTCTGAGGCCAGTCTTGTTGCAACAGGACCTCCCATTGAGAACCCGATAATAATAATCTGGTCTTCGCTGTACAATTTTTTAACATATTCATAAGCTGATTTTGCATCCAAAAATATGTCCTCTTCCCTTTTTATTTTGCCATCGCTTTTACCATATCCCCTGTAATCCAATATGAAAATATCGTAATTGAGACCTGTATAAACAGGAATACTCTCCTTATACCATGATACATTTCCACCTGAACCATGCAGAAAAAAAATCAATCCTAATGAAGATTCGGATTTGAATAATACTCCATGAATTTTTGTTCCATCGTATGAATCAAGATATACCTCATCGTATTCCACTCCGAAATCAAATTTGTGGTTGGCATCCAACTTTTTTGGATTAAAAATAAATTGTTCCTGAAATTGATAGAAAAACAGGCAAACAAGAAAATAGAATGCTGCAAAAACGGCCATCCAAAGCAATACCTTCCTAATCATTATCCTCTATTATTTTTTATGAATTTGCTAATAAATCGGCTAAAGTTTGCATTAGCAAAGAAAATTATTGTCATAAAAATCTTGTATAAATAATATCAGCAAACCAAAGGTAAGTCACTTTAATCATAAAGTCAACTTTTTCAGCGATATATATTAAAAATACTATCAATTCTTGATGTTGCTGAGTTTCTCTTTCTCAAAGGAATAGGAGGACAGTATTGACTAGACACAATGCAATCTGAATGGTCTGCTTTTGTAAATTATGAACTACAATAATAATTACCGTAAATAGTTAAATTTAAATGTTTAACCTTCTAAATTACTCGCTCCGCTCGTGAAGCTATACGTTCGAATTTACCTGTCGAAGACAGGCCAGTGACCCTCCCGACTTGCAGTCGGGATGCTCTGAACCCGCCTAGATACCAAGGTATTGCGCAAGGGTTAGCCCTTGCTGATGAGCCTTTCGATGAGCTTTCGGCTCTTCCACGCCTTGATCTCCCGTTCTCGTTTTCTGGCCTGCTCCTCGGTGTCGAAGGCCTCATGATATTTTAGGGTCCAATCCGCAAAGCCCCCGGTAAATCCTTTGTGGTTGGTATTGTGCTTTTTGATCCTAAGGGATAGCGCAACGCCGGTTGAACCCACGTAGTATCGGTTGGCCGATTCAGAGTATAGAATGTAGGTGTAGGCCATAGCAAAAAAGCCTTCGCAATGGCGAAGGCTTTGTGGGAGCTACTGGATTCGAACCAGTGACCCCCTGCTTGTAAGG
>CAZDXY010000067.1:0-15762 GCA_964509385.1 uncultured Rikenellaceae bacterium
AAAAGTTACCTTATGATTGTAGTCCAATAATTTGTATTTTTGTTTTATTGTATAAATCTGAAAATCAATAACAATATCTAATAAGAATGATTATGATGACCAGTAAACATTACATGGACCGTGAAGATAAGTACGGTGCGCACAACTATCATCCACTTCCAGTTGTTCTGGAAAAGGGTGAAGGCGTTTATGTATGGGACGTAGAAGGTAAAAAGTATTTTGACTTTCTTTCAGCCTACTCTGCAGTAAACCAAGGACACTGCCATCCTAAGATTGTTGAAGCCATGGTTAATCAAGCTCGCAAGTTAACCCTTACTTCTCGTGCTTTCTATAATAACGTGTTGGGTGAGTACGAGGAATACATAACTAAATACTTTGGTTACGACAAGGTTTTACCCATGAACACTGGTGCTGAAGCTGACGAAACAGCAATTAAACTTTGCCGAAAGTGGGGTTACCAGAAAAAGGGCATTAAAGATGGTGAAGCAAAAATTATTGTCTGCGAGAATAATTTCCATGGTCGTACAACCACCATTATCTCCATGAGTACCGATCCCGATGCTCGTGCAGAATATGGTCCATACACACCTGGATTTATTATTATTCCCTATAACGACATTCCAGCACTTGAAAAGACGCTTGAAGATAAAAATGTTGTTGGATTCTTGGTTGAGCCAATTCAAGGTGAAGCTGGTGTGTTTGTTCCAGCTGAAGGTTACCTGAAAAAAGCATCGGAACTTTGCAAGAAAAATAATGTACTCTTCATAGCCGATGAGGTACAAACAGGCATTGCCCGTACTGGGAAAATGCTTGCCTGCGATCACGAGGGTGTTCGTCCAGATATATTAATTTTAGGCAAAGCTGTTTCAGGTGGTGTTTTCCCTGTATCTGCAGTTCTTGCCGACGATCATATAATGCTTTGCATAAAGCCAGGACAACATGGATCAACTTTTGGAGGTAATCCAATTGCAGGCAAGGTTGCTATTGCTGCTCTTGATGTTATCAAAGAGGAAAAACTTGCTGAAAACGCAGAGCGTTTAGGAAAAATTTTTCGTGAAGAATTCCGTAGCATCAAAAGCCATTTAATTGAGCTTGTGCGTGGCAAAGGATTGCTGAATGCCGTTGTTATCCGTAATCAACCCGGTAAAACAGCATGGGATGTTTGCGTTGCTATGGCTGAGAATGGGGTTTTGGCCAAACCTACCCATGGAAACATAATTCGATTTGCTCCTCCTCTTGTAATTACCGAAGAACAACTTCGCGAAGCGATGAATAGAATTGAAGAGGTTTTCAAAAAATTTGAGTAAATCTTAAATCTTTGTAAGTAAAGACCGCTAACCTTAAAATTAGCGGTCTTTTTTATTCATTAATATTTACTATTTTCACGAAACTTTTCAGTATATAAAAGAAAAGTCTAAAGAGAATTTCCAAATTGATTGATTTAATTTACAAGATTCGGTAATGAAAAATAGATGGTTAAATGTTATCGCTCTGTTATTTATATTATTAATCTGTTTACAAGCATATTCTCAGAAAAGGAAGAAAACAAACTGGATTCAGGATAAAAATGCCCATGAAACCAGATGGAGAATAGGCTCAGGAATACATATTGGAGAGCCCACTGGAATTCATCTGCAATTCTATAGACTTTGTCGTATATGCACTCAGTCCATCGCTATCAGAAAAAAAATATCCATAGATGCTTCTCTTTCAAAAGAAGGGTACATCATTCCCACGCTGATTGAAAACAACAATAATAGTTGGCAAAGAGGAGGTACACGCATTGGGCTCTATTTCAAGTATTACCTTCCCTTTTCACTTAATCCATATCTGGGCATAGGTATTGAGAGTGGTTCGAGAAATATAAACTCTTCAAGTGGCTTTTATTCTGATCTTGTTGGAAGAATTGGAGTAGAGCAAAAGCTATTTGGAACACGTTTATCATCAAAATCTTTGATCCACTCAGGTTTTTTCATCGAAGGCAAATACAACAAATGCCTTACAAATAACTTTACTTACTTAACACCCACCATTGGATTAAGATTTCATTTCCTTTAGAAACAGGGTCTACAAATATTCCTTTTTTATTAACTACATACCCTATTGTGAGTTAATTAAGAATTTGTATCTTGGCATTGAAATTGCTCATTCATTTAATCAAAACGAATAGCCATGAAATCACGTCGTTATTTCACCTTACAATGTATACTTTTCATTGCTCTTTTATTACCTTTTTTCCCTTCTACTGCTCAAGAAATAATTAAGGTTAGCGGTGTGAAAGGGGTTGGAATTATTGCTGGCAGGCTTAGCTTTGAGGATGCACGACACGAAGCCATAAATAAAGCCAAAGTAGAAGCATTGCGCCAAGCAGGTGTCTCTGAGCATCTTACTGTTTACGAACAGCTTTACCGAAGTGAAATCAATAACGACTTTTCAGAGTTTTTCAACTCTGATGTACAAGCCGAACTTCAAGGAGCAGTTAAGGAATACACCATTGTCAATCAGGAAACCACAACTGATCCTCAAACTAAGCTCCCCAATGTTGAGGTAACCATTGACGCTACAATTATTAAGTATTCTGCTCGCCCTGATCCTACATTCAACGTTCGCGTAGAGGGAATCAAGCAGGTTTACGAAGTGGGTGAATATTTGACTTTTTCCGTTTTTGCGACCCAAAGTTGCTACCTGCATGTTTTTGCCATCGCTGATGATTATACTTGCCTTTTATATCCAAATTTTAAAGAAAGTTTCACCCAAATACCTGGTCAAAAAAAGGTTAGTTTCCCATTCCGTCAAGAATTAAATGATTATGAGTTGTACAAGGATAGCAAACAACCTGAAGTAAATAGAATTGTTTTTGTTTTCACAAAAACCCCTATTCAATACCTAAACCACTCCGGTGGGCAGGAGCAATTCACAACTTCAGAAGCCATTTTTTCCTGGGTATATGGGCTAATGCCCGATCAAAGAAAGGTCGACTACCAAGTTTTCACCCTTAGATAAAGGTATTTCTAATCTTAAGTTTTATCTTTCCACTGCTAAAAGTGGAAGCAAGAAGTATTTTGCTTTTAAATTTTAACGCCATTTAGTCTTTCCATTACTACTCCAACATCATTTATTGCAGCTAAGCAGGTTTTGCCTTGACAAAGTTTAAAACCACCACCTTCAACAACTGTATTTGACATTGGAATTGTTGAAGAGTTGTTTGAAATGCAAGGTATAAGATAAGGATGGTAAGTTTTTCTTTCTATAACATTAAAAGAATCAATGGCTTTTTCACCTTTTGAGACCAATTCGGCTGGTCCAACTAAAGATTTGAGGTAATTATATGCCCAGCGATAAACGTAAGGCCCACCCTTTTGTAACTGCTCACAAATATTCAAAAGCATTTGATTGGCCATTTTTTTGTATTCCTGATTAGAAAAGTATACAGCTAATTCCATGAGATTACCTGCCATTACAGCATTCGATGAGGGAATCACTCCATCGGTTAACTCCATTTTCTTTACGATCAGATTATCGTGAATGCTCGATGAGTAGTAAAACATTCCCATATCTTTATCGAAGAATTTTTCAATGGATGACTTAGTCAATTTTTGAGCATTTAAAAGCCACTTTTCATCAAAATTAGCCTTATATAAAGCGATATACGCTTCAATCAGCAATGCGTAGTCATCTAAAAAAGCAGGAATACTTGACTTGCCTTTACAGTAAACTCTTTGCAATGATCCATCGCCTCCAATGAGATTTTCCTCAATAAATTGCATGGTATTCAGTGCATCGATTAGGTAACGTTTATCGCCAAAAACGATATATGCTTTAACCAGTGCACTAATAGTTAACGCATTCCACGAGGTCAGCTGTTTATCGTCGGTTATGGGTCGAACTCGGGTTGCCCTGGCGTTAAATAGTTTAGCCCTGGCTTCCTTCAACTTTTCACTAACCTGATTTGGCTCTAAACCAAGCAAACATGCTGTTTCATTATCGGATGCTGCAATTCGTATCACATTTTTTCCTAAATGATTTCCCGATGCTGAAATACTATAGGCAACTGAGAAAACTTCAGCGTTATTACCCAAAAGATTATCAATATCACGTTTTGAAAAGGTATAAAATTTACCCTCTTCACCTTCGCTATCAGCGTCAATGGCACTATAAAATCCCCCTTCGGGAGAACGCATTTCTCGACGTAAGAAGTCAATAGATTGGTATACCACGTCTCGGTATTTCTCATCATTAAAATGCTTATATGCTGATGCATAAAGGTTTATTAATTGAGCATTATCGTAAAGCATCTTTTCAAAATGGGGTACATCCCAACGCTCATCCACCGAATAGCGAAAGAAACCTCCCCCAAGATGATCGAAAATTCCACCTTGCCACATCCTATCAAGTGTTGTTTTAACGTGCTGCTTTGTAGAATTATCGTTAAATAACCACGAGAAATCCAATAAAAAATTGATTGAACCAGGCATCGGAAATTTTGGAACACCTTTATTGGCACCATGCCTTAAGTCGAAATACTTGCTCCAATTCTCAACGTATGCTTTTAACCTATCGGACGAAATTGTTTTATCATTCTCATTAACCTTTACTAATTGGGTACCGGATAACTCCTTTGTAAGTTCCTCTGCAACGCTTACAACCCTTTCTCTATCTGTAATCCAAGTGGAATGGAGACTTTGAAGTATATCCATCCACTGCTGGGTGCGAAAGTATGTACCCCCAAAAACCGGACGACCATCGGGGAGAGCAAAGCAGTTCAATGGCCAACCACCCGAACGGGTGATGATTTGAACTGCATTCATGTATATCTGATCCACATCGGGTCGCTCCTCACGATCTACCTTTATGCACACAAAATTTTCATTCATGTAATCTGCCACATCAGCATTGGAAAAGGACTCCTTCTCCATAACATGACACCAATGGCAACTACTATAACCAATACTTACAAGTATTAACTTATCTTCATTCTTTGCCTTTGCAAAAGCCTCATCGCCCCAAGGGTACCAATTAACTGGATTTGTGGCGTGCTGAAGTAAGTAGGGGCTAGTTTCACCCGAAAGACGATTGAAAGAGCTGGTCATAGAATAATATTAAAGTTTAAAACTAATGATTTAACAAAATGATCTACCAATTGTTGAAAATAATGGTAAAGAAATAAGGATGAAAAGCGTAAACTTTTTATACTTTTGGCTTAACAAAGGGATTAATCCCTAACATGGTATAGTTTTTGGTTTTCTCAATGCCATTCTAGTTCATCTTGAATAATACATAAAACGCTATGAAAAAAATTATCATTCTTACTGTTATTGTCCTTTCCATCTCCTTCACCGCATGTGCTCAGGGCTATAAAATTGAGGTGAATATCGAAGGCTTAAGGGATACATCCATACTTTTAGGTTACCATTTTGGTGAGAAAAAATTTGTGTCTGATACTGCCCAGGTTAACTCAAAGGGTGTTGCTGTTTTTCAGGGCGATTCATTACTTCCAGGGGGTATGTATATCGTTATACTTCCACAGCGTAGCTATTTTGATATCCTAATTGCAGATAATCAGAGATTTAGCATTTCAACGAGTTTGGATAATATGATGGAGGATTTGGAGTTTAAAAATTCTTCCGAAAATACTGCTTTTGCCAATTACCAAAGATTTATGGCACAAAAGCAACTAAAGATGGGCGAATTAAGGCAGCAACTTCAAGCTGGTTCAGAAAACGAAGAAACTGAGCAAAGCATTGTTGATGAAATCAACCGACTTGATCAAGAGGTTAGAGCTTACTGGGATAAAATAATTGAGAATTATCCAGCCACATTCTTTGCCAATATCATTAGAACTCTAAAACCTATTGATTTTCCTGAGTTTAACATCCCTGAAAACACTACTAATCCCGACTCTCTACGATGGGTTTTGAGCTACCATTACAACCAAAAGCATTACTTCGACAATATCGATTTAACCGATGACAGGCTCATACGAACTCCTTTTTTTCAGAATAGGGTTGATAATTACTTCGACAGGATACTGCTACCCATTCCCGACACAGTTAAACTATATGCATCAAAGGTAATCGACGCCACCAGATCAAACCATAAAATGTTTCAGTTTATGGCATCACATCTTCTAAGCAAATATCAAAACCCTGCCATTATGGGCATGGATGCCGTTTTCGTACATATTGCAGAAAGGTATTACCTTAGCGGTGAAGTGGACTGGTTAAGTAGTGATCTTCTTAATCGCATAGCCAATAGGGTAAATGAGCTTAAACCTAACTTGATTGGCGAAGTAGCTCCAAACTTTAGGATGCTTGATATAAACAACAAGCTATTTGAACTTCACTCAGCCAAAGCCAAAGTTACAGTTTTATACTTTTGGGAACCTGGTTGCACCCATTGCAAAAAGGCTACTCCTGTATTAAAGGAGGCATACACTAAATTGAAGTCGCAAGGCATGGAAGTGGTTGCCATTTACACCCAAAACGAAATTGAAAAATGGAAGGATTACGTTGCCAAGAACGAGCTTAACTGGATCAATGTATGGGATCCCAACAGGGTAACCAACTACCATAAACTATACGATATATACGCTACACCAGCTATTTACATTCTAGATAAGGATAAAAAGATAATTGCCAAACGATTTGGAATCGAATCGTTGGAGAGAATTGTTGAGGAAGAGCTTAAAAGACAGATTGATTGATTGATTGATTGATTGATTGATTGATTGTATACTCTGCCCTTTGCCCTTTGCCCTTTGCCCTTTGCCCTCATCTCGAAACTTCGGGATTCACCCTCTCATCTTCTCACTAGTCAGTGCTCACTCTCTCTCAGTCCATAGCGGGAACCGTCATCGCAAAGTCACAAACCCGTCATCGCGAGGAGGCGTTCTGTGCTGACGAAGCGATCTATGAATGAGATTGCTTCTTCAATCTTCAAAACGCGAAACTTTCATCGCAATGACGCAGAGGTTTTGATTATTTATTGGTTGTATGAGATACAAGGTTAAAGGTTCTCAATTTGTTTTAGCTTGCTAGCCAGATCGGTAAGATTTTCAACTCTTGAAATAAGGTTGCCTTTATCGGTTATTTCCCAATAGTAAGTATTGTCTTCCGTGCAAATGGATACCTTAAGGTTTACAGTTTCATTTCTAACAACATTATAACCAAGTCGTTCCAATAATCTGCGGGTCCAAATCAGCGAATCTCCTTGCCCCTCAAGGGCAATCTCCTTGTTATGACGACGATAGTTTTTGAACAAGCCTGTTTGGGTTTCGAATACAACATCGGTATTGATCAAAAGATGTTGAAAATGCTTATTAATGGCAAGATCTTCTGGTGCCCCTGAAACAAAACCAGATGTAAGCATCATCCATACCATATCGGATTCGCCCATGGCTCCCTGCAAATCGTGAGTAGAGTAAATAATAGTTTTACTCTGGTTTCTTGCCAATTGCGAAAGCAACCGTACCATCTCAAACTTGTTGGGCAAATCGAGGAATGCTGTGGGTTCATCCAGAAGAATTATTTTGGTATCCTGAGCCAAGGCAAAGGCTATCATTGCTCTTTGCCTCTCCCCATCGCTAATGGCAGTTATATCCCTGTCTGCAAGATGTTCAATGCCAACCATTTTCATTGCAGCATTCACCATTTCCCAATCGGTTTGGGTTAGTCCTCCTATCCAGCCTGAATGGGGGAAACGACCGACTGCAACAAAATCCCTTATTTGTAAATTGGGAACCCTAACTGGCTCGGCAGGAACAAAGCTGATATATTTTGCGCGTTTATGCCTGGTTAATTCATTGTATGGTATGCTCATTATTTGGATTTGACCAGAAAGGGTTGGGTGCAAACCAGCCAAAGCCCTCAGCAGGGTACTCTTCCCCACTCCATTTCTACCAACAAGAGCAATAAGCTCGTGCGAATAGCCACTTACCGTAAACTTTGGATAAATAGGATTTTTTGGAGTATACCCAAGTACAACATCTTTTACACTAATGGTTGTTTTGCTTTCCTGCATGGCTATACCCCCGTAAATTTTTGATTCTTGAAAACAACGTAAATCACAATGGGTATACCCATTAGGGCAGCAACAGAGTTGAGAGGCAGGGTAATATCAAGCCCAGGAAGTTGTGAAATGATGTCGCACAGAAGCATAACCAAACTACCCAGAACTATTACACCCGGCACAAGTACCATGTGGTTTGAAGTTTTAAAAATCATTCTGGCGACATGCGGAACAGCAATGCCAATAAAACCAATGGGGCCACAAAATGCGGTAACTGAACCAGCCAACAAGCTTGTTGACACGAAGATTACTGCTCTTGCCATTGTTATATTTAGTCCAACGCTACGCGAATACGATTCGCCCAGAAGCATAACATCCAGTACCCTAACGGAAAGTATGCTTAGAAGCAAACCTAAGGCTGTGGCAACTGCAAACACCCAGAGTTGCATGCCTGCAACCGAACTAAGGCTGCCCATAGTCCATATAACAAAAGCCTTAAGCATAGACTCGCTGCTGAAGTACTGTAGTACGCTTACCAATGCCGATGCAGCAGAGCCAAACATCATTCCGAGTATAAGAATGGTCATAATATCCTTTACCCTCATCGACACAGCAAGAATGATAAGCAGCACTAGAAATGACCCTATCCAAGCGGCTCCTGCTATCGTAAAACTTGTAAATAGGCCTGTTACACTACCCACACCCAAGGCAGAAATACCCAGCACCATAATGGCTACACCCAAACTTGCCCCCGCACTAATCCCAAGCACATAGGGTCCTGCCAGAGGGTTTCGGAATATAGTTTGCATCTGCAACCCGCTAACAGATAACGCAGAACCTGCTAAGACGGCGGCAATGGTTTTAGGTAGCCTAAACTCCATAACAATGGTATTCCATGCCTCATTGCTACCCTTTCCCGAGAGGATTTTAATAACCTCAGGCATGGGTATCCTAACCGATCCAAGCAAAAGATCAAGAATTACCAATGCTAACAGGATTATGGCAAAACCCAAGAATATCAACGACACTCTTCTCTGACCATTTTTGTATGTTAAGCTGAATTGGGTCATTGCAGCTGTTTGTAGTAAACCAATTCATGATCAATTCTTTCGGGGTAAAAAATCTTTACCAAATCCTTAAGGATTATATGAGGATTGGTAACTCCCGATTCCCAGAAATCGTTGCCCCCTGTTGGATTTGTGCGATTATTGTTGTTATAGACCCTGCCACTCTTGAATGACGGAATAATAGCTAAACGAGGAAATTCCAGGGCAATATCCTGCAAGGTATGGGCTGTACCGGAATTTATCCAAACATCTGCAACCATGCCCTTTTCAATGGCAACCTCCATGCTAAAAGGATAACTTCGATTTCCTGTTAGGGACGAAAAAATGTAATTTCCTCCAGCATCCTCAATCAGGTTTGCCATATAACTTTGGCTGCCAGGGAAATACCAAACATCCTTCCAGGGTAGGTTTATAAATACTGATGGCTTGCTCTCAATACCAAAAACACTATTCTTTACCTTAAGGTATTGCTCCTCTATTTCAGAAAAAAGTCTTTCGGACTCATAATACATGCCGAAAATGGCTCCAAAAACCTTAACCCATTCGGCTTTGCCCAAGGGGCTCTCCTCCAGGTAATCGGCAATGAAAACAACGGGAATTTTCATATCCTTCAATTTTTGCAGGTAACCTGCAGATTCGGCTCCCACACCGTAGCTGAAAACAACATCGGGTTTAAGGCTCACCAACAGCTCGTAGTTTAACGACTGCTCGTAGCCCACATCCCTAATGATACCCTTCTCTATTCCATCCCTTACCAAGGGATTAGAAACCAGCTCGCTGCCGGATATGCCAACAATTCTTTCCGTTTGGTCAACAAAATCGATATATGCAATATGCGTTGTGGACAGGCACACCACTCTTTGTACAGGAAAGTTTACAACCTCATCGAAACCCTTAATTCCATCATTGGAAATATCATCTGTAAAAGCGTAGCGATATTTAATATTAGTAGCCCCCTGCCAGGGATTGTAAACCTCAATAAGAAAACCATTTGAAATGGATGAAATGGAAAAACCCTTTGCGTATTGGGCTTTTAGTATCTCTAAACTTTCATCATAAGGTCGACCACCATTATTCGACGTTTGATTACATCCCCAAAAAAGTGTAATCATTGCAAAAGAAAGGAACTTTAGAAGTCTCATAGTCAATAAAAAATACGAATACGATTATTTTTGAGCATACTTCTTTTTTTCGTTCATCATATAAAATTCAAAAATAACAATTATTGAATAGATATACTTTACTTCTATTTATATTACTAAAGTAATCTTATATAATTGATAAAGAGATGCGTTCCTAATAAAATGAATGGAATACATCTCTTTATTTTAGATGATCAAATATTATCCTAATAATCTTCAGATGCAATTATAACAAACTTATCGAATGTTACTTATTTACAACAGAAACCGCTTTCTCCGCCGCCATCAGGATGGGTTCAATGGATAGCGGTTCTCCCACTCCACCCTTCATCCACAACTGAGGGATAATGGTACCCTGCTCATATATTCGCTGTATCTCATTGGTAAAATGCTTACCGGCCAGATGCTGCTCCAGCTGAAAGCTGATAAGATGCCCTAAGGGATAAGCCGACAGGTATAGAGGGTTATCGATCATGTGGCTGTATATGGCAAGAATGGGTTCGTCGGAACTTCCAAACACATCCTTAAAGTAGCTGTTCCAAACTTCTCTGGCAATGCGAATGGTGGTTTGCTTAACCTCCTCGGCTGTGGCATTGGGATTATCGTACAGCCACCTCCATAGGTTAATATCCACAAGCGATACGCCCATAATCTCGTAGCACGACCAAAGAATATCCAGAGCCATAAGGTGATCCTTTTCTGGGTTGCTATCCTTGATATTGAGCACATCCAGATCGCGTTTCTGAAATATGAATGCCAATGCCTCGGTGAATGCTGTGTTGGGAACTCCATTCAAAGTGTAGTAATCCACATCGTGTAGGGTAATGGTTTGCTCAACGGTATGCCCAAACTCGTGCATGGCTATATTAAAACCCTTGTAGTTCATCCCCTCATCGCCAATGCGTGTGCGAAGCAACGCAACATCAGTGCGCATGGCACCACCCCAGGCATGACCGGCACCCCTGCTGCCCTCCACAACTATCTTTGATGCCAGAAAATTAGCCTTATCCCTGCTCCATCCCAACGATGTCAGGATATTCGGAATCTCCTTTTCGAATGTCTGTGCGCTGGTAAATCTGCTGGAAACAGCAGCATCAAGCTTCTCGGCAGGGATACTGCTGCGCGATTTAAAGCCATCGTACCAGATATCGAAGGGCTCAAGGGGTCTGCCCAGCCTCTGGCTGATCAGTTTTCCCACCTCGCGTACCTGCTCCGATGAAACAAGGTTTATGAATAGCTTCTCAACATCTTCAACCGGAAGTTCATAGTTCCCTTCAAATGTTCGCTGAATATAGTTGGGCATAGTTGGGTAGTAGGGATCCATTGCCCTCAAAGCCTGAAAAAGGTTTACAACCTGCTGGTAGCGTGTGTTGGGTTCGGACTGGAACGATACCTTCTCACCATCTTTCATCAGTTCATTTGATGTTGGATTCCATATGTAATCGGGGTTGTCAATAACCACCTCGGGAATGGTCTGGTCAATAATCCTCTTCATCACTTCGTAAACCATTTTTTGGCGAGGCAAACCGTTTTCGGGGTTGGAATACTGAGCTTTCAGCTCATCGCGAAGCCCCCAATGGGTGATAAGTTTCTTGTTATCGAAGAACAGCTGATTGCCATTTTCATCGCGAAGATTATCCATATAAATATTGTACAAGCTGATGTAGGTATCCGCTTCGGTGCTGATCTTAGAGTAATTCTGCAGCAATTCTGCTGGGACACGTGAGGTAAAAATGTTGCCCATACGGGCATATGCCCACTCTCTCCTCGTCCAGTTTTCGCCCAATTCCTCTTTCTCGGTTAGTGAGTAATAAGGGAAATTGAGCGCAGTAACAAATGCAATTTTGTTGGAGTAAAGATCTTCGGTTAGATGTGCTGAAGCATTGAAACTTCCAAACATCATATCAATGGGTGTGATCTCACCCATATCCAAATGTAGGGGACGCATTAAGTCCTTTGTAATCCTAAGGAAGTAGCCAAAAAGAACCTCGTAACCAGCCGACAACTTTTCAAAGAGGGAATGAAGTTCATCGGGGTTGGCAATAAATTGCTCCTGGCAAAATTTTTCGAAATCGTTGATGCTGCCATCGGTATCGCGCCAAAGGTTTGCCACTTGATTCACTCCCCTTTCGGCATGGAAATTAATGTCTTTTCCATGCTTATCAATCAAACTCTCTATTGTTTTAATTACAACTTGCTCAGGGATTGGACTACCCTTAGAGTCTTTTTCTGTTTGTTTGCACTGAACCATAATGGTTGAAATTGGAATGGTTAAAAGAATTAATATTTTTTTCATCTTACTATTAATTAGATTTTTATAGAAATAATCAGAACATTACTATTTATGCAAAAGTAAATATTAATATTGACTGATGATAAAAACTAAAAGTTTATCATTATCAATTAAACATTAAGTGTTTTAAAAATGAATTCTTAGCTCAATGTTAAAGCGAATGGCTTTCTTTTGAGTAATTTTGTCGCCTAAATAATTGAAAAGAGATGAAGCAAACAAAGAATATTGCCCTCGTTGCTCATGATAACCGAAAGAAAGATATGGTTGAATGGGTAGAATGGAACTGGCAAAAACTACTGCGCCATAAGTTAATATGTACAGGTACCACAGGGAAACTTGTTGAAGAGGCTTTTAATCGGATGCATGGTGATGAAGCAAAAAAGCATATATCAATTAAGAAGTTGAAATCAGGGCCTCTTGGTGGCGATCAACAGTTAGGTGCCATGATTGCCGAAGGCAATATTGATATTCTGATTTTTTTCTGGGATCCCATGCAAGCTCAGCCTCATGATGTGGATGTTAAGGCATTACTTCGCCTGGCAAGTGTATACAATATTCCCACAGCGACAAATCGTTCAACGGCTGATTTTATTATTGGTTCTCCATTGCTTGACGAGGTCTATATACCAAAACTCACAGATTATGAGGATTATATAAACCGGGATCTGGAAAATTAGACTGAAGTAATACTATAAAAATTAGTAGTTTCACTTTTGAGCACCCTTCCCTTTAATCTTCTTATTAATCTGCTCAATGGTCCAATTTATGCGCTTTGCGTAGTAAGGGCTAGCTAAAATTGAAAGGAAATCGGATATACCTTCGAGTTTGGGTAATGCTGGTGGGCCAATAGCTATTATTGTATCGAGAATTCGCTCTATTTCCTTTGCATTGGTAGTAATAAAGAAACGCTCAACTAAAGCATCAATGGCATCTTTGCCATAGGCAATCAGATCATCGAAGTTCCCCTTTAATACCTTATAGATAATTTGTTGATCAAGGTTTGATGGAGAAAAATCAGGGAATTTATTCGTTAGAAGTTCCGTTGCCTTAAGACGTATCAGCAAATTTTGATCGTGCAATAATTCGCTCAAATTTTCTGCATCAAGTAGCTCTATTTGCTTAAGGGTTTCGGGTTCGATGGAAGGCTTATACTCTTCCTTTTTTTTGATAAAAACCTGAGCTTTACGGGTTAATGTACCACTAGCAGTAACAAGGACAAGTACAGGAATACCACCATGATAGAAAAAAATGTCGGAAACTTTTAGGGGAATATTTTTAAGTGCAGGAACATCGGATGGTTTTAGCCACCAATACTCATTCAGCACTTCAGGAAAACTCTTTCGTGCCTGAAAACGAGCATATTCCAAGTCAAAACCAACCTTAATCTCAACAAGTTCTCCTTTCTGAAATCGGGTCGAGTATCTGTACGAAAAAAACTCGTTTTGCATATGGTCTTGGGAACCAACCTTTAATTCCATAAAAAAGATTCCATTTTATTTATTAAACTTTTAAAGTTAAAAAAAGTTCTTAAAGGTGCTAGTGCATCGATATTATTTTTTGTTTTTTTTACTCTTTCTTAATGTTAAAGCCGTTTATGTATTCTTAAATTTTTAAATATATTTAGAAAATAATTAAATTTTAAATAAGAATCGTATATTTAAAAAACGAAAAGAAAAATATGATTTTCAGCAGAATAGCAATGGTAATGGCAATGGCTGCAGAAGCAAATCCAATTATAGACCGGTTAAAATTATCTGCACAAGGAGAAGTTTATCCAAAATTACCCATGCAGCTATACAGTGGCAAACTCGGCAATTCTTCAATTCATCTAATACTGAGTGGAAAATGTAAGCGGTATGGTGTTGATCATATTGGAATCCAAGCAGCAATATTGAACACCCATTTAGCCATCGACTTTCTTGTACCCGATTTAATAATTAACCCAGGAACTGCAGGAGGATTTATAAAGGACAATGCCTCAATCGGGGATGTTTATCTGGGTCATCCCCATGTATGTTTCCACGACCGTCGAATAGACCTTCCCGGGTTTAAGGAGTATGGAATTGGGTATTACCCATGCTATAACAGTGATAATATCGCTAAAGTTTTGGGGTTGAAAACCGGAGTTATTTCATCGGGCAATTCTCTCGACTACACTCCAAAGGATTTAGAGACCATGCAAAGCCATAATGGTATTATTAAAGATATGGAAGCGGCTTCGGTTGCCTGGGTTTCTCAGCTTCACGGCATTCCGTTTATTGCCATTAAGGCAATTACCGATCTGATTGATGGTGATTTACCAACCGAAGAAGAATTTCTCAATAATCTCCAGAAGTCTTCTGAAATATTGAGCGAAAAAACGTATCAACTCTTAATCCATTTATCATCAAATTGATTTTTCCTCCCTTTTTAAACAGATTCCAAACAATGTTTGGAAACATATCAATTCTATGGTTATTACTTAACAATTTCCAATTTTTCTTTTGGTCAGCACACCCTTTTTTTGCTATCTTTCGGGCTAATTTGTAAAAACCTAAATCCCCGATAATATGAGCATAAAAGTAGTCCGTGCAGGAAATACTGGCGACAAAGTAAGATCCGATTGCCATATCACCATTGAGCTAACCACCTCAGGCGGCATTGCATTAGAACTAAATAGCAAGGTACATGTAATGTATGGCGATTCCATTAGAAAACTGGTTCTTGATTCGCTCTCCTTCTTTGGCATTGCCAATGCTAAAGTAATCCTCGATGATAAGGGAGCATTGCCCTGGTTGATCATGGCGCGAGTTGAAGCAGCTGTAAAACAGCTGATAGAGACTGACAAAGAGTTACTTCCCGAATTCCTTCCCCAGAACAAGTACTCAACCAAAAAGGATCAGTATAGATTTTCAAGGCTTTACCTCCCCGGTAATACTCCCTCGCTGATGATCAATGCCGGGTTGCATAATCCACATGGAATTATCCTTGACCTGGAAGATGCGGTTGCAGTGGATAAAAAGCCCGAAGCACAACTTGTTGTGCGAAATGCGCTTAGGGCACTCGATTTTTACGGAGCCGAGAGAATGGTGAGAATAAACCAAATTCCCAAGGGACTTGATGATATAAAGCATATTATACCCCATAACGTAAACCTGATTCTTGTCCCCAAGTGCGAAAGCGCAGATCAGATAAAGCAGTTAAACCAAAAAATTGATGCGCTTAAAAAGCAACATGGCATCAACAATCCTATTTGGCTAATGCCAATCATTGA
>CAZDXY010000067.1:15772-21264 GCA_964509385.1 uncultured Rikenellaceae bacterium
TGCCATTGGGCTGGAGGATTATACTGCCGACTTGGGAACCCAACGAACCAATGAGGCCACCGAATCGTTTCTGGCTCGCAGTACCGTTGTCAATGCTGCAAAAGCGGCTGGCATTCAGGCCATCGATTCTGTTTTCTCTGATGTATCGGATATGGAAGCCCTAAAGCAAACCGTCATCAAATCCAAAGCCATGGGCTTTGATGGGATGGGCTGCATCCACCCCCGCCAAATTAAGGTGATTCATGAGAACTTTGCCCCAACTCAGGAGGAAATTGAAAAGGCCAAAAAAATTGTGAATGCCTTCATTGATGCTACAGAAAAAGGTCTTGGCGTAGTATCGTTGGGTACAAAGATGATTGATCCTCCAGTGGTCAAGAGAGCTCAACGTTCCATCGATCTTGCAGTTAACATGGGCCTAATTCCAAGCAATTGGAGAGAGGAAATGCTTGCCCAGCAATAAGAATATTAGTTTAAAACACAAAGATATTGACGAGATGAAAAAATACGATAAGGTAACCAAAAACGCCCTTGGTCGGATAGTACCCACTGAAATCAACGGTAAACCAGCTGTTCCATACATGGGTGTAGGCAAATATAAGCCCGAGGGGCGCAAGTATGCTCCCCCAATCCCAAGCCTTGCCGATTACCCCTCCGATGGCAATAAAACCGTTGAATCGCTCGCCGAAGCTCTTAAAAAGTGTGGGCTTAAGAATGGCATGACCATATCGACTCATCACCATTTTAGGAATGGTGATTTACTGGCGGTTCAAATATTTGACATCGCAAAAGAGATGGGCGTTAAGGATTTGGTTTGGTTCCCCTCGGCATCATTCCCTTGCCACGAGCCTCTAATAAAGTACTTGGAGGATGGCACCATTCATCATATCGAAGGGAGTATGAACGGTCCCCTGGGCAAATTTACTTCCGAAGGAAAAATGAAGGGTTTAGCCGTTCTTCGTTCCCATGGTGGTAGGTATCAGGCGATTCAGGATGGAGAAATTCAGATTGACATTGCCGTAATTGGTGCAGGTTGTGCCGATCCCTTCGGGAATGCCAATGGCATTTATGGCCCTTCGGCCAGCGGATTACTGGGTTTTGCCCTAGCCGATTCGCAGTATGCCCACAAAGTGATTGTTGTTACTGACAATATGGTTGAATTCCCTTGCACACCCTGGCAAATACAAGGGAACTATGTCGATTTCACCGTTAAGGTTGATAAGGTGGGAATACCTGAGAAAATTGTATCAGGCACTACAGAAATCACAAAAAGCCCCGACAGGCTTTTGCTGGCAGAGTATACTGCACAATTCTGCCATGAGGCTGGTATCATCAGGGATGGTTTCTCATTTCAAGCAGGTGCTGGAGGTACCTCGTTGGCTGTGGGGAACTATTTTGCTGAAATTATGCGCAAGCATAATATACATGGGCGATTTGCCCGGGGAGGATCAAATAAGTATTTGGTTGAAATGCTCGAAGAGGGTTTGATAGATTACATACTCGATGGGCAAACCTTTGACCTTGACGGTGTTCGATCCATGGCTCAGAACCCCAACCATTTGTGGACAAGCCCTTTTACTTCATACAACTACCATAGCAAGGGCAACTTTGCTGGCATCGTGGATGTGGTTATACTTGGTGCCACCGAGATCGACCTGAATTTCAATGCCAACGTGGTTACCCATTCCGATGGTTACCTTTTGCATGGAATTGGAGGATGGCAAAACTGCCTCTTCTCCAAAACGGTAATAATACCTGTTCCCCTTTTCCGCGATCGAATTCCGGTGATTATCGATGAAGTTACCACCATCTGTGGTCCAGGCGAACTTATGGATGTAATTGTAACCGAAAGAGGCATTGCCATTAATCCAAAACGAACCGATCTGATTGAAAAGATGAAGGGAAGTAAACTGCCCATCAAGACCATTCAGGAACTCAAAGCCGAAGCGGATAAGATATGTGGAGTTCCACAAAAACCCAAGCTGGGTGACGAGATCATTGCAGCCATTAAATGGGTAGACGGAACAGTGATTGATTCGGTTTGGAAAGTGCAATAGCAAAATTGTACCTCAAAAAAGAGGGTTTCTCAAAAGCTCACTGTGTGACTCAGTAAAGGACTCTGTGAACCTCTGTGGAATTTTTAATATATTGTGCCACAGTGTATCACAGTGAACACACAGAGTTTACCTTCGGTGAGGGCTTCGTCGTTCACAGAGAAATAAATCTAATTCTATAAGGCTTTTGAGACAGCCTCTTTTTTATTTGATATTGTAGTATTTCCTATACCACTCAACAAATCGTTTGACTCCCCTACGAATGGGTGTATTGGGCTTATAATCAAGGTTAGATTCCAGATCGTCAACATCTGCCCAGGTGGCAGGAACGTCTCCGGGCTGTATGGGTAGAAAATTCTTCTCGGCTTTCATCCCTATTTCCTCCTCTATGGCTTCAACAAAGTCCATTAGCTGAACCGGACTGCTATTGCCAATGTTATAAACCCGATAGGGTGCGTAGGAAGACGAAGGATCAGGTTTTACTCCACTCCAGGTTTTATCGCCAATTGGAGGATTATCAATAACCCTGACAACCCCCTCAATAATATCATCAATGTAGGTAAAATCGCGCTGCATATTACCATTGTTGTAAACATCAATGGGTTTTCCATCGAGAATGGCTTTGGTGAACAGGAAAAGTGCCATATCGGGTCGGCCCCATGGACCATATACCGTAAAAAACCTTAAACCTGTAGTTGGAATCCTAAAAAGATAGCTGTAGGTATGAGCCATCAGCTCATTACTCTTCTTACTTGCTGCGTAAAGGCTTATGGGGTGATCCACGTTATGACTGGTGGAGAATGGCATCTCCTCATTTAGCCCATAAACACTTGAGCTGCTGGCATACGCCAGGTGTTCAACCTTATAATGCCTACAAGCTTCAAGGATATTCAAAAAACCAACAATGTTGCTATCGATATAGGTTGAGGGATTTTGAAGGCTATACCTTACTCCAGCCTGCGCTGCTAAGTGACATACCCTATCAAATTTTTCCTGTTCAAATAAGCTGATGATACTCTCCTTATCCTCAAGTTTTAACTTCACAAACCGGTAACCTGAGTGGATTTTGCTTTGAACAGCTATTCCATAATTAATGCTTTGCCTCTTAATCCCTGCGTGTTCAAGGCGTGAATACTTAAGGTTTACATCGTAGTAGTCGTTAATATTATCAATTCCAACAACCTCATCGCCTCTTTCCAGAAGTCGATTTGCCAAATGGAAACCAATAAATCCAGCCGTTCCGGTTACTAATATCTTCACAGGTTAATTTAAGTTAGTGAAATGCAAAAGTATCTTAACAAATAATAATCTCTATAAACTCCAGTATATCATTCCTTCAGGCCTATTCTTCCTAAAAACTCCTTTTAAATCAGCAAAAATACAATTTTTGCTTGCAAGCTCTTTCAGATAGGATTCGGGAAGATTTAGGTACTCCTTATGGTTTACCGCCAGAATAATGGCATCGTATTTTCCTGAGGGTTTATCGGCTAGGTTAAAACCATACTCATGCTTTACCTCCAACGTATCAGCATAAGGATCAACAACGTCTATTTGCTTTACGCTGTATGATATTAATTCAGATACAATGTCTACAACCTTGGAATTACGAATGTCGCTCACATTCTCCTTGAAAGTTACACCCATTAATAGAACCCTTGCATTCTTTATGTTCTTATCAACTGAAATAATCTTCTTAACAACTTGCTTGGCAACGTAACCACCCATTGAATCGTTAATAAATCTCCCTGAACTGATTATTTGCGGATGATATCCCAGTTCCTTAGCCTTGTAAACCAAATAATAGGGATCAACACCAATACAGTGCCCACCCACCAAACCCGGGAAAAACTTAAGAAAATTCCACTTGGTACCAGCAGCTTCCAATACTTCGTAGGTGTTAATTTTCATTCTGTTGAAAATGAGCGAAAGCTCATTCATGAAGGCAATATTGATATCACGCTGGGTGTTCTCGATGATCTTTGCGGCTTCGGCAACCATAATTGAACTAGCCCTATGAACCCCAGCTACAATGATAAGTTCGTAAGTTTGAGCAATGATCTCGGCCGATTCGGCATCACACCCAGAAGTTACCTTTACAATTTTGGTAAGGGTGTGTTCCTTGTCACCCGGGTTTATTCGCTCAGGCGAAAAGCCAACCTTAAAATCATCGATATACTTCAATCCTGATATCCTTTCAAGTATTGGCACACAATCCTCTTCGGTACAGCCAGGATACACAGTTGACTCGTATACCACATAATCACCTTTTTTTAACACTTTGGCAACCGTTTCGGTTGCTGATAGCAGTGGTTTCAGATCGGGCAGGTTATGCTCGTCGATGGGTGTGGGTACTGCCACCACATAAAACTTAGCCTTTTTTAAATCGTCAGGATTTGCAGTATACTCAACATCACAATTTTGAAATGCCTCGGGTTCCAATTCGCGGCTGGGGTCGATTCCCTTTTTAATCAACTCCACCCTATCGGGCTTAATGTCAAAGCCTATTACGGATATTTTCTTAGCAAATTCAACTGCAATGGGTAGTCCAACATACCCCAAGCCTATTACGGCAAGTTTTTCCTTTTTACTGGTTAATGATTCAAGCATGTTCATCAATATTCCTTTCTGTTTCGATTAAATATTTTTACAAAAGGGATGATATTCTCCCCTAATACCAATGGGATTTGCATTTCGGATTTGATGCACTATTTGTATTGAAGTGCGTGCATCGGACAAGCCATAACCCCTGCCTCTGAGTATTTCTTGATAGCTAAGTGTATGCAAATCTGTGAATCCACCGCTAAACTCAAACTCATCACCCTCAATGGTAATTGAACGGTAAGTTCTTTGTCCATTGGCTTTAATATCGTTTGGAACATCATTGTAGTCTAAGCTAAGAAACCACCTAACTCTAGCTTTTTCAAGAGTAAGGTAGCCCGCTGCTTTATTCGACTGCGAAACATTTACGATGTTTTCCTTAACATCTCCAAATATCCAGGTTAGCATGTCGAAAAAATGAACTCCGATATTGGTTGCCACTCCACCTGATTTTTGGATATCACCCTTCCATGAGATGAAATACCAGCGCCCCCTGCTCGTGATGTAGGTTAAATCGATATCAAACACCTTGTCCTTAGGTGCTTTATCAATTCTCTCCTTGAGATCAAGGATGGATGGGTGATGCCTGAGTTGAAGTATCGTGTTTACCTTTCTGCCTGTTTCTGACTCAATCTCCGCAAGAGCATCAACATTCCATGGATTAAGCACAATGGGCTTTTCACATATGGCATCGGCACCATGTCTTAGGGCAAACCGAATATGTGAATCGTGCAGGTAGTTAGGAGTACAAATACTCACATAATCCATTCTTATCCCTTCACGCTTTAACTTATCAATATGCCTATCGAATCGTTCGTACTCAATGAAGAAGTCGGCTTCGGG
>CAZDXY010000068.1:0-19776 GCA_964509385.1 uncultured Rikenellaceae bacterium
TACCCAAAGGATTTTTCTTAATGGCCATTTTTTCTTTTCAATTGGTCTATCCATATACTTTATTTTCTTTGGTTAGTAAAGGTATTTTAGGAAACTTATTACGGTTTAGTTGTTATTCAATTACAAAATGACGAATTATTTCATTCGTTTGATGCCTGTACATTGATTTCTTAAGCTTTAATTCTCATAATAAATGTTAAAACGTTTTTTATCGTGGAATGAAAAAGTTGAACAAAGTTTTTATTAAATCGTTAAGCTCGCTTTATACTCATGTTTGATTTATTAAAATCGTACCATTTGGACAAGTTTACGATTTGTTTGTTTAACTATTTTAATATAATTTCTACGAGTGGTAACTATTCATGATTAGTGGTAATATAAGTCGACAAAGTGATGAAAGTATTTTTATCGAACTTCCTAAAAGCCAGCTTCAAATTATATGAAATCATATAGTTAGGTTTATTTTATGAATACTTTTTAGCATTTAGTAATCCTTTTGTTTATCCCATTTTACAACATAAAGTCACGATTTTTTAAAAACATCAAAATATGCTAAAAACGAACCGGATTTTTCGAGTTACTCGTATCTCAATGCCTCAACAGGGTTACGCGAAGCGGCTCTGTAGCTTTGCCAGCTAATGGTTAGCAATGCAAATCCCAGCGCAATAGTCCCTGATAGAATAAAAACCCACCAGTAGATTGGGGTTTTGTAGGGAAAATTGGACAACCAGCTACTCATAGCATAGTATGCAATGGGACAGGCAAATACGAACGACAACAGAACCCATTTCAACAGGTCGAAGTTTAGCATTTTAACCACACCCAGCTCGGTTGCACCGGTAACTTTCCGTATGCCAATCTCTTTTACCCGTTGCTGAATGTAAAATGTTGCCATGGCCAGTACACCCATAATCGAGATTATTATTGCTAAAATGGTGAGGTAACCTATCATTTGAGCAGTTTGTTCCTCTTTTTGATACCACTTATAAATTGTTTCGTCGGCAAAGGAGTAATCGAAAGGCAAACCATCGGTGAAATCCTTATGAACCTTTGTGATATTTTTTAGCGTTTCTGCCACATTTGCTCCGCTAATGTTGATATAAATCCCCCAGGGAAACTCTTCTTTTCCTAGGTACATAACCATTGCAGGACCCACCTTCGTGCGTAGATCTCTGAAATGAAAATCCTTAACAATACCATGAATGGGAATTTCCTGTCCATTGGGGAATTTTACCGATTGAGCCAATGAATCGAGTTCCAGTTCCCGAATTGCAGTTTCGTTTAGGCAGAACCATTCCTTTTGGTATGCAACACCCGTGGGTTTTATCTTTAAGTCGAACATCTTTAAAAATGCCGAATCGATTTTAAACACCTGAAAGCTAACAGGTTTGCCATAAAAATCCATCGAATTATTGTTGCCGCCATCGAGTGGGCTACCTACAGCGTAAGCAACATCAACAACACCGGGAACTTTAAGCATCTCATCACGGAAGGCATCGCGCTGGCTGTTGTTTAAGTCGTTATCGTAATAAATGATATTATTGCGGTTAAAGCCCAAGTCGAAATTTCGCATAAACTGGGTTTGCTGTGCGATAATCCATGTGCAAATTATTAACGTAATTGCAGCGCAATACTGAACAGATATTAGTATTTTGCCAATAACGCTTTTCGATTTTCGGCGGAATGTTCCTTTCACAATATCAATTGCGTTATACCTGGAAATAAGAAAAGCGGGTGCGAACCCAGATATTATACCGATTAAAATAATTCCCAAACCAAAAATTGCAGTGGTCGAAAAATCGAATTTATCGCTAATATTTAACTGCGTATCGAGTAGAGCATTAAACGATGGCTCGGCTATTTTTGCAAGGAGTAAGGCTATATTGAAGGCAATAAGGCATATTATTATTGATTCGGTAATAAACTGCACAACCAAGCGCCCTTTGGTACTGCCATGCAATTTCTTAACAGCAACCTCACGGCTTCGGAAACTCGACTGGGCAACCGAAAGATTCACATAGTTAATTATTGCCAGCAAAAGGATTACAATGGCAATGGCGGTAAGTATCATCACCATCTTCATGCTATTCCCCTTAGTCGCTGGACCCTCAAGTCCTCCAAAGTAGATTTCGCTTAGTGGTTCAAATTTCACTTCCTTGGCAAACCCCATGCTATACATCCAGTAATCGTTATTGAATTCCTTTAAAATTTCTTCCTCCTTGTTCCGGATATTAGTATTAGGTTTTGCCAAAAAGTATAGCCCAAAGGAGCTGTTACTGTAGCTGGATAATAAATCGCTACTCTCCCAAATATCAGCAAGAACTGGAAAATTGATAAAGGCATCACATTTTTGGATATGAGTATTCTCTGGGATATCATGAATAACCCCGGTTACTGTAAACCTATTCTTCGAGTTTAGTTCTACCTCTTTGCCTAATGGTGATGAATTTCCGAATAGTTTTTTGGCATACGAATGTGTTAATACAATACCATTCTTATCGTCGAAAACCCGTTTCATGTCGCCTTCAATAAAACGGAATGAGAACATGGTAAAAAACGATGAGTCAACCATATGGTAGCTAACGGATATCTTTTGATCCTTTAAATCGGATAAATATCCATTGGTGCTATAAAGCCGGGTATAGGCTTCAATTTCAGGATACTTATCCTTAAGCCTTTGTCCAACAGGTGGTGCAAAGTTTGATGACAAACCTGTAGTTAATCGGAATACCCTGTGCCGCTTCTCATGAAACTGGTCAACCGAAAGTTCCTGAGCAATGTAAAGGCTAAGAAGAATAACAAACATTAGCGCAAATGCAAACCCTGCTACGGTAATTACCGAGAAAGTTTTATTCCGAAGCAATTGCTTTACTAGGATTCTGAGATTTTGTTTGAACATAATTATATAGTGTTAGTCTAGTCGTCAATAGTCTGTTAGTCAATAGTCTGTTCACTTTTGGCACTTTAGTTCACTCCAAACTCCTCCTACTCACTCCTTAACGCCACTGTAGGATTGGCTTTAGCAGCTATATAGGTTTGCCACCCAACTGTTAAGAGAACAAGAATTAGGGCAACCACACCTCCAATTAAGAATAATGGCAATCCAATTTTGAATTTATCAGGGAATATGGATAGGTATCCCTTAATTGACATCATCGAAACTGGAGTTGCAAGAAGTATCGCAATCAAAACTTGAATAATTAGTCCTTTCGATAATCGAAGCATAATTGAAAAAGTTGTAGCGCCAAGTACTTTTCTAACTCCCACCTCGTGTCGGTTGCGTTGAGCAATAAATAACGACAACCCAAAAAGACCCACAAGTGAGGAGATTATTGTTAAATAAAAGAAAAGATTCATGAGCTGAGTTGCTGAGATAAATGTCTTTGCTGTTTTATTGTTAACAAGCAAATCGGAATGCAAACTTAACTCGATGGGCAAATCGGGGTTGAACTTCGACAATACGCTTTTTATATGATACTTTGCTGCATCAACCTGTTGACCAACGATACGGATAGCTAGAAAGTTTGCTGTACTATCAGCTGGACGGATAATCATTGGCATAATATCAAAAATTGGAGGTACAGCTCTGTAGAGATCAACAATTCCAATTACATTGAACTCCTTTTCGTTAAATGTGAACTTTTGCCCAATTGGGTCAGTATAGCCCATTGCATCGGCAGCAAGTTTGTTTATAATAACGTTCTGCTCCTTATCGGCTCGGTATTGCTCGGAGTAAAATCTTCCCTGAGGCATATCGATTCTAAAAACATTGGTATAATCCTCTTCGAAGTAAGCAATAAGAGCGAGCGATTTGTTATCCTTATCCTTCCACTCCTTGGTTAGCGATCCGCCCATTTGGGGCACACTCGACCCCCATGTAACCCCTTCAATCAAAGGACTTTTCTGTAGTTCCTCTTTTACTTTTCGCAAATCACCCCAAGAGTTACCCGAAATGCAATAAACATTGTCGCTATTGTATCTTTTTGTGTTAAAGTCGGCCAAATAGTTGCCGTGCATATTTAATGCCATCATGAATTGGATAAAGATAATGGCCAAGAAAAACTGGAATGTAGTGAGTATTCGGCGCGTAAAGCCTTTGCCACCTAGCACCGTAGTTACAGGTTTTATAAGATCAACAGGCTTTTGGAACGAGTACCGCAGAGCTGGATACAATCCCGAAAGTACAATTGTTGCGATGAGCAGAAGTAAAAGAAGCAGCAAGGAACTAGTTGCAGGTTTGAGCTCAATATTGGTATCCATTAGCGAGTTAAACCACGGGAGGGCAAGCTTTATGGCAACTATTGCCAGGTTAAATGCAATTACAGTTGACAAAACTGTATCGGAAAGAAACTGTAAAAAGATATGCTTTTGCATTGCTCCATTCACCTTGCGAATACCAACCTCTTTATTACGAGTTGAAAAAAGGATATTTGTAAGATTAATATAGTTTAAACAAGTGATTATTAGCACAAAGAATCCACCAATAAAAAAAATCAAAAGCTTGCCACGGTTATTCTCCCATGTACCACGCATATGAACCTCTTTTAATGGAATAAGAAAAGGTTTTACATTATTTAGATCGATTGGGATTTTTATCGTCTCCTCTATCTTGCTGTTTAGCACCTTATAATCGGCAAAAGGTTTGAGTAAAAAGAAAGTGATAAAATTACTTGAATGGTATTCCTCGGGTTTAAAATCGCTGTATTGCCTGAAATAGTTAAAAGGGATAAGTATTTCGGCCTTAATATGAGTGTTTGAAGGCAAATCGTTATATACACCAGTAACCACAAAATTATTTTTAACATTTCGGTGAGTAATTTGCATTGTTTGGCCTATTGGATTGCTTGAACCAAAGTATCGTGTAGCTACTTTTTGCGAAACAACCACCGTGTTGAGCTCCTGTGAGGGTTTGCCCTGAACAAATGGGACGGTTAATATTGAAAAGTAACTTGAGTCAACGCCATAAACATTTTCCTCAAAAAAAATATTTTCGCCTACCCTAACCGAAACACGATCAGCCTCATAAGCTCTAGTGAAGTTATCAACTTCAGGAAACTTATCCTTTATCTCTAGTCCCTCGGGCCCGAAATTGGTGGGAAGCCACTTAATCTGGTCGAAATCGCCACCAATGTACAATCGGCAAATCCTTTCGACATTTTTATGGCAATCCTCATAGGTTAACTCGTGTTTGGCAAAAAGGATTGCCAGCACTGCTGAGGCCAATCCTATTGTTAATCCACCTATGTTGATAAGCGAAATAATTCGGTTTTTAAGAAGGCTTCGCCAAGCGGTTATTAAATAATTTAGCACCATAGTCATGGCTTTTAATTCAATAATTGAATTATTCAACTAATGTGCCAATTAACATATGATTGTATTTATCAGACACATAAAGAGAATATTCGTAGTAATCATTATCCAATATTTGTATAATAATCATTCATGTAGTGTTCCAAAATAATACAACAATATTGTAAATAATAAATTTCTAGTTTACATTTGGTACACTTTTAAACCAAAAACCTAGGTTATAAATAAATTTTATATGCAAGGTACAATTCTTATTGCTGATGATAACCCGAGTGTAATCGATTCACTTTCTTTATTCCTAAAGCGCAAAGTTGAACAGGTATTATCGGTGACCGAACCAAACAAAATCCCCAAAATCCTTAAATCGGAGCCCGTTGATGTAGTTTTGCTTGATATGAACTTTAGCGCTGGTGACAGTACGGGCAGCGATGGATTATTCTGGCTACAGGAAATTAAAAAGATCAACCCAAACCAAGTAGTTATCCTGATTACGGCTTATGGGGGAGTTGAACTTGCAGTGAAAGCACTCAAATTAGGAGCAACCGACTTTGTGTTAAAGCCTTGGGATAACCAAAAACTACTGGCTACCATATCCAGCGCGCTAGAGCTAAGCCGAACTCGACAGCAGGTAAATCAGCTAAAGCAATCGTTCAACATCAATTACCAGAAAATACTAGGACAATCAAACGCTATTCAGCAGGTTTTTAAACTAATCTCAAAGGTTGCGCCAACCGATGCCAATGTGCTAATACTGGGTGAGAATGGAACAGGTAAAGAACTTGTTGCTCGCGAGATACACCAGCGTTCAGTACGGGCAAATAGCATTTTTTTGAGTATCGATTTAGGCTCAATAACCGAGTCGCTATTTGAGAGCGAGCTTTTTGGGCATAAAAAGGGTGCCTTTACCGATGCCAAGGATGATAGAGATGGCCGTTTAGTGCTAGCATCAGGTGGAACTCTCTTTCTCGATGAGATTGGGAATTTGTCGCAGGCAATGCAATCGAAACTGCTAACCGTGCTGCAAAACCGCGAGGTTATTCCAGTTGGTAGCGCAAAGGCAATCCCCATCGATGTTAGGCTAATCTGCGCTACCAACAGAAATATCCACGCAATGGTTGCCAACAACCAGTTCAGGGAAGATTTGCTGTATAGGATTAACACCATTCAAATTGACTTGCCGCCTTTACGCGAGCGGGACGACGATATACTTCTTTTAGCCAATCATTACCTAGCTAAGTATTCAGAGAAATACAGCAAATCGCCATTGAGTTTTAGCGGAAGTGCAATAGAAAAGATAATGGTATATTGCTGGCCGGGAAATGTTAGGGAGCTTCGCCATGCTGTTGAGCGGGCGGTAATCTTGAGCGAAGGAGTTTTTATTACACCTCAGAATCTTTTCATACAGCAATCGACCGAGAGTGTTAGCCTTGGCGATAAGCCAATTAGCTTGGAAGAAGCGGAGAAAGCAATAATCTCAAACTCAATAAAACGAAACAAGGGAAATATCTCGGTAGTGGCAAAAGAGTTGGGAGTTGGCAGACAGACCTTGTATCGTAAGATTAAAGAATACGGATTGTAACAGAAAAAAGCATCACAATATGCTCCTGAAAAATTTTTACAAATCAACATGGATCAGAGTTTTACTAATACTATTTAACTGTATTGCTATAGCCTATGTGGCCGTTAATTATCCCGATTGGCTTTACCTTGTAAATCTTTCGGCAATTCTTGTTATTCAGGTTAATCTGCTGGTTCGAAGTCAAAACCTAATAAACCGAGAACTCGAAAAGCTATTCGATACGCTTCAGAGCTCCGATACCACAACACGATTTATCACAAAATCAACCAGCAAAGATTTTGCTGCCGTATTCGAAAAATTTGATAATGTGCTTAATCAAATTCAAGCCTTAAAGGTTGAGAGTATGATTAAAAGTGAGTACCTATCTTCACTTTTTGAGCATATCAACATTGGTATCATATCCATTACTCCATCGGGCACAATCGGATTGCACAACATAGCTGCAAAGCGAATAATCGGAGTTGGCTCACTAAAACACATTGATGATATTAACAGGGTTAATTCTGACTTAGCGCAGGCGATTTTAAACATTCATGCTAACGACTCGAAGCTTATCAGCACTTACTTAAACCAAACGCTTCAACCAATTTCCATCAAATCAACACAGCTAAAGATTGGGAAAGAAGAGATTAAGCTGGTGTCGTTCCAAAACATTAGAAACGAACTTGACGAACGCGAGATGGAGGGTTGGCAAAAGCTTATCAGAGTCCTCACCCATGAGCTGATGAACTCGGCTGGGCCGATAAGTTCAACCATAACCACAATTCGAGAAATACTAATTAATTCAACCGGAGAACCTTTGCCTTTATCTCAATTATCTCCGAGAGACATTGCGGATGTTGCGCAAGGATTAAAGATAATTGATGAGCGCAGCAAGGGAATGGTCGATTTTGTGACCCGATTCCGTAGCCTCACCCTTATACCAAACCCAACATTTACAAACCATAACATCGAAGATGTTGTTGATAGCGTATTGATTCTGCTTAACGATGAGACGGTGAAGGTTGGTGTAGAATTCATTCGTAAAACTGTTTCAGACACAGCAATTGTTCATGCCGATAGAAATATGGTTGAGCAAATACTTATTAATATTTTTAAGAACTCATTCGATGCCCTTAAAGGAGTGCCAAACCCTACGGTATCTATTTCGATTTGGAGCGATAATGCGGGTAGTATTTATATTGATATTGCTGATAATGGACCAGGAGTTTCACAAAACATTGCAGATAAAATCTTCGTCCCATTTTTTACTACCCGCAAGGATGGAACGGGGATAGGATTAAGCCTGTCGCGTCAGCTAGCCAATATCCAGGGTGGTGCATTGGCACTAACAAAATCAACGGGGAGCGAAACGGTTTTTACGCTTAGGATGAGGAGCGGGAAGTAATTGATATGAATTTACTTTATATTCTTATAGTTCGTTCTATAGCTCAATAAATGAATTGTTTGGCATCAAGTTAAGGTACTTGTTTTTAAAGTCGAACACTAGGTTGACCCTGTTAAGCATTCCTCAACCGATAATGGTGTCGGCATTATTCTACTTCGACTGTACCTCGGCAGGCGTAATGGAAACTTTGGAACAAAATTTTTTTGTTTAATCAGTAAACTCCCACTATAAGTCGATAAAAGGAGAGACTAGTCTTACCCGAAAAAAAGATTAGATTCTTTTCTCCGTTAAGTACTTCCAAAATCGCTTGGGCATAAAGTTGCGTTGAAGGGTGGGGTTTTTCCTTTCGGCAATTGCAATGGAGCGGAAGTACTCGCGCCATAGTTCTTGATATTGATCCTCATTTTCATATTCCAACCCTTCTTTTAGCTTTCCGCTATCTTTTGAGAATGATGGATTATCAATGCTGATCTGCTCAACTCTTTTCCCATCGAAAAAAAAACCGTAATCCCTACTGGTATCGTAAATTATCCAGTGTTGATCGGTAAAGCGATGCTTGAAATGTCCGATAACCAGCGGAAGCACATCGTACTTTGGGGCAAAAGGGGCAAAGTACATTCCATCGGCTGCCCTCTCGAACCTTATAAACATTACCGATCGATGGGCCTCACGCAGTACTTTTCTGTCGAGTTTATGAACCTGCAATACCGTTTTATTGCCTAAATCGGCCATAATTGGCCTTTTCCGGAAGAAGAGTTCCCGTGTGTAGTCAAGTAAAAGTATTTCCATATCGGGACTCATCGACAGAAAGGCATGAAAAAGCTGCTCGCAGGTTGGCTTTCCTCCAATCCGTTCGATGCCATTTAGCACCCTTTGAGCCTGCGAATCGTTGGTTTCAACGGTATGCGTGGTGGCGAAAAGCAACCGTTGCCCATCGGGGCGGAGTATCACATCGGGGTATTCCTTTCGGTTGAAGGCATCGAATATTGCTGATAGCAAGCCCATGAAGGTACCATCGTAATGGTACTCAAGCATCTGCTTGTTAGCTTGAATTGAGCGGTAACCTACCATAAGCTTAGTTGAAGGGCGTTGGGAAGAGTTTTTTTTCTAAGGTCCATTGTTAGGATCGACCTAACCCTGTCGGGTTTTAGCTCTTGTATTGTGTGGGAGGGAAGTTCGTGACAGGTAATAAAGAATTGTGCCCTTTTCATAACAACACCAATTTTCCTTAGATGCTCGGAGTTCAACTTGCGGAATCGTCTGGCAGCCAGTATCATCTTGGCGCTCTTTGGGCCAACCCCGGGGATTCGGAGCAGCATGTGATGATCGGCACTGTTCACATCGATTGGGAAGAGGTGGGGGTTTCGAAGGGCATAGGATAATTTGGGGTCAATGGCTAGTTCCAGATCGGGATGCTCATCGTTCACAATCTCATCCACCGTAAACTGGTAGAAGCGCATTAGCCAATCGGATTGGTAAAGCCGGTTTTCGCGCTTCAGGGGAGGTACTGAAATGGCTGGTAATCTGCTATCGTATAGGTTAGTGGGATTGTACCCCGAGTAGTAAACCCTTTTTAGGTTTTGCTGTCCGTATAAACCGCTGGCAAGTGTTAATATCTGCTTGTCACTATCGGGGGTTGCCCCAATGATAAGCTGTGTGCTTTGCCCCGCCGGGGCAAATAGGGGACTCTTCCTGAAGATTTTACGTTCCTCCTTGTACTGCACTATGCCCTCTTTAATGAAAGACATGGGCGAAAGAACGCTTGGGTAATTCTTTTCGGGAGCCAGCATTTTCAGGTTGCTTTCACTGGGAATTTCGATGTTAACACTGAGCCTATCGGCGTATAGTCCGGCCTCGCGTACAAGTTCCTGGCTTGCACCTGGTATGGCCTTAAGATGAATGTATCCATTGAACTTCTGTATCAGCCTCAATTCCCTGGCAATTCTGGTAATTCTTTCCATGGTGAAGTCGGGGTTCTTTATTACCCCCGAGCTCAGGAACAGCCCTTCGATGTAGTTGCGTCGGTAAAAGCCTATGGTTAAATCAACCAGCTCCTTAACGGTGAACGTCGCTCGTTGTATGTCGTTTGATCGGCGATTTACGCAGTAGGCACAATCGTAGATGCAGTGGTTTGTGTATAGAATCTTTAGCAGGGAAATGCATCGTCCGTCGTCGGCAAAGCTATGGCAGATGCCTGCCTTCGCAGCGTTTCCAATCCCTCCGGGTTGGTTTGCCCTTTCGCTGCCGCTCGATGAGCAGGATACATCGTACTTGGCTGCAGCCGAGAGAATTCCTATCTTTTCTTGTAAATTCATAAGCAGTAAAAAACATCCAGTTTTACACTGTGCGTAGTCGAAGTGCATTTAATCAATCAATCAATCTCTTTTTCAGTTCTCTTACTTCAACCTGTAAATTTTGAATGGCATAAAGAAGCTGCTCGTGATCGATATTCCCTGATGGTAGGAATGGGCTGATAAACAGGGAGAATAACCATATTTCCCTCACATTATTGATCTTTACGGTGTAGGGTTTGTAAACCGGATTAAGTGAGATAAGCTTGAGCATACCCCTGCTTTCAATCTGATTTTCAATAATCTTGAATGTCAAGCCATCATCAAGGGTGAGTATTACTGCGGCTTGCCCGTCTTTTAGGGTTGTCCAGTCGTCCAGGTATTGAGCTGTGATCCAGGCACCGGGTGGGATGGGCAGCATCGAATCGCCAACGATCTGGAATGTTCTGTACTTCTTGCTGGGGCTAAGGAAGGGCAGCCTGAATACGGGTAACTGCTCTACGTATTCTGGATCGGCAAAGCCGTTGAGGTAACCCGCCTGCGCTTTGGCCTCCACCAGCTCAATGTTATCAATATTATCATCACCCACAGTGGTGGCAACAACCCTAATGGTTCTTCCCTTAACAAAGGCATCGGATCCTTCCATTACGCTTTTAAGCTGGCTTTGTGGAAGTGCAGCCAAATCGATTCGAAGCATCGAATCGAGAGCAATACCAAAGAAATCGGCAATGCGGATCATAAGCTCCAGCGGTGGGTCGGCAAGCTTGTTCTCATAGTTATTCACGGAAGAACGGTTAAGCTCTAGCTGTTCAGCTAATTCTGTTTGGGTCAATCCCATTTTACCTCTAAGGAATTTGAGGTTTGAGTGAATATACATATCTGATTTTTTATTGGTTTTCATATAATCATTTTAATGACTAAAATATAGACAAATGTAGATTAAATTTTATTGGAATGCAATTTTTTTTATACTATTTTAATAGAACGAAATGCAAGAAACCATCGCAAACTTGAATAATTTAAAAATAATTCTAATACCTTCTCAAAAAAACATTAATTAATAAATGCTATCATTGCCTGCTGATTTTGCATGATTTTTCAAATCATCGATAAAGGGAATGATTGTCAGTAGAATAGGTTAAAGCATCAATAACTTTAGATTGAAAAAAAAATAAAAAAAAGGTCAACGATTATTTTTTTATTGCTAAAATTGCAGCCACAGCTCCGTAGCTCAGCTGGTAGAGCAGTTGACTCTTAATCAACGGGTCGGGAGTTCGAGCCTCCCCGGAGTTACAAATTTAAAAGTGTATTTTTGCTGTTTTAAACTAAACCTACCATAAATTATTTCAAATTACCATGCTCTGAAATGGTATTGGTGAAATTGGGAATACAATCCAATACGATTTATTGAAAATTTCAAATACAACTATTCAACCATTGGTTTTTTTGAATAAACTATATTTCTTTGGTTCGCTCTTTTAACCAGCTACCAACTTCTTCGGGTAGAAAAGGCGATATTTTCTTATATACCATTTTATGGTATTCATTTAGCCATTTCCTTTCATCGTTTGAAAGTAATCCAATGTCAATGAGTTTGGTGTCGATAGGGCAGAGGGTTAGGGTTTCAAAGCCGAAGAATTTACCATATTCAGTTTCCTCCTCTTGCCTACAGGCAATTAGGTTTTCGATACGTATGCCATATTTTCCGGTTCGGTAAATGGCTGGTTCGTTCGACTGTATCATGCCAGGTTCGATGGTTACCGGATTCTCGTTAGGTCGGATAGACTGTGGACCCTCGTGTACGTTCAGAAAAGCTCCAACCCCATGACCTGTTCCATGACCATAATTAATACCGTTACTCCACATGGCACTGCGTGCCAATATATCTATCTGACAGCCTCTTGTACCCTCGGGAAACTTTGCCATGCTAAGACCAATCATTCCCTTTAGTACAAGAGTGTAATCTTTCATTTCAGATTTTGTGGGTTTACTCAGGTGAAAGGTTCGTGTAATATCAGTAGTTCCTTGATAGTATTGTCCGCCCGAATCGACCAGTAAAAAACCTTTGGGTTTGATCTCATAAGCACTTTCGGGGGTTGCGCTGTAATGGACAATGGCACCATGTTCTCTATATCCGGCAATAGTTTCGAAACTTTCACTTATAAAGCCATTTTGTTTTTTTCTAAGTTCAAGCAATTTCTCAGCAATGGTTAACTCTGTTATCTTTTCATTTCCAATAGTATTTTCAAGCCAATAGATAAACTCGCACATAGCTATCCCATCGGCAACCATACTTTGCCTAATATTTTCAAGTTCAACAGGATTTTTTATAGCTTTTAACTGAGTTGGTATGCTAAGAGTGGGTTTAATGTAAACCTCTTTTGGTATTAATGTAGCTAGCCTATGATTTATTCGTGTTTCGTCTAGAGCAATAACTTTGCCTTTAGGTAATCTTTTGATGAATTTGTCAATCTGCTGGTATTTCATTATCTCAACACCTTCTATGGATATTTTTTCTTCCAGTTCGGCCTCAATTTTCGACGTTTCAATAAAAAGAATGGCCTCATCCATTGAGATATAGATGTACGATAAAACCACAGGGTTGTAATTAACGTCGTTACCTCTAATGTTAAAAGTCCATGCAATTTCGTCTAAGGAAGAGATAATGCAAGCATCGGCTTTAAGATTTAAAAGCTTATTACGTATTTCAGTCAACTTTTCTTTTACTGATTTTCCAGAATAGCGTAGTTCATATTCAAAGGCTTTTCCCATCGGAATAGGAGGGCGATTAGTCCATATCTTATCGATAAGATCAATGCCGCCATTTACTTTAATCCCATGATTATTAAGATTTGAAATTAGACCCTTAGCCATTGAATGCGATAGCAGACGACCATCAAATGCGACAATATCTTTCTTTTTCAATTCTTTAATTATCCACGCTTCCAATATAAGGGTTTCGGATAATCCCATTTTGCATAGATCAATTCCACTACCATCAAGTTCCTTTTCGGCTTGAAGAAAATATCTGGAGTCTGTCCATAAAGCAGCTTTTTTGTCAGTAACAACGATAGTCCCTGCAGATCCTGAAAACCCCGATAGCCATGCTCTTGACTTCCAGTGATCGGGTATATATTCGCTCAAGTGAGGATCACAACTGGGAATAATATAGGCCTTTATTCTTTTTTCAGCCATTTGGCTCCTTAGCATCTTCAATTTTTTTGTTGTTTTCATAGCTGGTTATTTACAGATATTTAAGCAAATGTAATCATTTATTGAGAGAGGAGTTGACGTTGCTTAATTAATTTGAAAAAACCTTGTTTTATACAGTTTCTTGAATTAGTGTAAGGATATGAGTAATCATAAAGCCCATTAATTTTATCATTTTTTAAATTATTAATTTAACTTTGTTGCTTGAGTTACCTTATAAGGTATACAATAACAAATTAGTTTGCCATGAATACCCTAAAGATTTCAAAAAATCGAGCCCGAGACTACCTGGCAGAGAAATTAGCAAGTAATATTATTAATTCGGAATTGGAAGACCTGTTAACGGTTTTAAGGTACAATTCGCTTGGGGGATTTGAACAGTTAGATGACTTTGACTTGTTTGAAAATTTAGTGGCTGCTCTTCCCGAATTGGAACTTGTATTTTTGGCAGAAAGCGATGAACATTATCTTCATGTATCTGTTAAACCAAAATACATCAATGAGGAAGAGGCAATTCTTGTTGATATTAGAAAGGTAATTCAAGTAATAGGTTAATATAATCTTACATTCCTGCTAATCATTTATTTATGTTTAGGGTTATTAAGTTTTTAGCCTCGCCTATGCTGATGGCTCTTTTAATCATTGCCTTTGGTGTTTCCTGTGCCATAGCAACATTCGTTGAGAATGACTTTGGAACAAGTGCTGCAAGAGCCCTTTTTTACAATGCATGGTGGTTTGAGCTGATAATGGTTTTCCTTGCCATTAATTTTATCTCATCGGTTTTTACTCGAAAACTTTACATGAAAGACAAGCTACCTGTTCTTTTTTTCCATATCGGCTTTGTGGTTATCATATTGGGAGCTGGCATAACTCGATATTTTGGTCAGGAGGGGATGATGCATATTCGCGAAGGCGAAACCTCAAAGAGTTTCACTTCCTCCGAAAAATGGTTGAGCGTTAAGGTGAATGATGTTATTGTTAGCCAAAAGGAGGTGTATTACACTCCCGTTTCGCGGAATAGGTTCAACAAATCACTCACGATAAATGGTATAAAATACAAAATCCAACTTACTGATTTTATTCCCCATGCTGTTGAAACAGTTGTTGAGCATTACAACGGATATCCAATAGTATCTCTTCAAGTGATTGATAGCAAAAGTAATAGACCGATTCTTATCCGTCCTGAACAGAGCTTGAAAACTGAACAAGTTTCGATTGGATTTTTTGGGCATGAAAAGCATGATATTGAGCTTTACCTAACTGATTCGGGGGTGGTTGCTCTTTCTTATTACCCATTGCTAAGACGGAGCATGTTAGATGAAGAGGTAATAGAAGTTCAGGCTAATACGTGGTTTAAATTGGAAAGACAAGCGTTTTATGGAACCGAGAACATACAGTTTGCATACCGTAATCATTGGCCAAATGCAAGAATTAAAATAGCATATTCAGGTAATCCATCAATTCCTGGACTCGATGTTTTGGTTTTTAACATAAAATACAATAATGAATCCAAAGAGGTATTTGTTCCCCTTTCTGAAGTCGAAGATGATCCAATAATTTTAAAAACAAACCAAATCGACTTTAGCTTTAAGTATTCACCTGTAACAATTGTAATCCCATTTGGCATAAAGCTCAATAGATTCATATTGGAGAGATATCCGGGCTCTCAAAGTCCTTCTTCATTTACATCCAATGTTATAGTTGTTGATAATGATGATGACAAAAATATACCTTATAGCATTTATATGAACAATATTTTAAGCTATAAGGGATACCGATTTTACCAAAGTTCTTATGACCCCGATGAAAGGGGTACCTACTTATCGGTAAACAAAGATTTTTGGGGTACATCAATTACTTACTTTGGCTATCTTATTTTAATTTTTGGAATCATTTGGTCGTTATTTGCTCCGGGTACAAGGTTCAGAAAGTTAATAACAAAGTCTGCATCTGTTGTATTAATTTTTTGGGGATTGATATTATCATCTTCGGCTTATTCGCAAAGTCATAAGGCCCCCGATGCTAGTCATGCAAGCCATTTTGGAGAGTTGGCAGTACAGGATAAAGGGGGCAGAATAAAACCCATCAGCACGCTCTCAGGGGAAGTGCTGAGGAAACTCAATCGATCCAATAGTTTTCTTGGGCAATCGCCTGAGCAGGTATTTTTGAGTATGTCTGCATTTCCTGATCAGTGGCAGCACGTTCCTGTAGTAAAAATAAAAAGTAAAGAGTTAAAAGCCATTATTGGTGTAAGAAGTGATTTGGTTGCCTTTGTCGATTTTTTTGACCATCAAGCAGGTAGTTCATACAAATTGGGAAGACTTGTACAGGAGGCGTTTGCGCTCAAACCCGATCAGCGAACCAGTTTACAAAAGGATGCAATAAAAACCGATGAAAAGGTTAATATCCTTTACATGATATTTTCAGGTCAAATGGCAAGCATTTTTCCATTCCCTAATCATCCTGAGAAAAGGTGGCTAAGCATGGCTGAAGCAATGGATCAGCCTGATTCAACCGAAGTTAAAGTCATGGCAAATCATTTTGCTGAATATTTACAGGAGATTCGAAGAGCAACTCAAATTGGGAATTGGACCGAAGCCAATAATTCTTTGGAAAGGATATTGGATTATCAGCAAAAATATGGTCAGCAGATCATGCCTTCAGCAGGTAAAATAAGGGTAGAGGTTTTTACAAACAAGCTTTTGATTTTTGAGCGGTTAATACCCTTTTATGGACTTATGGGATTGGCTCTTCTGATACTTGTTTTTTTGGAATTATTCAGAAAAAGCAAGTTGGGTAATAGGTTATATCTGGTTTTATTTAGCGTTTTACTCGTAGGGTTTTTATTTCACACCTTAGCCATAGGTATGCGCTGGTATATTGCGGGAAGAGCTCCTCTCAGCAACGCTTTTGAGACCATGATTTATATTGCATGGGCTGCCATGCTTGCCGGATTCTTCTTTTCTAGTCGAAGTAGGGTTGTTGTTCCCGCAACAGCATTGCTTGGCACTTTAACCCTATTTGTTGCCCATTTGTCATGGATGGATCCGGAAATTACCAATCTAGTCCCCGTGCTCAAATCGTACTGGCTAACCATACATGTGGCGGTTATTACCGCCAGCTACGGATTCTTTGGGCTTAGTGCCATTCTCGGCCTCTTTAATCTTGGGCTTTTTTCTTTCAAGAATAAAAGTAATAGTGAAATGATTGATAAGCAGATAGAGAATATAACGAATATCAATGAGTTGAACCTTACATTAGGATTGTACTTGCTTACCATTGGATCATTTCTGGGTGCAGTATGGGCAAACGAGTCCTGGGGTCGTTACTGGGGTTGGGATCCAAAAGAGACCTGGGCGCTTATAACCATTTTAGTTTATGCATTTATCCTACATATGAGATTAATACCCTCATTCAAAACACCCTTTAGCTTTAATTTTGCATCGTTAATCGCATTAGGATCTGTGCTTATGACATACTTTGGAGTAAATTACTATTTATCGGGTTTGCATAGTTACGCCGGAGGCGATTCTGTACCTATCCCTTCATGGATATTTTTTGTGCTTGCTGCTATTTTATCGCTTGCTTTCTTTGCATGGTACAATAACAGATTGGTTGATAAAGATATAAAAAATAAGAATGTTTGATAAATGTAAATGGCTATGAACAACTTTGATTTTTATAACCCTGTGAAGATTCTTTTTGGAGAGGGAAAGATTGGTGAAATTGGGAATGAAATTCCCAAAGATGCCTTGATAATGATGACATATGGGGGGGGTAGTATAAAGCGGAATGGGATTTACGACCAAGTGATCAAAAGTCTTTCAGCATTTAAAATTATTGAATTTGGTGGCATTGAACCCAACCCAAAGTACGAAACCCTTATGAAAGCTGTTGAGTTGGGCCGAACTAAGAAAGTTGACTTTATTCTTGCTGTGGGAGGAGGTTCAGTGTTAGATGGTACAAAATTTATTTCTGCTGCAATTCCTTTTGCTGGTAACGACCCTTGGGATATCCTTAAAAAGCCTGGTAAAATTGAAATTAGTAATGCCATACCCTATGGCACCGTGTTAACCCTTCCAGCAACTGGGTCTGAGATGAATATGTATGCAGTGATTAGCCGTGATTCCACAACTGAAAAACTATCATTTGGGCATCCTTTGGTTTTCCCAAAATTTTCAGTACTCGATCCTGTGGTCACATATTCGCTACCTGATAATCAGATTGCTAATGGTGTGGTTGATGCTTTTGTTCACGTAATTGAGCAGTACTTAACCTATCCGGTAAAGGCATATATTCAGGACCGTTGGGCTGAGGGCTTACTTCAAACGCTAATAGAAATGGGGCCGAAAGCATTAACCAGTCCCTTGAATTATGATGTGAGAGCCAATGTAATGTGGAGTTGTACACTGGCAACGAATGGGATTTTGTCACTTGGAGTTCCAACTGACTGGGCAACCCATACCATTGGTCATGAACTAACGGCATTCTTTGGTTTAGATCATGCGGTTACTTTGGCTATTGTTTTACCATCACTGTTAAGGGATACAAAAGAGGAAAAAAGACAGAAAATACTTCAGTTTGCCGAACGAATATGGAATATTAAGGTAGGAACTGAGGATAGAATAGTAGATGAGGCCATTGAGAAAACCGAGGCATTTTTCCAATCGCTCAATGTAAAAACCCGACTATCGGATTATGGCATTACAAAGGAGCAGATCAGACCAATTATTCAACGTTTTGAAGAAAGACGATGGAAACTTGGTGAGAACAAAAGCATTGATTCCGAAAGGATTCAGAGAATTCTCCTGGCGTCAATATAATATCAAAAATATTTTATGGTCAACAAAAATAGTATCAACAGCAGCTTTTTTTACCTATTGAGTTTAATCTTACTCATTGGGATTTTTAGCCTTGTCCTTGTTTTTAATAGAGATCTTTATGAAAGAATAACCTACGAGGATCGTTTTGTGGAGTATTTGGGTTTTGCTTTTTTACTGATTGCCGGATTATTTTTGATATCAAGTGGAGTTTTTGGGTACTTTAAAAAGGTTAGAAAAGTAGGCGTTAATATTCTTTTATTATTTATTGGTTTTGTATTTTTAATTGCAGCATTTGAAGAGATTAGTTGGGGGCAGCGGGTACTAGGTTTTGATACTCCTGATAAGTTGCTAGAAATAAATCAGCAGGATGAGTTTAATTTTCACAATATCGACAAGAAGTTTTTCGATAGGGTTGTAGATCGTTCCAATATACTTTTCGTGTTTTTTGTAGCTATCATGATATTGCTCAAAAGGGATTTTATTTGGGGCATTAGGTTGCCCGATACATATTTGACACTTGCATTCGCCATAATTCCTTTTTACCACCAGTATAATCAAGTTGTGCTTGATTTTTACCATTTACTGTATATTCCATTGATTTTATTTTTTTTACGAGCAGTTATGCTTAAAAAGCGTAAAGAATTAGCAGCGAGTTTATTGGCTATTATAACCTCACTATTGCTAATCTGGCTTCATACAAAATACAATTATCATTTTCCCGATCATAATAATAGCGCAAACGAGGTTAAGGAAACCTTATTCTCCATTACTTGTGCATACTACGCTTATGTAATTTGGACTGAATCAAGTAAAATGCTTAAAGGAGAAGAAAAATCTGTTAAAGGGGTTTAAAAATCAATCCTCATTTGCTTATTCTTTAGATTGATAGTTTGAGTTTCTTTTTCTAGAATCTGCAAAACAGACGATTTGCATCTTCCGCATCCCGTTGATGCTTTAGTCAAATTTTGAATATCAAGTAGGTTATTGGCACCAGCCTTTCTAATGGCATTCAAAAGATTAGTCTTAGTAACAGCCTTACAATCACATATATATTTGTTTGTCATTGACATTTAAACTATTTTATCGTTAAAGCAAAATTATCAATTTCGGATAAAAAAATGATGATAAAAGTTTGTGTATAGATCAAAATGTACTACTTTTGCGGGCTAAATATTT
>CAZDXY010000069.1:0-19713 GCA_964509385.1 uncultured Rikenellaceae bacterium
GTGAAACTCTGGTGAAATCCAGAGTTTTTTTGTTTGTAGCAGATGGGGCGAGAAGCCTGTCCCGATAGGCGCAGCCGTATCGGGAAGCCCCATCTTCCACCCGAATGTAAGTGAAACTCTGGTGAAATCCAGAGTTTTTTTGTTTGTAGCAGATGGGGCGAGAAGTTAATCCATAATAAGTGCTATAAAAATTGTTTTATTATATTCTATCCGATTAATAAGCTTATTAATTTTTTTATCATAATTCTTAAAAAATGCAAAAAATGACCCATATCATCTAAAAATTAGTTGATTGAATGTTGCAATATGAAAAAAAAGTTGTTATATTGTATTGGTTTTTAATAAAATGAATTTTTGAACAAAAATGCGTGACACAAAAACCATATTATACCTAATTGGTGATATCTACATGTCAGGAAATCCCAACTTCTTTTATCAGCAAGTGGTTTATTTTCCTGCTCGAAAGAATGGTAATAACATTCCCCCTTTCTTATGTTTGGCTGATATTTTTGTTGATCAGATAGATACTAAACTGGTTGAGGAACAAACTGACGATAACCTTAGTCAATCATCTGCTTGCTTCTTTTTTAAAAATTAATAGCCATTTCTACTTGAAGATTGGCTGAGAAAAAGATTTTACATCTTTCCCGGAAATTTCCTTATCGCATAGTATGATTAGCCGTTCAATCACGTTTCTGAATTCACGGATGTTTCCAGTCCATAAGTTGTCCTGAAGTGCAGTAATTGCATCTTCGGAAATATTTTTGGCGGGCATCCCATACTCTTCGCAAATTAGATCAATAAAATGCCTTGCCAGAATGGGAATATCTTCTAAACGTTCATTTAGGGCTGGGACATGTATAATGATTACACTCAAGCGGTGATATAAGTCTTCCCTGAATCTTCCTGCTTCGATCTCTTCCTGAAGGTTTTTGTTAGTTGCAGCAATTATCCTTACATGCACATTTATATCCTTGTCACTGCCCACGCGGGTTATTTTGTTTTCTTGAAGAGCTCGGAGTACCTTGGCCTGTGCGCTTAAACTCATATCACCAATTTCGTCCATAAAAAGGGTGCCGCCATCGGCTTGCTCAAATTTACCCTTACGTTGCTTTATGGCTGAGGTAAATGCTCCCTTTTCGTGACCAAAAAGCTCGCTCTCGATAAGTTCGGATGGTATTGCTGCGCAGTTTACCTCAACGAAAGGCATTTCTGCTCGGTTGCTTTTCTCATGTAGCCAACGGGCTACCAGCTCTTTACCTGTTCCATTTGCCCCGGTAATTAAAACCCTTGCATCAGTTGGTGCTACCCGATCAATAATCTCCTTAACCTTTTGTATTGCTGTTGATTCGCCAACGATATCGAAAGTTTTATTTACCTGTTTTTTGAGGATCTTAGTTTCTTTTATTAGAGTGGTCTTATCGGTTGCATTTCGAATGGTAATAAGTATTCTATTCAGATCAAGGGGTTTTTCGATAAAATCAAAAGCACCCTTTTTAATGGCTTCAACTGCAGTATCAATATTTCCATGTCCAGAAATCATAATAACAGGGACTTCGGCAGAATGATTTTGAAGTTGATCGAGAACTTCTATTCCATCCATCTGTGGCATTTTGATATCGCAAAGAACCACATCGTAATTATTCTTTTGAAAAAGTTCAATTCCTGAAATCCCATCTTCGGCTAGGTCAACCTCATGCTTTTCGTACTCAAGGATTTCTTTAAGAGTATTACGAATAGCCCGTTCATCGTCGATTACAAGTATTTTTGGCATGATACAGTTCTATTTGCTTGAAAAAAAATAATCGGAGATTAAAAAAAAGTAGTGCAAATATAGTAAAATTGAATGACCTCCAACAACTTTGATATATTGTAACTTGAATATCCAGTAGTTTGAAAATACATTTTTATAAAAAGAATCCAAAGGAAAAGTACTCTCATAATATTCGTTAAACATGAGATGGTTTACAATTTCTATGGTAAAAAAGGACTCCTCTTAGTAAAGGGGAGTCCTTAAATTGAAAAAATATTCTATAGATCTATCAAGAAAAAAATTTAGCTATTCATTGCAGAATTTAATCATGCTTACAACGTCTTTCTTGTTGTTAAACTTTAGATTATTTGTTTGCACAAACTCTTTTAGCGGTTCCCATTTATCAGGATAAATCTTTCGCAGGTCGCGAAGTCTGTTAATAGGTATTATTTTGTTATCTTTTTTTAGGAGATACTGAGATTTTAGCGAAATCTCAATATCTGTAGATCTATTTATTGGTCTCTGAGCACCTACGTCATCCCAAGTGTTGACGGTTGTAACAGAAGATGTAACGGTTGAGGTACCATATGCTCCTCTGTATTCAGCAGTGTTTTTAACTTCAACCTTTCGATTTAGTAAGAGTTGAACTTGGCCGTTGAGAGTCTCAATGACTTCAGCTACCTCTTTTGAGTTAATAGGAATAAAAGTTCTTTTCCCGTACAGAATAGTAGAAATTTCGGGTAATCCCACAAGTTGAAAAGCTTTTTTCTCATCATTAAGAAAAAAGATGCTGTTTGTTAATAGGTTATAATTCAGATAAGCCTCTGTGTAGTTCCCATCGTTAAAGTATACTCTTCCTTTATAAAATATCGAATCGAGCATTTGATCTTTTAAGGTCATTTCTTCAACAAGGTTAAATCTGTTCTTCTCAACGCTTACAGTTTTGGTTTCCTGTGAAAGCGCACAGATTGAGGTCGATAGAAAAAAGAGAAGGATGATTGTTTTAAGTCTCATTTTCGTTCGAATAATTGTTAGATTAATAAATGTAATTACCGCAAAAAAAATACCAAAATGAAGATGAACTGATTTCTAAAAAGCTAATTTATAATAAGATCGATAAAGCATAGAAAAGTTTAAAATGTTGATAAATCCTGTATTATGCTATTACAAAGTTTGCCCAAAAACTATTTACCCTCGAAGTTTTTGTATATTATTTCACCTTGGGAGGACATGATAAGGTATTTTAACTTGCTGGCCAATTGGCTTTGCCCATTACTATAACCCAAAAGGTTAATCTCATTGCTTGAGATGCTAAAAATACGATTGATACAGAAACTTTCGTTGGAAAGGATTGGAGTATGTTTTATTAATCTTCCTTCTTCAGAGAATTCTACAACTACATGTGCCATATGCTGATCATCCTTACCAGCATTAACTTTACTCCCATTTATATCCAATGATAAAAAGTTGAAAAATGCCAAGTATTTACCCTCTGCTCGAATCATGTCAATAAGTTGTCCTTGTATATCGATGGGTGCTTGCCATTGAATGTTCCCCAGTGAATCGGCTTTTGTAATAATAAACCCATTGTAAATATTCAGAGTATCGAAATTATTATTTCCAAAACCAATTAGACTTATCTGGTTAATATCATCGAAATCGAAGAAAACAGGTATTGCACTAATATCAATCTTTTTGTCAAACACATCCTTCCCTTTATCATCTAACCTGATTAACCTGTTACTGTATTCATCTTCCGACATCTTGCCACTAATTATTGCCATGCAACCCTGATCGAATCCTTTAACATGGGTTGCAGCATCACCTTTCGGTAAAACATCTCTCCCTTTTGCACCAACCTCGCGGACCCATTCAACCTTTTTGTTAGCATCAACTTTTGCTACAAAAGCCATTGGGCTTCGACCAGGTCTTTGGATAGAACCTGAAGTGTATTTTGGTTCTCCTTGAATATCGAACACATATTTGGTTAAATAGGTTTGAGTTTTAAATTCAGGGCTTTGAGGTGATAATGGGTATAAAGGAATAGACACTCCACGAGTACCGGTTGCACTACCTAGCATAATCCTGGTAAGTGTCTCTTTTTCAAGATAAGATTTAAGGTTGTTTAAAGCACTGTTCATGGTTTGATCAAGGAGCTGTTTTTCCTGATTGGCAAACCGAATTAGACCGGTTTCACCTCCATATTGTTGATTGAAAAACACATTAAACCGACTAATCCTTTCTTGATTTATGGCAGCCTTGTATGCGTTTAGCAGTTTTTCAGTTGAAATTAATTGTTGCGATAATCGATGGTAGTATCTTAACTTTCGATTCATTAAATCAGAAGTACTATCGATGGGGTTGTTTAATGGAGATTTTTCAATAACTAGAAAATCCTGCCTCCCTTCAAGGTATCGAAATAGCTCTCTTACCAATGAATTATTATCGTACTTTCCTAGCCTAAAAAGAAATAAATCGTCAAAAGAAGTAAATTTTTCTTCTGGACCAATACTCTCTAATAGAGATATCTTTCTTCGATTATCATTAAACATTTTTTGAATAGATGCAATTTCATTGCGTAATGCAACTATGTCACTATTATATATTTGCAAAATATTTTTCGTCCATTTTCCATAATCCCAAAGATCAAAGGTGTCCTTTAGAAAATCACTATTGGTAATCCCATCGAGGCGATAAGTCTCAATATCTTTCAGCCTATATACCTGATAATACCCTCTAATTGGGTAAGCATTTAAGAGAGATTTATAGCTATTGAACGATTCTATGCACTCAGAGTACTCTTTTTCCAGAGATTCTAAAGTTGTTAAGAAAGTAGGATTTGTATGCAGAAGAACTTCGTTAAGGTTGTCGTAGTTTTCATTGATTTGATTAAATATTTTAACGCAGTTATTGTAGTGATCCTTTGATTTCTCTAAAGCCTTATATATTAGAGCAACCGAATCCTTGTAGTTGTTGAAGAAATTGCTTCTTTGATAAACATAGTTTAACACATCCTCATTCTCAATTCTTTTCCCCGCTGTTTCGATGGGTAAGTTGGAATAATACTCTCTGTTTCGCCTTACTTCGTTAGCATCGAGGAATCGAGAGAAAAGGGAGTAGTAAAGTACAGCATTGCCAACCCAATAATTTGCCAGCTCGAAATCACGAAGTGGGTCTAATTCCTTTAATACTTGCTCCGCTGTATAACCTAACTGAACGTATGTGTTGGCAAAGTGTGGATTTTGATTTTGGTAAAGGTAAAGCCTAAAGTAAAGTTGCTGAGGCTTCAAAGTTCCAATCTGGTTATAGATATCTTCGTATTTGACTTCTTGAGAATAAGAAATAATATTGCTGGACATCAGCAATAATAAGCACAAGATTAATGCTTGGAGTATGTTTTTTTTATTAGGGGATATCATGTCTAGGTTTTTAAATACTTTATTAAGATTCTAATATTCTACTTACTAACTTATGGGCTAAATCTCTTCTGTTGCTTCGCCCTCAAGAATGTCGATTATTTTGAACTCAACTCGGCGGTTAAGTGCCCTATTTTCATCAGAAGTATTAGGGACCATTGGTTTTGTTAAACCATATCCCTTAGCAACTATTCTATCATTGGGTACTTCGAAATCTAAAAGATATCTAACTACAGCTTGTGCTCGCCTTTCGGATAGCAAAAGATTATAGCTGGTATTCCCAACATTATCGGTATGAGCAGATATTTCGATTACAATATTTGGGTTATCCTGTAAAAGAGTAATTACTCTATTAAGTTCAGGGAAAGATTCGGAGGTTAATTCTGCAGAGTTTGAGCCAAAATTGATATTATTCAAACGTATAGATGTTTGTGCTTTTAGCGGAATCAACTCAGCGGTAAGTGTAGACGACTCCTGTTTACTTAGATCAACAACCTGATTGTGAAAAGAGTAACCCTGAGCACCCCTAATGGTGAATTCATACTCATCACCCTCTCTAAGCATTGCTGTTACCTTCCCATTTTTTACATCTTCAGCTGAGAAGATTATGGTTTCGTCGCGATTAAGGTTTCTGATAAGTACTTCAGCAGCAAGTCCCTCCTCGGTTTCGGAATCTGCAATAAGAATTTCAAAGGATCTTTTATTTGCCTCAAGGGGGAGTGTTCTCTCAAACCTCCTGAAAATAACATCATCAGATACATCCAGTTTGAATGAGTTCTCACCAAACCAATCGGCTGTTGCGTTTACTGTGTATTCATAGCCTAAAGGCAGGGAGAAAGAATAAATACCTGGTTCAACTATATTGCCTGAAAAGTACTGTCCCTTTTGTTTACCGTTTTCAACAGTCACTTTTGCATCGAGTGGTCTAAAGATTTCGCTGTCATAAACGGATACAACTAATTCAATTCTTTCAAAAAGTTCAACTTGTTCAGGTGCAAATTTCTTTTCAACATCTCTATAATCAACCATAAAACTTGCAAAAGAAAAACCATGTTTTCGCACGTCAACAATATAGTTGTATCCATCAAGTAAGGGCAATTCAAATGATCCGGTTTGTGCATCGCTGTAATAAGTTCCCATAACCTTCAGTGTGGTTGGCTCAAAAACAGTAAGAGTGGCATCTATTGGATATCCAGTGGCTTGAGATATTATTCTTCCTTTTGAGGTTAAGGTTTTTTGTGGATAAAAACTTTCGGGTACTTCTACTTTGAAAATGCTACCAAATTCCTGTCGGCGTGCTTGCCATTTCCGAAGGAAATATACACGACCATTCACAAAAACAGGGTTAATGTTTGTGGCTTCAGATGCCGCATTTTCAATTTTTAGAGGAACAAGCCAGTTGTCTTGAAGCACTTCGCGTGTGTAGTAAAGATTATATCCTTCTCGGTATGTATCTGGTTCAATGGAGGAAAAGAAAACCGTTCGACCATCAATGGAAACATTGGCACAAAACTCACAGTTTCTGTTAATTCCATCGTGAAGAGGTGTAGGATCTCCCCATAAATTATTAACATTTTTTATTGACAAAAAAATTACTTGGCATTGAGGGGTATCCTTTGGTTTTTTAATGTTTTCATCACTTTTTCTATGAGAAAAGAAAATCCTATCCTCTCCTGGGGTTATGCTTGGGTACATTTCGTCAGAAGAAGAATTTATTGGACTGCCAATATTAATGGGCTCACCCCAGCCATCAGAGCCTTTTTTTGAATAGTAAATATCAAACCCACCCTTTGAATCGGGGAAGTTTGCATGAAAAAATAAATACCTTCCATTATAATTAAGCGATGGACCATCAATATCATAGCCATCTCCATGGTGCTTGTTGATAGTATTTATGGGTTGCAATTCAGTCCAAACGCCATTTTCCATTCGGGTCTCAAAAAGTTGGGTTCGACCAATTACCATTAACGATAAAACCATGTAATCCTCATTTTGGTTAATGGTGAATCCCTGAACATTCTCCCACCCTCCAATTTTTTGTGGTTCAGAAACTTGAGCGGCCACTTTGTGGGATGGAATAGTGAGTAAAAAAATTATTGCGCTCAATGATATGATCGCATATTTTATTCTTTTTCTAATTGGCATTTGGATGTAGGTTGTTAAAAAACTGTTGAGAAAGATCAAAAATTTCAACTAAAATTACAAAAACATTTGATTCAAGCAAAGATAAAACGAAGGTAAATAAACTATTGTAAAATTTTTTTAATGAAGTAAATAATCAATTAGATATTTATTTGATGATTAATAAATTTCTGTATAGAACTATTTTAAGTTTATTATTAACTTAGCTTAATTAGTGTTAATCAAATTGAAAAGTATTAGTACTCTTCACAAATATTAAAACGATAATATGATTTTTTAATAACTTAAATATGATAAAGCAACTATTTCTTTCATTGGCATTTATTGCCTTATCAAGCCTTCAGGGTTTTAGTCAGCAGGGGATCGAAGAGTTAAAAACAACTCTTAAGCATCAAACCAACCCCGCTGCACAAATGCATATCAAGTTAGAAATTGGGGATCAGTTCCAAACCATTAACCCCGATAGTGCGTTGTACTGGTACAACTCAATTGTCCCTGTTCAAGTACATGATTCTTTGTTCTTATCTCAATGGCTGGATACTGCCATTGATGCTGAGAAATACTATCTCACAGTGGCTTTAGCTCGCTCGGGACTTTTATTGGTGCAAAAAAAGTCCATTGAACAGGGATGCTATAATTTATCCTTAGCTGTTGAACTAGCCCTTAGAATAGGGCAACCCCAATTAGCACTCTACGCTTCCGATAATTTAGCAGTTGTTTTTGCCAAGGACAAAAAGTTGGGAAAAGCAGCCGAATACTTCGAAAAATCCCTATCCATTTACAAAGAGCTTAATGATGAAAAGGGTATCATATACTGCTTAGGTAATCTGGGGGCATTAAACGCTAATCAAGGCAATTATTACCTGGCTGCTGATTATTATGAACAGTTGCTTAAAATTCAGGAACTATCAATTACTCCGCTCGAAACCCTTGAAGATCTCATTAACATTGCAGCTTTGTACATGCAGCTCGAGGAAGTTGAAAAGGCAAAGCCATTTTGGAGTAGAGCGCTGGATGTTGCCCTGCAGGTTAATAATAAGCAGAAAGCAGCCCTTTGTTTGACAAACCTTGGGGCAATTAGCTATAAAAATGACGAAATGGAAGTTGCACATATGTATTACAAGCATTTGCTGGAAATATCAAGGAGCATTCAAAGTGAGAGTGAAGAGGTTTTGGCATTGAACAATCTTGCAACTATAAATTATAACCTTCAAGACTTCAATAAATCCTTACAATATTGGGAAGAAGTTTTATCGATAGCCACGAAAATTGGAAGTGAACAGGTTGTTTTCGATGCCTTAATTAACCTGAGCAACATAAATTATCAGCTGAAAAATTTCGAGAAGTCTTCGAGTTATCTTGAAAGGTATTTGGCATTGGGAAGGCAAATTGGTAATCCTAAAACAATGGCGCAATCCTACATAAGCATTGCAGATATTCAGGAAAGAATTAACAATTTCGATAAAGCCCGAGAGTATTATCAGGAAGCCATGAAACTTTATCAGCAAGTTAATGATAATTTCGGGTTAGCTAGTGTTAATGTGTTAATAGGAAGAACTTTTCAAAAGGAGCAACGGTATTTCACCGCCATGGAGTTCTTTAAAGCCAACATTGACAATAGCTCATTAGATACCCATAGTATGGCTGATTCTTATCAAGGTATTGCAGATATATACCGAATGCAAATGCAGTACACAATTGCCCTTGAAAACTACCAGAAAGCACTGGATTTACATATTGAAATTGACAACCCCAATCAGGCATCGGTATGCCTAAATACCATGGGACTAATACATCAGATTACCGGAGATTTCCCTAAAGCCGTTTCGCACTTCGAAAGAGCCCTTAGGATTGTAGGTGAAATGGGCAACAAAGATGGTATGGCAGCGGTTCACAACAACCTTGGGGTTGTTTTCCGACAGCTTGGAGATCTTCCCAAGGCTCGTGACTCATACCAGAAAGCCCTGGAGATTTATCTCGATTTAAACAACCAGGAGGGAGCCTCGTATGGGTACAATAACTTGGGAGTAATTTATGAACAGTCGGGTGATTTTGATAAAGCCAATGAGTACTACGAAAAATCGCTTGCCATAAAGCAAAATTCTGAGGATAAACTTGGCTTATCAACAAGTCTTATGAATATGGGTAATGTGTATAAGCATTTAAAAAATTACGAGAAAGCCGAAGAATATTACAGGCAATCGTATAGCATGAGCCAGGAGATAAACGACAAGCAAGGAATGGCTTTAGCATTAGGAAGCATAGCAGCCCTTAAGCTGGAGGTGTATGATTACAATACTGCTATTGATTATGCAACCCAAAGCCTTGAAGTTGCTAAAGAAATTGATATGCAAAGTGTTATCAAGGAAGCATACAGGCAGCTTGCCTGGGCTCACAATGCCACATTTGTCCCCGAGTGGGCAGAGGATGCATATCTCAATGTGATCGGCATGAATCACAAGGACATTAATCGAAATTTTTCCATTCTTTCTGAGAGTGAAAAGGAGTTGTTCTTCAGAACAGTTTCCGAGGACTTCGACAGGTTTCACTCCTTTGCTCTGCAAAGGAAGAATACCAACCCCAATATCACACAGGAAGTGTACAACGACCTTCTTAAAAATAAGGGGATCTTGTTAAAATCTAGTACGGCTATGCGAAATGCTATCCTAGGCAGCAAAGATGAGAAACTCATTGAACTCTTCGAGCAATGGATTCGGATAAAGCAGGAAGTGGTAAAACTTTACACTTTGCCCATCGAAGAACGTACGGCAAGCGCAGAGGATTTGGAAAAAAAGGCCAACGAGTTGGAAAGATCACTGGTGAGGGGTTCATCTGAATTCAGCGATTTTGAGAAATCGCTTAGAATTGAATGGACTGCTGTAAAACAGGGACTTAAGGAAGGGGAGGTGGCAATTGAGTTCACCCATTTTAGGCACGGACGCGATAGCATTATGTACTGTGCATTGATTGTTACACCCGATTGCGAAAATCCACTAATGGTTCCTCTTTTTGAAGAGAAAGAACTTCAGAAATTTATTGGTAGCTACGCTGGGAACAACTATCAGTATATTAATAGCATATATGGAAAAAATGAACAGCAGAATACCACCCTTTACAATATTATTTGGAGACCCATGGAGCTTTACCTTCAGGGCACTAAAGCTATTTATATATCACCAACAGGCTTACTGCACAAGATAGCTTTCTCGGCCATTAGTTCAAGCTTAGATAACTACCTAATTGACGACATTAATCTGCATATTTTAAGTACAACGGCTAACGTCATTAGCGATGATAAACTGATTGTTGATCAGGATATGGTCATTGGACTATTTGGTGGCATAACCTATTCAACAATGCCTAGTGCGAGTGAAACTTGGAATTACCTCAAGGGTACCTTGGATGAAACTCTGATGATTAAAAATTTACTCGAAGGGCAATTTAATCAGGTTGTTGCGGTTACCGATACTCTTGCCACTGAGGATAAATTCAAAACACTGGCACCTGTTAGCCATTTGTTGCATGTGGCCACACATGGTTTCTTTTTTCCTGATCCGGAGGAAATTAGGTTGATCGTTGAGTCGTTGAAAGAGGTAGGGGAAGTAGAGTTTAGGGGAGGGTTCCCCAACTTTGGGATGAACAACTTTGTGAAAAATCAAAACCCATTAATGCGCTCAGGGCTCGTTTTTGCTGGAGTAAATGACTACTGGGGCGGTGCCAAGGCGGTGAAGGGTGAAGATGGGGTGTTAACTGCGCTGGAGGTTATTAATATTGATTTAAGAAAGAACAAACTAGTGGTGATGTCAGCCTGCGAAACAGGCTTGGGTGATATTGCGGGTAGCGAAGGTGTTTACGGTTTACAGAGAGCTTTTAAAATGGCTGGCACCAACTTTCTGATCATGAGTTTGTGGCAGGTACCCGATAAGGAAACTGCTGAGTTTATGCGAAATTTTTATACATTGCTGGTTCAGGAAAAGGATTTGAAAAAGGCATTTACTCAAACTCAGCATAAAATGAGGCAGCAATACGATCCCTATTTCTGGGCAGCGTTTGTGTTGTTGGAGTAGTTGTTTTTTTAGAGATAAATGTTTCATTTTGAGAAAAAAGGTATTAATTTTGTATGAATAGCGAATAAGAGAAAAACTTTATCAAAGAAATATTTCAGCAAATCAAATTCAAGATCATGAAAAAAATTATTCTTTTTCCAGTACTCTTTTTGATTGTGAGTATTATGCATGCTCAATTACCCTTTAAGGTAATTACAGTCAATGGCGAGATTGTGGCCACCAAGGCCAACATTACCCTTGAAAATGGTGTGGAGATATACAGCGATGATAATTTTGACTTCAGAAAACCCAACTCCCGTGCAGCCATGATCAACTCAGAGCGGGGTAGAGTGGTGCTAACCGAGCAGAATGCATCCGATGCTTTTTCTAAAGCTGCATTTGCACCTGCCATAAGTTCAGTAAGTGCACGAAGCGGAGCAGTTTCAGGCATGGCAGAGTTAAAAAGTATATTTGATGATAAGCTGCTAATCATTGATTGCATAAAGTTGAAAATTGGATCAGCCGAATTCCCAATGGAGGATAATAAATTCTTCTTTATTAGATACAACTATAATGATGAAACCATTAACAAAAAGCTGTCATTTAGTCTAGATACTCTTGTTGTTGATAAAAATGAACTTTTTACTGTTGATGGAAATGCTATTGAAAGCCAAAACGTAAATCAATTTAATTTATACTACTATCAGAAAGGAACAGAACAGCCCGAATCCATTTTGATAAATTCATTTGAACCAATTTTTGTCAGCAGCAAGCAGCTTAAACCTGAAATTGACATTATCTTTGAGGAGTTTAAAGGAAAGCCTTTTGATATTATTCTTTCTGAAGTTTACGATTACCTTAATTCCTTCTATGGAAAAATTGATAGGGGATACTTAGAAACATGGCTCAAGAAGGAATACAAACTTGAAATTTAATACTTACTAAATACAGCATAAAGGGGTGTGAAAAATTATATTCGTAACACCCCTTTATTTTTCAAAAGTTGTAAAAACAAGCTTATTGTGAAAAAGTTTACCCTTATCTCAGTACTTGTAATTCTTTTCACCTCTGCCTTTTCGCAGTTAACACGCCAACCCATTTCAAATTATACTCCCGCTGAGTATGGTCAACAATACTCATCCTATACACATGCTATTGCAGAAGATGATAATGGTATAATATATATTGGAACCGCTTTTGGTATACTTCAATTTGATGGTACATCTTGGAGGTTTATCCCAGTAAAGTCTGGTGTACATATTACATCCCTTGCTGTATATAATAATACTGTTTTTGTTGGCTCACAAGGAGAATTTGGCGTTCTTAAAGCCAACGATTTAGGTAAATTGGAATATTATTCCTTGTCGAATCAACTTCCGATAGATGAAAGTGGCTTTTCTAGAATATGGAAAACCATAGTTTGGAAACAACAAATTGTATTTCAGGCGGAGGAAAAGTTATTTATTTACTTTAACGATTCAATTACCATTGTCAATCCCCAAACTTCTTTTCATCTAGCCTTTGTTGTCGATGAAAAACTCTATGTTAGAGAAAGAGGTGTTGGCCTTCTAGAATTTGACGGGATTAAATTTTCACTTGCCCCGAATGGACATGTTTTTTCTGATCTCGGAATATTTGTAATCCTACCATTCCAGGAGGATTCGAAGCTAATTGTTACCATGGAGAAGGGATTATGGATATGGGATAAAGGTAATTTCACCAGGATAAAGAGGGATATAGCCTATAACACAAAATTGATTAACGCAGAGGTTATTGGAGGAATTAAGTTATCCGATGGAAACTACGCTCTGAAGACAGCGAAAAATGGAATTTTGATATTAGATAAATTGTTAAATATTATCATTGAATATTCAGAAAATTCAGGAATGTTGTCCTCTGACATAAAGGATATTATTGAGGATGAATATGGAAATCTTTGGGCAGCTACTCAAAGGGGAGTTAGTAGACTACTTTATACTTGCCCTTTCTCATACTTCAACCAGTCGTCGGGGCTTTATGGCACTGTGCAAGCGATTGGTAAAATGGGAGAAGACCTGCTTGTTGGTACTTCTGTTGGCCTTTTTATAAATCACCCGATAGGGATGAAGGCCTTTGATGAAGTTTCAGAAACAAAAGGTAGTGGAGGCGTCTGGGCTATTGAGAGATCACCAAAAGGTTTATGGATTGGCACAGAGAATGGGTTATGGCTATACGATGGTAGTAATGTCATTAATATCAATCAGCGCTATACTAACAGTTTAAAATATGTTCCTGAGCGAGATTGGATTATTTCAGCAGGCATTAGAGGTGTTCAGATAATTGAAAGTAAAACACAAACTTTACTTCAAAATATTGATGAGATTAAGGGCGATACTTATGGAATTGCCTATAAAATTCATGATTCAATCAAAATGTGTGAGATTTGGTTAGGTACAAAGAATAGCGGTGTTTTTCAAATACTAGTTGACCCTACACTTAAGTTTAACATTAATTTTTATATGGGTTCGGATGATGGTTTACCCCCCGATTGGATTTGTTCGCACAACGCGGACGATAATGTTGTATTTGCTACTTCAGATGGTATGCTGAGGTTTGTTTATCCCGAAGAAATCTACACATTATTAAATGATAGCACTTTAAGTGTTGATGACTTGCGAGGATATTTTGACTTTGTTGATTTTCCAAAGTCATCTTACGACAAATCCATAACTGCTTTTTATTTCGACGAAGTCGAATCATACGCTGCATTGGATTATCATGTATACTCCATTTCCATGAGAGATAGTATACCAAGTAATTATGACTACATCACCTTACAACTTGGCAGAATAAACACAATAGAAAAGCAAGGAAATGAATTATTTGTTGGAGGCGATATAGGTTTAGCCATTGTAAATCAACAAAAATTAATAAAATCATACTATGCAAAACCATATCTTCTTTTACGTTCCATAAACATCGGATACGATTCAACAGCCTGGTATGGAGATGTTCCCCTAAACGAAAAGCAATTTGTTATTCCCTTTTCCATGAATGCATTAAATATTAGCATCTCGTCAACATACCACGATAATGGAATTGGAGCACAGTACTCATGGATGCTAAAAGGGGTTGATAAAGGATACACAAGATGGACAAATCAGGGTAATATTCAGTTATCAAATTTACGGGAAGGCGATTATGAATTGCTCATGGTTGCAAAGAATATCCACGATGAACTTGGGAATGAGATTAGTTTGAGTTTTAAGATTTTACCCCCCTGGTACAGGAGTTTATGGGCATACGCACTTTACACACTTTCATCAATCATTTTAGTATTTTTCATCATACAGTATAACATCAGAAGGCTTAAAGTTCAAAATCGAAGATTAGAAGAAATAGTTAGACAGCGTACCAAGGAGGTAGTGGAGCAAAAAGAGCATATAGAAAATATTCTTGAAGATATTAGATCGAGCATTAACTATGCCCAACGAATTCAGCAAGCTCTTTTACCAAGTCATGATTTAATAAATGAGTATTTACCAAACCATTTTATAATCTTCCGACCTCGCGATGTGGTTAGCGGCGATTTTTACTGGGCAGCAAAGGTAGGACAGTGGATAATTGTTACCGTTGTGGATTGTACTGGACATGGAGTTCCAGGAGCATTCATGAGCATGCTGGGTATATCCTTTTTACACGAAATTGTTAGAAAGGAAGAAGTTGTCAATGCAGCCAAAGTTTTGAATGAACTTCGTAAGGCAGTTATCGAAGCGTTAAAACAAACCGGCAAACAGAACGAACAAAAAGATGGAATGGATATGAGTCTTATTGCCATAAATCTTGAAACCAGGAAATGCCTTTGGGCAGGTGCTAATAACCCCCTGTATATAGTTCGTAAGAATGCCAAGGGGTTTGAAAATGAGCAATTACAGCAAGACCTTAAACACAGATTTTTTACTTTTAAGGAAAGTTCACTCCACGAGATTAGAGCCGATAAAATGCCTGTAGCCATTCATACCATTATGGATGAATATACAAATCATGAAATTAGTTTGATGAACGGCGATAGGCTTTACCTGTTTACAGATGGATTTGCAGATCAATTTGGTGGTACTGATTACCGTAAATTTATGGCTAAATCATTCAAGGAGTTAATAGCCAACACCTCCATTTTACCTATAGTAGAACAGGGCAAAGCTATGGAAAAAACACTTATTGATTGGATGAATCAGGGGGGCAATGATGTTGAGCAAATTGACGATGTTACTGTAATGGGTATTGAAATATAAAAAAGGTTGTAATTAGTAAATCAATCAATAACCTTCAGTTTGGCAAACTTAAGCAGGAGGGTTTTTTTACCAGCATTTGTAAAATCTATGGTTGCCTTTCGGTTTTGACCATCACCTTCAACCTCAAGCACCACTCCTATGCCAAACCTTTCGTGGGTTACTTTTGCACCACTGCTTATGGAATTACTTACACTATTTGATGAAGTAGAAGCAAATCCCTCCGAAGGAGAATTCTTAACGCGAATCAATCTCCTATTGCCATAGATTTCTTTTGAACCATCAACGCGTTCCCTTTGATACGACTTGGAATCATGCCTCATTTCATCCATGCCTTGCTCGAAAAAATCATCGCTTAACGTAAAATCATCCTGTTCCTTCTCTAGTTCAGCACTTTCAACCCACTGCGAATCTATCTCGTTGATAAAACGGCTTGGGATGCAGTTTGTAAGATCGCCCCACTTGTACCTGATTTGTGCATGTGATATGGTTGCTAGTTTGGCTGCTCTGGTAAGGGCAACGTAGAAAAGCCTTCGCTCTTCTTCAAGTTCTTCGGGTGTACCTAAAGACAACCTAGAAGGAAAAAGATCTTCTTCGACCCCTGCAATAAAAACATAATCGAACTCCAAACCCTTTGCCGCATGGATGGTCATTATGGAAACCTTATTTCTATCCTCGGGTTTGTCGGTATCGGCATCAGTTAGAAGCGAAACGTTTTCAAGATAATCAGCAAGAGTAATGGTTTCGGTTATCCCTTCCTTTTTCTGGGTATCAACAAACTCTTTAATGCCATTTAACAATTCCTCTAGGTTTTGGAGCCGAGAGATCCCTTCGAAGGAATTATCCGATTTAAATTCATGGAGTATTCCAGATCCTAATGCAATCGAGCGTGCTGCTTCGTAGGCATCAATGGTGAAAATTTTTGATCTGAATGCCATGATCGTCCCATGAAATTCAGCAAGTTTTTTTATTGCAGATGGTTTGAGGCCCGGGTTTACCAGATGCAACTTTTCAACGGTTGTCCATATGCTTTGTTTTTTGGTATTTGCCTCTCCCTCCAGCCGTTCCATGGTGGTATTTCCAATACCACGGGTTGGAAAGTTAACGATACGCTTTATCGACTCATCGTCATGTGGATTTATGGTAACCCTAAAGTAGGCTAATATATCCTTAATTTCCTTACGTTGGTAGAACGACAAACTTCCATATACCCTGTAAGGGATGTTCCTCTTCCTAAGCGATTCCTCAAATATTCTCGACTGAGCATTGGTTCGATATAGCACTGCAAAGTCACTGTAGTTAGCATGTTCACGATGGACTAAATCACTTATGGCATTGGCAACTATAACACCTTCCTCGTGATCGTTATATGCTTTGATCACTTTAACCTTATCGCCTTCAGCATTAGCCGAAAAGGCTACTTTTTGTATCTGCTTTTGGTTTTTGGCTATTACGCTGTTTGCAGCGTTCACTATGGTTTTAGTCGATCGGTAGTTCTGCTCTAATTTGAAAAGTTTATAGTTAGGGTAATCGTTTCGGAAGTTTAGGATATTTTCAATCTTTGCACCCCTGAAAGAATAAATGCTTTGGGCATCATCGCCCACCACGCATACGTTCTGATGCAGAGCAGCAAGTTTCTTAACGATAAGGTACTGGCTATAGTTGGTGTCTTGATATTCATCTACAAGTATGTATTTGAATTTCTCCTGATACTTTGCCAAAACTTCAGGGAAATCACGAAAAAGAATATTTGTATTGATAAGCAAATCATCGAAATCCATGGCGGCAGCCTTATAGCAGCGCTGGGCATAGAGAGCATAAATGCGAGCGATCTCGGGTTTTCTTGTCTGTCTGTCGTAGGCCACCAGCTGTGTGTTGGAAGCATAGGCCTGTGGTGTTATCAGGTTGTTCTTAGCTGAGGAAATTCTTCCAAATACCTCGTTGGCTTTGTAAGTCTGTTTGTCCAGGTTAAGATCTTTTATTATCGATGATACTAGGCTCTTGGAGTCAGTGGTATCGTAAATGGTGAATGTTTTAGGATAGCCCAGCTTATCGCTTTCCATTCTAAGAATTTGCATGAATTTTGAATGAAAAGTTCCCATCCAGAGCTGTCTGGCAGTTCTTTCATCAACCACTTTTGCTATACGTGCCTGCATCTCGCGGGCAGCTTTATTGGTAAAGGTTAAGGCAAGAATACTCCAGGGCGGGATGCCTTTCATGAGTAAATGGGCAATACGGAGTGTTAACACTCTTGTTTTTCCCGATCCTGCAGCAGCAATAACCAGTGAAGGGCCCTCGGTTGTTGTAACCGCCTCGTGTTGCGCCTTGTTTAACCCTTCTAGGTAATTCATTTTGTATTTATATTTATGAAGCCACAAAAATACCTTTGGGTTGGCTCTAATCCAAAATAAATATTGTAATGTTATTAACACCAAAGAAAGGATATTTAATTTTTGATAAAAAGCTGTTGACAAGATAATTCTTGAATAAAATAATCGTTCATATGCTTTGGAAGGTAGTATTTGGTTATCTGTTTGCTTAAAAATTACTATCATTGTAGTCCCTTTTTCAAACAAAATAGTTCTATAGATGCGGATTATTAGGAGATTTTACATTTTGATAATTGTTTTAGTAGCCACAGTTGTTCATCATAATGCTATGGCACAGCTATTTGCTCCTAACCGTGATAGGGTCACAATCACTCAATATCAATTTGTATCGCAGGAGGAGCAGGATTCCATTTTTATTTTCTTTTCATGGGAAGAAAGCCCTGTTCTTGGTAACCTTAGAGCACAGTTTTCCGATTCATCATCAGCTATTTACACATGGAGGAAATATAATTCAGCTCAACGACAGTTCAACTTATTGCCAGGAGAGGTTGATTCTGTTCTTTTAGATATTGATAGAGGGGGATATAGAGTAGAAGTTACAGTTGGTGATAGTACAGAGGTTTACACTGCATGGATTATGATAGATGATGTGGAGATTGATAGATTGGTTATGTGGAACAACAATTGCGAAAGATTAACTCTGGCCTTGTTCTCAAAACCTGATAATTTCTATGAGGTAAATTCTAATTATTTTACATACTTCAACTATTACACAACATCGCATACACCTCTTAGCATACTAGGTCCTCGAGGTTATTTTGGGGATTATACATTCAAATCAAATCCCGATGAGGTGCCAGTTGGAGAACTGTTACCATTCCTCCAAAACTCACATTTAATCGACTTAGAGTTTGAAAATCCGTTGAATCAAGCAATACACGGTCCTTTGTATGATGCAAGCTATGAAATAACTATCCATACTCCTTTTGGTCGTGGAGATCTGGTTGCTGTAACAGAAACAATAGCTGCCATTGCAACTAGGGTTGATTTCGAGATATTTATCAATGAAACTACAGATGGGATACCCAGTTGGGAGCCAGGAGGCGATAATCCATCGGGCGAAGCCCTTCTTGAGATCAAATTGGAAAGTTCATCAGAAAACGCCGACTCACTTTACTGGAAGTTGAATAAGATAACCAAACTTTATCCATACACTACTAACGTAATATGGAGCGATAGCTCATACTTTGAAAACTCTAGGGAAGTTTACCCGCCCAAGGAGTTGATGGTTCCCGGTTACTATAAAGTAGAGCATGCAGCAAAAAAGATTAGTTCAGGATGTATTGATAGAGTGATTTTACCATTTGAAGATAATGTTTATCTGGTAGTTGATTCATCCTTTTTTAAGGATGCCGCAATTCCCAACGTTTTTACTCCCAATGGGTCAAATCCTGTTTTTAAGTTTGTCCTTCCTGAGGACAACATCCTTTCCATAAAAACTTTCAAAATTGTAATTTTCAGCCGTTGGGGAAATCAAGTATATTCCTACACCGGTGATCCCAAAACATGGGAGGGATGGAATGGCAAGATAGATGGAACTATGGGAGATGCAGCCCCTGGAGTGTATTATTTTATTATAGATGCTGAGGGCTGGGATGGAGTTCGATATCGAAAAGGTCGATATAAAGGCTTCCTTCACCTTTTTAGGTAAATATTACTCTTCCCTCTAATAAAGAATTTTCAGCTCAGCTGGGAAAT
>CAZDXY010000070.1:0-19687 GCA_964509385.1 uncultured Rikenellaceae bacterium
GTTTAAAGATATGTCTATGTTTGTACTCATTTTTTCAGAAATGGCAAATATCTAAGCTATGGTCTTTTATATAATGAACTTTGCAATAAAGCAAAAAATAATATCAAAAGGACTACATTTGTAGTTTAAAATTAGCATTCTTTTTTTTAAAAAACATCTATTTTTTTATTTAACATTTAAAGATACAAATAATTTTCTGAAAATGAGTCAAGTTGATATAAATCATCTTGCGGTGGAAACCATTAAAGCTGAAGCTGCCGCAATAGATAAATTGGCGTCATATATAGATTCTGTCTTTGAAGATTGCGTTTACTTGTTATTCAATACAAAGGGTAGAATCATTGTAACCGGAATTGGAAAGAGCGCAATTATTGCCGAAAAGATTGTGGCAACCTTTAACTCAACTGGTACTCCTGCAATATTTATGCATGCAGCTGATGCCATTCATGGAGATCTTGGTATTATTCAACCCGATGATGTGATACTATGCCTTTCAAAGAGTGGAAATACCCCTGAAATTAAAGTATTGGTTCCGTTAATAAAAAACCTAGGGAATAAATTGATTGGCATTGTTTCTAATCCGGATAGCTATTTGGCTCACAGGGCCGATTATGTTCTTAGAGCTACAGTTGAGAATGAAGCTTGCCCAAACAATCTTGCTCCAACTTCTAGCACTACAGCACAATTAGTCCTTGGCGATGCATTGGCTGTTTGCCTTCTGAAGTTGAGGGGTTTTACGACAGCAGATTTTGCCAGATTTCATCCTGGCGGATCGCTGGGTAAAAAGTTGTATATGCGGGTTGTTGATATTTATGACGAAGCCATTGTACCAAAGGTAGATATGGGAGAGAAGATCAGGGATGTTATCGTTGAAATATCTTCTAAGCGCATGGGTGCCACAGCAGTGATCGATTCAAATGGTGAAATTGCCGGAATAGTAACAGATGGTGACCTGAGGCGAATGCTGCAGAAGAATGATAATATTGAGAATCTTACGGCTTCGGAGATCATGTCGGCAAACCCAAAAACTATCGAAAGGGAGGAGTTGGCAATTAATGCTTTTAACCTAATGGAGAGGAATAAAATTACCCAACTCTTAGTTACCAATAATGGTAAATACGTTGGCATGATTCATCTGCACGATATTCTACGTGAGGGTTTAATTTAATTATTCTTTATGAGCCAAAAGGAAAAAATGGAGCGCAACGAAATGGGATTTCTCGATCATCTCGAAGAGTTGAGATGGGTGCTTGTTCGTTCGGCTCTGGGAATTCTTGTGGCTGCCGTGGGAGCTTTCATCTCATACCGTATAATATTCGATTGGGTAATTCTTGCGCCAAAATCCCCAGTTTTCTTTACTAACCGGATTTTATGCTCCATCGCAAATAGCTTAAACACTCCTCGACTTTGTATCAATTCAGACCCTCTGAACATTATTAACATAAATATGGCCGGGCAATTTAACACCCATCTTATGGTTTCGGTTTACGTGGGGATTATCATTGCCTTTCCCTTTATTGTATATCAGATATGGAGTTTTGTGAAACCGGCTTTGTATGAGGTTGAGAGGAGGCGAGCTAAAGGAGCTGTTTTTTATATTTCATTACTTTTTTTCATAGGAGTTTGCTTTGGATACTTCATTATTTCACCCCTTACAATACATTTCCTTGGCAGCTATAGGATTTCCCAAGAAGTTGTAAATCAAATTAACCTAAGTTCATATATTACATCTGTTGCATCGGTAACATTAGCAACAGGGCTGCTATTCGAACTCCCCATACTTATTTTCTTCCTTACCAAGGTAAATATTGTAACCCCAGCGTTTTTAAAAAAATATCGTAGACATGCTTTTATCCTAATTATGGTGGTTGCTGCCATTATTACTCCCCCTGATGTTATTAGTCTTCTTCTTGTTACTTTGCCCTTATGGCTGCTTTTCGAGTTTAGCATTCTAATTTCTTTTAGGCTTCACAGAAAGATTAATGCTGAGAATGCAGCATAGAAGATTTCAAGGATACAATTAATATCAACCGATGTATTATTAAATTTCAATTTTTAATTACTTTCGTTAACAATGTTTTATTGAACATTATTGCAATATTATCCATGCTGACAAATAAAAAAGCATATAGATTTTTAAAAAACATACTATTTTTTTTAGTGGTTTTGGGTATTACCAAGAGTTCGATAGGACAAACTACCAGAATTAGAGGTTCTGTCCAAGATGCTGATACAAAAGAGCCCTTGCCCTTTGTGAACATTTCATTCAAGGGAACTAACATAGGAACAATAACAGATTTTGAGGGTCGGTTTTTTCTTGAAACCAGGCATTCAGGTGATTCAATTACCATTTCCTACGTAGGTTATCTCTCACAAACTATCCTAATTCGAAAATATGCTTATCAGGAAGTTAACATTGAACTTATTCCTGAATCTGTTATGCTTGATGAAGTAGTAATTGTTCCGGGCGAAAATCCAGCGCATCGGATTATTAGGAATATCATTTCAAATAAGGCAAGAAACAATCCTGACAACATTCAATCTTATGCATCAGAGGTTTATAATAAGTTACAGATCGACGTGAACAATGTTGATGAGAGCATGAAGGAAAAACGCTTGCTCAGGCAGTTCCATTTTGTATTTGATCATATTGACACCAATGCCATCACAGGTAAAGTATTTTTACCAATTTTTATTTCGGAGGCCGTTTCGGATTATTACTTTCAGCGAAGCCCCAAAGTTGAGCATGAGGTTATAAAGGTTAGTCAGATTTCAGGATTTGAAAACGAGAGTGTATCTCAGTTTACAGGTAAGTTTTACCAAAATGTGAACATATACGATAATTATATTAACGTATTCGATCAGGGTTTAGTGAGTCCCATTGCCAATTCAGGTTTTTTTTACTATAAATACTATTTAGTGGATAGCGCTTTTATTCAAAACCGATGGTGCTATCAGGTTTCATTCAAACCAAAGCGACGACAGGAGCCAACTTTTACTGGGGATTTTTGGGTAAACGATACTACATGGTCCATTGTTAAGGCACAGGTTCGCCTATCGGCGGGTGTTAACCTTAATTTTGTCAATGATTTAGTGGCAAATATTGACTACGAACCCATTGCCGATACCATTTGGTTTCCAGTTGTTACCAAAATTTTTGCTGATTTTAATTTAAGCAACAGAACAACGGGTTTTTTTGGGACGAAGACTACTGTTCACCGAAACATTTTAATAAATGAGCCCATACCCGAAAGAATTGCCCAAAGCAATGAGCGAGTTGCCATTACCGAAAACGCCCTGAATTCTGATAACACTTTATGGAGCCAACTTCGACCATTTGAGCTAAGCCCAAAAGAGGCAGGAATCTACGCTTTGGTCGACACGGTTAAACAGGTGCCAATGTTTAAGACTTTTCTCGATCTCTACGAAATTTTTGTAAACTATTACTATATCATTGGTTACTTCGAGATAGGTCCATACTATAAAACCTTTAGCTTTAACGAGATTGAGGGAAACCGATTTCGATTATCGGGAAGAACAAGCAATAAGTTTAGCACAAAGTTTATGCTTTCGGCATTTGTTGCATATGGTGATAAGGATGAGCGTTTTAAATGGGGTGTTGAGGGGCTGTATATGTTTGGTTATATGCCCCGCCAAAGTTTAATGGTATCGTACTCAAAGGATATTGAGCAGTTGGGGCAAAGCCCCAATGCTCTTGTTGAGGACAATATTCTTACATCTATTCTACGTCGAAATCCAAACTATAAGCTTACTCTTGTTAACGATATTCGAATGGAGTACCACAAAGAGTGGTTCACGGGTTTTTCAAATACAATTTCTCTAACCAACAGAGAAATATTTCCAACCGAATATATCCCTTTTATTAGTCCCGATCAAAGCCAGAACTACGAGAAATTAACAACAACAAGTGCCACCCTTAACACAAGGTGGGTAAAAAATGAACGATTTGTTACCGGTAAATTCGAGAGAGTAAGCCTTGGGAGTACACACCCTGAAATTAGCCTAACCTTAACTGGAAGCCTGAAGGGATTGGCTAGCGATTTTTCGTTTCTTAAAGTTAATTTTAACTATTACCATAAGACAAACATAAACCCATTGGGTTACATTAGGTATATCATCGATGCTGGGAAAATTTTTGGAGATGTGCCATATCCACTTCTTCAACTCCATGAGGGTAATGAAACCTATGCATTTGATAGATACGCATTCAACATGATGAACTACTACGAATTTGCTTCTGATCAGTATATTAGCCTATACCTCGAACATCATTTTCAGGGCTTTTTCCTGAATAGGATTCCGATCATGAGGAAACTTAAATGGAGAGAAGTTGTAGCAGCAAAAGGGCTTATTGGATCTATCCGCAACGAAAACCGAAATATTTATGAATTTCCCGTTGGATTGTACTCAGTTTCAAATCCATACCTAGAAGCAAGTGTAGGTGTTGAGAATATTTTTAAAGTGGTTAGGTTCGATGCACTTTGGAGGCTAACGCATTTAGACCATCCTAATATTGAGAAGTTTGGCCTTAGGATGGGATTTCAGATAATATTCTAATTATTTTAAGACAAAATAGACCTAACGCCTAAGCTCAAAATTTTGTCCAAGATAAACCTTGCGTACCTCTGGATCGGCAGCAAGTTCTTCGGCATTTCCCGATTTGAGTATCTCCCCTTCAAACAGCAGGTATGCTCTATCGGTAATGGAAAGAGTTTCGTGTACGTTGTGATCGGTAATTAGGATGCCAATATTCCTGTCTTTAAGATGAGCGACAATATTCTGAATATCTTCAACAGCAATTGGATCGACTCCTGCAAAAGGCTCATCGAGAAGGATGAACTTTGGTTCAAGTGCAAGTGCTCTTGCAATTTCAGTTCTACGACGTTCGCCCCCGCTAAGCTGGATGCCAAGGCTTTTTCGGATTTTCTGAAGTCCAAATTCATTGAGCAGTGATTCCACTTTCTCGTGTTGATATTCTTTTGAGAATTTAGTCATTTCAAGAACAGCTTTAAGATTATCCTCAACACTGAGCTTCCGAAAAACCGATGCTTCCTGAGCCAAATAACCAATTCCGCGTTGTGCACGTTTGTAAACAGGTTCCTTGGTAATATCAATGTCATTAAGGAAAATCTTTCCTGCATTTGGAGTAACCAACCCTACCATCATGTAGAATGTGGTGGTTTTCCCTGCTCCATTTGGACCGAGTAATCCAACAATTTCGCCTTGACTTACTTCAACAGATACCCGATTAACAACAGTTCGAGAGCGATATTTCTTGACAAGCCCCTTAGTGTAAAGCCGCAATCTATCCATGATGGAAAAATTTATGTAAAAGTATAAAAAAATGATGACTCCTAAGCTTTGTCTCATTTCATTGCAATTAAAAACGTTCTAAGTCCATTCATAATTGTTAAAAGATGTTGCTTAACATAGGAGCTGCTTTTGTTCTTATATTCAGATGTTTGCAAAATATTTTTAGCGTTTAACAAGTTTCCAACTTGAATTTTTATCTCAAACTACCGCTTAAACTTTTAATTTTGCGAGGTGTTTATATGTAATCGTATACAAACCATCATATTATCTATAAAACAAATAATATAACTCTTATGAATAAGCGAAATGTAGTAATTATTGGTGCTGCAGGAAGAGATTTTCATAATTTCAATACTTTCTTCCGCGATAACGAGCAGTACAATGTGGTTGCTTTTACAGCAGCACAGATTCCAGACATTGATGGAAGAAAATATCCCGCTGAATTAGCCGGTAAATTGTACCCTGCTGGTATTCCCATTGTAGCAGAGGAGGATTTAGTGAAGGTTATTAAAGAGAAAAATGTGCACGATTGTGTTTTCTCCTATAGCGATGTAACTTACAACCATGTTATGCGGATAAGTTCCACGGTTAATGCTGCAGGAGCTAATTTTATGCTTTTAGGTCCAAGCGAAACCATGATTAAAAGCAACAAGCCTGTTATTGCAGTTGTTGCTACTCGTACTGGATGCGGAAAATCCCAAACATCTCGCAAGGTTATTGAGCATTTGATGGGAATGGGATTGAAGGTTGTTGCAATTCGTCATCCCATGCCCTATGGCGATTTGGTGGCTCAAAAGGTTCAACGATACGCTATTGTCGACGATCTGAAAAAACACAAGTGTACTGTTGAAGAAATGGAAGAGTATGAGCCACATGTTGTGAGGGGTAATGTTATTTATGCAGGTGTTGACTATGAAGCTATTCTTCGTGAAGCCGAGAAGGATCCCAGCGGATGTGATGTTATTCTTTGGGATGGTGGAAATAACGATTTTGCTTTCTACAAGCCCGATTTAACTATCACCGTTGCCGATCCACATAGGCCAGGAAACGAAATTAGCTACTACCCGGGAGAGGTTAACTTACGAATGGCTGATGTTGTTGTTATCAATAAGATGGACTCTGCATCACCCGAGGGGATTCAGACAGTACGCGAGAGTATTCGCAGTCGCAATCCAAAGGCTATTGTTGTTGATGGTGCTTCTCCAATAACTGTAGATAAGCCAGAATTGATCAATGGAAAACGTTGTCTTATTGTAGAGGATGGCCCAACCCTTACGCACGGTGAAATGAAGATTGGTGCAGGAACTGTAGCGGCACGTAAGTTTGGTGCATCCGAAGAGATTGACGCTCGTCCTTACCTTGTTGGAAAGCTTAAGGAGACCTACAAGATTTACCCAAACATTGGCAATATCCTTCCTGCAATGGGATACGGAGAACAGCAGCTAAAGGATCTTGAAGCAACCATAAATAATACCGATTGCGATACAGTGATCATAGGTACACCCATTGATCTTTCGAGAATTATCAATATTAAGAAGCCTACAACTCGTGTTTACTACGATCTGGCTGAGATAGGAAAACCAGACCTTAAAGGTGTTCTTGAGGGTTTTGTGAAAAAGCATGGTCTGAAATAGGTCAAACAAGCAGTTTACAGTAAATATAAAACGCCTCGAGAAATCGGGGCGTTTTTATTGTATCGAATATTATTGGGTATTATGAATACTCAAATTCTCCATGTTCACTCCTTATTTTTAGCTTATTGCCTTCATCCTGTTTATGACACGATCCAATGATTTGTGCATCCAACCCAAACTCTTTGGCAATGGCCACAATATCATCAGCATACTCGGGGAAAACGTAAATTTCAAACCTATGCCCCATGTTGAAAACCTTGTACATCTCCTGCCAAGGAGTATTCGACTCCTTTTGAATAATTCTGAAGAGAGGAGGGGTTGGGAAGAGGTTGTCCTTAATGACTAGAAGGTTGTTTACAAAGTTTAGAACTTTGGTTTGTGCTCCACCCGAACAATGCACCATGCCATGTATAACCGGTCGGTAATGGTTTAGGATTTCTTTAATTACAGGGGCATAGGTGCGGGTAGGGCTTAATACCATTTTCCCGGCAGTTATACCAATTTCTTCAACCGAATCGGTAAGCCGATAATTTCCACTATAAACCAGATTATTGTTGATTGAAGGATCGTAGCTTTCGGGGTACTTATCTTTCAGGTACTTGCCAAAAACATCGTGCCGCGCCGAGGTAAGCCCATTGCTGCCCATACCGCTATTGTATTCTTTTTCGTAGCTGGTTTGTCCGTAGGAACACAATCCAACAATCACATCTCCGCTGCGAATGTTGCCATTGTTGATAACATCTTTCCTCTGAATACGGGCTGTAACGGTTGAGTCAACAATAATAGTACGCACCAGATCGCCCACATCTGCGGTTTCACCACCGGTAAGATGGATACCAACTCCCATATCACGCATTTGTTGGCAGAAATCCTCGGTTCCCACAATGATTTCGGAGATTACCTCCCCGGGAATCAGGTTTTTGTTCCTTCCTATGGTTGATGAGAGGAGGATATTATTGGATGCTCCAACGCACAGCAAATCATCAATATTCATAACTATAGCATCCTGAGCAATGCCCCTCCAAACCGACAAATCTCCAGTTTCTTTCCAGTACATGTACGCCAGTGATGATTTTGTTCCTGCACCATCAGCGTGCATAACTACGCAGTGACCATCACTTCCACTCAGAAAATCGGGAACAATTTTACAGAATGCTTTGGGAAAAAGACCTTTTTCGAGGTGACCTATGGCTGCATGAACATCCTCTTTTGATGCTGAAACACCCCTTTGGGAATATCGAGAATCATTTAACATCAGATGTATTAAAGATAATGAGTGTTAATTTTTTGGTTTTTTTACGGTAAGCAAATTTTTCTTCTTCTCGTTGAGCCATTTCGACTCCTCAATGGTATCAACCAGCCAAATCTTTAAATCTGCTTCACTTTCTTCTTCAACAAAAAATATAATTATTTCAGCTTCATGTGGGTAGCGCATGTCCATCCAAAGCCCAGTTCTTGTAAGTTCTTTTTCTTCCCAAACAAAGCAAACCCAGATGTCAGCTTCTTCGGGTTCATCTACTGCAAAAACCTTTACCTGAGCTTCACTGGCCGAGTCACCTTGATAGATCTTTTGACCAAAACTAAGCATTACCTTAAGGGAAAGCAATATTATGATTATGAGTCTAATCATCGATTTACTATTGCTCATTGATAGCTATTCAGCTTTAAAGTCTGTGCTAAGTACTCTGAATTCTGTTCTTCTGTTGATTTGATGAACCGTTTCCTTTTGTTCCTCGTTGGATAAATTATCAATCTGCTGTTGATTAAGAGTTGCACCTATCGTAAGGAATGGATATTGTTTAACTAATTGCTCATCAACTAGTTTTGGTTGAGACTGTGCATATCCTTTTGCGCGCAACCTTTCAGTTGAAATGCCTTTGTCAATCAGGTAATTAACTACCGACTGTGCCCTCTTTTGTGATAGTTCATAGTTGTATTCCAATGTACCCCGATTATCAGTGTGGGCACCAAGTTCGATAATTATAGTTGGGTTATCATTAAGCACCTCTACTAATCTATCGAGAGCAGCCATTGATTCTGGACGAAGTTCCCAGCGATCGTAATCGTAGAAGATGTTTGGCAGTTCAATGGGTCTTGCTGTTGATGTGAGCATTATAGTCATTTCAAAGTCTTTACTTAGCTGCACGCCTCTGGTTGTTTCTCGTCCTTTACCATTAAGGTATCCCTCACGTGAGGCGATCAACACATAATCTGTACCGGGGTTTAGCAAAAACTTAAATCCTCCCCTTGCATCAGTTTTAGCATTGACAATAAGACCATCGCTGCCGATCATCTGAACTGATGCATTGGCAAGCGGCAATTCTGTTTTGTCGTCTTTTACCTCACCAATCAGGTTAAAGATCAGTTCGGGTAGATAGAACAGGTAAATATTGTCGCCGCCCCTGGCGCCCACATCGCGTCTGCGCGATGAAAAGTAACCGGCTTCCCTTTCTTTTTCGAAGATAATACCAAAGTCATCGGAGGGAGAATTAATGGGGTAACGCATATTTTCGACTTCCCAACCATTGCCATCACTTTTGGGTTTTGCTCTGAAAATGTCAAGTCCACCCATCCCCGGATGGCCATCGGATGAGAAGTAAAGTGTGCCATCTGAATGGATAAATGGGAACATTTCATTCCCTCTGGTGTTAATGTCGGGTCCTAGATTTACCGGATCACCCCAACTATCGGAGGGTGAATTACGGGTAACTTTCCATATATCGTTGCCACCATAACCTCCGGGGATATTGCTAACGAAGTAAAGGGTGAGCTCATCATTCGAAATGGCGGGGTGTGCTACCACCATGCTATCGGCTGCAATGGGTATTGGTTCCGGTGATAGCCATCCCTGTTCTCTTCTTTCACTGACCATTATTTCGCAACCCAACTTATTGCGCTTACTTGTGCGGCAACGTGTGAAGTAAAGCTTATTAAAGTCAGCTGAAAGTGAAGGCGTTCCTTCATCGTTGGGTGTATTAATGCTTTCATCCAAAGGACGAGGTGAACTCCAACTGCCTCTTCTATCGCGCTGAGTGATGAAAATATCAGTGAACTTTTCTCCGGTTCCAGCATGATTCTTAGTGCCGGTAGCTTCATCGCGGGAGCTGGTAAAGAATAGTATGGTGTAGTCTTCAGAGGCATAAGCTGGGCTAAAATCGCTCTGGCGACTATTGATAGCCCTCATGTTTACTATTTCATAGCCCGAAGGACTTTCGATCCATTTTTTTGAAAGTTCGCACGATTGTATGCCAAAGTCGGTAAGGGGATCGTTGGGAACCAACTCTTTATATTTGATGTATTGCTCTAGGGCTTCATCGTACTTTTCGCTCATCTTCAGCATCTCAGCGTAATAGTAATACACACGAGGGTCGGGAGGATCGCGTAGGATTGCCTTGGAGTACCAAATTTCTGCCTGTCGGGCATTGCCAATCATTCGATAGCAATCGCCAATTCTTGTGAGGTACAAGCCCATTTCCTCCCTTGCAACTTTGTCCAGATCACGCCTGTATAGTTCGATTGCTTCGAAGTATCCGCCAGCCTCATATAGAGCATTTGCTCTTTTAATTCGATTGGTTTGGGCTACTCCATCGATAAAGATACCTATGAAGACAAATACAAGTAATAACTTTGCTATCAATCTCATTGCGCCGTGTTTTTCAATGCTAAACCATTATAATGAACTGATACGTATAACCAAGGCTTTTTATTGTGCTAGCAAATAAAATCCCTTTGGCTAAACCATGTAAAAGTAAACATATTTTTGAAATTTCTATAATTGACATTCAAAAATGAACGGGCATGTTCATTAGATTTCTTTTTGGCATTGACTTTCAGATAAAGCAATTTTTTTGCTATCGTATAAAAAGTAGTTCCCGGTACTTTGGCAGGGGCCACATCTGGTTATCAACAATAAGCTCCAACTTGTCGATATGATACCTGATCTCTTCGACAAAAGGTTTGATGACTTTACTATAGGCTTCTGCACGTTGTGGAATATCCTCTATCAGGTTAACCTCTTTGCGCTTATCGACCATCTCTTTAACTTTTTCGCGTACTACTCTAAGGTGTTCCGAAATCTTTTTTATGGTTTGAATCTGCGGGTTAGCAAGTTCTATATACTCTTTTTCATCGGAGAACAGCGCTTTGATACCCTTTACATTTTCGATAAGGACATTTTGATATGCAATTACTGAGGGCACAATATGGTTAATCGCCAGGTCGCCCAAAACCCGAGCTTCAATCTGTACTTTCTTTACAAATATCTCATTTCTAATCTCGTAGCGAGCATGAAGTTCACGTTCGGATAGAACAGAAAAACTGCTGAAAAGTTTCTTTGATGATGCCAGCAGGAAGGTTTTATATGCTTCAGGTGCATTGGGAATGTTTGGCAATCCGCGCTTTTGGGCCTCCTCAATCCATTCACGGCTATATCCATTACCCTCAAATCGGACTTTTTTGCATGCAATAATCACTTTACGAATGCATTGCAGTATGGCTTCGTCCTTTTTAACTCCCTTCTCGATTAGTGAGTCGACTTCCTTTTTAAAATGGCTAAGCTGTTCGGCCATTGCTGTGTTTAATACAATCATTGGGGATGCGCAGCTTGCCGAAGAGCCTACGGCTCTGAATTCGAATCGGTTGCCAGTGAAAGCAAAGGGAGATGTGCGGTTACGATCGGTGTTGTCAAGAAGTATTTCCGGAATTTTCCCAATTATATCCAGTTTAAGTTCGGTTTTTTCATCGGGGGTCATCTTTTTGTCATGCACCCTCTCCTCCAGTTCATCGAGAACACGGCTAAGAGTTTTGCCAATAAAAACCGACATGATAGCAGGAGGAGCCTCGTTGGCTCCAAGCCTATGCGTATTGGCCTCGCTGGCAATACTTCCTAGCAATAAGGCAGAATGGTCGTGAACAGCCTTTAAGGTGTTAACCAGAAAAGTTAGGAATTGCAGATTATTTTTGGGTGTTCCCCCCGGCGAGAGAAGGTTAACCCCAGTATTTGTTAAAAGCGACCAGTTGCAGTGTTTTCCAGAACCATTGATTGCTTTAAAGGGTTTTTCGTGGAACAAAACCCTGAAATGATGTTTGCGGGCAACCTTATCCATCAACGACATGAGTAGTTGGTTATGGTCAACCGCCAGGTTGGCCTCCTCGTATATGGGAGCACACTCAAACTGATTGGGAGCCACCTCGTTGTGTCTTGTTTTTATGGGTATTCCCAACTTGTAACATTCGATCTCGAAATTTCGCATAAAGCTGCTCACCCTTTCGGGTATTGAACCGAAGTAATGATCCTCCAACTGCTGATCCTTAGCCGCTGCGTGTCCCATTAGTGTTCGTCCGGTTAGCGCAAGGTCGGGACGAGCGTTGTATAACGCTTCGTCAACCAAAAAGTACTCCTGCTCCCAGCCAAGGGTAGAGAAAACCTTTTTGATATCCTTGTCGAAGTAGCTACAAATATCCGTTGCGGCTTTGTCCAATGCTGTGAGTGATTTCAAATGTGGTGTTTTGAAATCGAGGGCTTCGCCGGTGTATGAAACAAAAATGGTGGGTATGCACAGGGTTTGTTCCAGCACAAAGGCGGGTGACGATGGATCCCATGCAGTGTACCCCCTGGCCTCGAATGTATTACGAATGCCACCGCTGGGAAAGCTCGATGCATCAGGTTCCTGCTGAACCAGCAGTTCGCCGCTGAAGGTTTCGAAGGCCATACCATTTTTACCCAGCGTAAAAAAGGCATCGTGTTTCTCGGCAGTGGCGCCATTTAGCGGATGAAACCAATGGGTGTAATGTGTAGCACCCCGGTCCAAGGCCCAGGCCTTCATTCCAGCTGCAACCTGGGCTGCTACTTTTCTATCAATGCGTCGTCCTTCATCAATGGCGCTAATCACACTCTCAAAGGCTTCGGACGAAAGGTAGCGCTGCATCTTCTCGCGATCGAAAACATTAACACCAAAAAGGTCAGATATTTTCTCATTGTCATGTTTAAAGGGAACTAGTGGGCGCTGGAGGGCTTCCTCAACAGCTTTAAATCTTAGCTGTGGCATACAAAATAATTTAGGGGTTAAGAATGTGCAAATGTAAAAAATATTTAATATGATATGAAATAAATAGGGGGTAATGTTTAAAAAAATAAAAATATACAATTGGTGTGGTGTAAAAAAAAGGGGGGGGTATGAAAAAATATATTTTTCGTATTCCTGATATTGAAAATGGCATTAAAGGCTAATGGTTTGGATGTTAATATATTTATTGATAAATTTAGAAGCCATTAAAAGTTCTTCATCTCAATAAATAAAAAAAGGCGACTTGCGCCGCCTTAAATGTTTTCACAACGGAATAATCCTTATTGTGAATTGCTTCAGATTGTAATGCAAATATAATACGATAATACCAATAAATCAATAGGCTATGAAAAAAATTTTAGGGCTCGACCTCGGCTCGGCATCCATTGGCTGGGCTGTTATTTCAGAGAAAGAACAGAACGGAGAAGTTAAAAGAGAGATACTTGGCTTAGGAAGCAGGATTATACCCTATGAGGGAACTGAGGGAAAAGATTTTGAAAAGGGAACTGGAGAGAGCCGAAATTCTATTAGAACAAAAATGCGAACCACCCGAAAGGGTTACGATCGCTACCAGCTTCGTAGGAAATATCTTGTAAATGAGTTGATAAGAACTAAGATGTACCCAACTGAGGAAGAGAAGAACTTACCTAAGAAGCAACTATGGGAGTTGCGTAGTAAAGCGGTAACGTCAAAAATATCCCTCAAGGAATTAGGCCGTTTACTTCTTTGGCTTAATCAGAAACGGGGGTACAAAAGTGGCAGAAGCGAAGCCAACATGGATAAAAAGGATACGGAGTACGTTGCCGAGGTAAAAAGCCGACATCAAACCATTAAGGATAAGAACCTAACCATTGGGCAATATTTTCAGCAGCATCTTTCAAACAATGAGTTCTTTCGGGTTAAAGAGAATATCTTTCCCCGTGAGGCATATATTGAGGAGTATGAGGCAATATGCAAACTACAGCAAGTTCATTATCCAGATGTTATCACCAATAAGTTTATTGAAAGGGTTAGGAATGAAATTATTTACTATCAGCGTCCACTAAAATCTCAAAAGGGGTTGGTATCCGTTTGCGAATTTGAGGGATTCTTGTGTAACGGTAAGGATGGAAAAGAGTATTTTGTTGGACCTAAGGTAGCTCCTCGCAGTTCACCAATTTTTCAAATTGCCAAAGTCTGGGAGAATGTAAACAACATAAGGATTGAAAACAAATTTGGAAGTAAAAAAGATCTAACACTTGAAGAAAAACAGGCTCTTTTCAACCATCTTGAAAATAATGATAAACTAACTCAAACCGATATAATTAAAATACTAGGACTGAACAAGAATGAATGCTTTTTCAACAAGCAAATAGCCAATGGTATAAAAGGCAATGTTACCAAAATGGCAATATTAAGTTGTTTTGATAGGCCAGAGGATTATAAACATCTTATTAAATTTGATTTTGAGACAATCGAAAAGAATGAGTTATGCTATCTATACGACAGGAAGACAGGTGAAATTCTGAGTGAAAATAAAGTGAAATTTGTCGACCCCAAAATCGAAAACGAGCCCTACTACCAGTTATGGCACACTATATACTCTTTAAGCGATATTGACGAGTGCAGCAAAGTATTACAGAAAAAATTCAATATTAAACCCGATATTGCTGATAAACTAGCAAAACTCGACTTAACCAAAGGGGGCTTTGGGAATAAATCGGCAAAAGCAATTCGGAAGATACTGCCATATCTAATGGAGGGCTTTGTTTATAGTGATGCAATGTGCTTTGCAGGTTACGACCATTCAAACTCCCTTACAAAAGATGAAAATATAAAACGGAATTTACTTGATAAGCTTAAACCAATTGCCAATAACACGCTACGTCAACCAATTGTTGAGAAAATTCTAAACCAGATGGTTAACGTTGTAAATGCAATTATTGAGAAGTATGGCAAGCCCGACGAAATAAGAGTTGAACTGGCAAGGGAACTAAAGCAAAGTAAGGAGGAACGGAGCGATACATCAAGATTTTTAAGCAAAAGGGAAAGGGAAAATGAGCAGATTGAAAAAAAACTTCAAGAATTTGGTTTAAGGGCAACAAGAAATAATATCATAAAATGGCGACTTTACGAGGAGATGGATAATGAAGATAAAAAGCTTAACGCAATTTGTATTTACTGCGGACAGCCCATTTCTTTAACCGAAGCTATAAAGGGGAGTGATGTGGATATTGAACACATTATCCCTAAATCTAAACTATTTGATGATTCGCAGAGCAATAAGACCCTTGCCCATAGGCGATGCAATACTGACAAGGGTGATCGTACTGCGTATGATTTTATGAAAGGGAAATCGGAGCAGGCTCTTGCGGCGTATGTCGATAGGGTGAATAAACTTTTTTCCAGCAAAGTCATAGGTAAAGCCAAGCGAGATAAACTTTTGATGACCGAGGATAAGATTCCTCAAAACTTTATCGACCGCCAGCTCAGAGAAAGCCAGTACATAGCCCGAAAAGCACGAGAGATTTTACAAACCATTTGCCATAACGTATGGTCAACCTCAGGAACTGTTACGGCTGAACTTCGCCATTTATGGGGGTGGGACGATGTTACAATGAACCTACAGTTCCCAAAATACAAGGAGTTGGGGCTGACTGAGATTAAGGAGTGGGAAAGTGAACATGGTAAGAACAAGCACGCCAAGGAGGTTATTTCAGGTTGGACAAAACGCGATGATCACAGGCATCATGCCATTGATGCGCTTACCATTGCTTGCACTAAGCAGGGGTATATACAGAGGTTCAATACGCTTAGTTCCAGCAAAACCCGGGAGGATATGCAAAGAGATGTTGATAGCCTTTCTGCGGAATATCGGGAAAAGTTAAATCTATTAGAGAAATATATTGTTGGCGAACAACCCTTTACAGTGGAACAGGTTGAGGAGAAGGCTGCAAATATCCTAGTTTCATTCAAAGCGGGTAAAAAGGTTGCTGTAGTGGGCAAGCGAAAGATTGGGAAAAGAGGGAATAAAAAAGTGGTTCAAACAGGTATTATTGTCCCTCGTGGTGCATTGAGTGAGGAAAGTGTATATGGAAAGATTAAAAAGGTAGAGGAGAAAAAACCTTTAAAATACCTTTTCGAGAATTCTCACCTAATTTTTAAACCTCTCATTAAACAACTTGTTGAGGAGCGTTTGGATAAATTTGAAGGGGATACAAAGAAAGCTTTGGCCTCAATCAAAAAAGAGCCTATTTATATTGATAATGAAAAGTTGATACCACTTGAATACGGTTCTTGCTACACCGATGAGTATGTGATTAAGTATAATGTAGATGTTAACTTCAATAAGGCTGATAAGGTAATTGATGGTAATATAAAAAGGATACTCCAAGCAAGACTGGAAAAGTTTAATGGAAAGCCCAAAGAGGCATTTAAGGATGTCCAATGCAATGATATGATTTTAAAATGGTACGAGGACGAAGGTCTAGATAGACCTATTAGGTCAGTTCGTTGCCACACCGGGCTCTCGGCAGTTGTTCCTGCACGAAAGGACGAGAAGGGCAAGGATATTGGCTTTGTAAAGCCAGGCAACAATCACCATATTGCTATATACACCGATAAGGATGGCAATAAGGTTGAGCATATATGCACCTTCTGGCAAGCCGTTGAGCGTAAAAAGTATGGGTTGCCTGTAATTATTTCAAATACAAACGAGGTATGGGATACCATACAGCAAAAACCAGAGGGTACTTTCCCTGAAAGTTTTCTAAATCTTCTCCCAGAACCAAACCTTATACTACACCTTAACATGCAGCAGAATGAGATGTTTGTGCTGGGGATGACAAATGAAGAGGTTGAGAATGCTAGGATAAATAATGATTATAGGGCGATTAGCGATAAACTATTCAGGGTGCAGAAGTTGGGGGAGAAATACTGGGTATTTAGACATCATCTAGAAACACAATTAGTTGATGATGTAAATTCTAAGCAAAGTAAGAGGTATATTTTATTGCAAAGTTTGAGTGCATTGTTTTCATTAAATCCAACAAAAGTAAAAATCAACTGCATTGGCAATTTGGTTTAAACTGCAAGTTTAAAAATAGCCTGTCCGAGTACGACTTTAAGTCGCGCCCGGACATGCCAAATTAAAGTTATGATATTCGAACAAGGCCATCTTTACCACATCTACAATCAGGGCAATAACCGCCAGCGTATCTTCTTCAACAGGGAGAACTATTTGTTTTTTCTTGAGAAGATTAAAAAGCATGTTTTGCCCTATGCCGATTTACTGGCTTGGTGCTTAATGCCCAACCACTTCCATTTAATGGTGTATGTAAATGAGGTGGAATTACCTGTTGCGAAGGATGCTCAGGCTACTACTCAAGGCTTGTCGTGTATTAGTCCGAGTGCGACTCAAAGTCGCGCCCGGACTAATACTACTAATTCAAAAACCCAATCGTTTCAGCATTCAATAGGTGTAATGCTTGCATCATACACACGAGCAATTAATAAGCAAAATAATTGGACTGGATCGCTTTTCAGAAGCGAGACCAAAGCCATCTGCCTAACCCAGAACGATAAGGCTGCCCGTGCATACTATGTTGATAAGGGTTTGACAACCATAAATGTTCAGCATCCTGAATTGCAGTACCCAAATGTCTGCTTCAATTACATCAACTTTAACCCGGTAAAGGATGGGTTGGTGAAACGCAATGATGAATGGGAGTTCTCGTCGTACCCAGATATTGTTGGGATGCGAAATGGGAAGTTGATAAGCAGGGAGAGGATAGCAGAGTTTGGGTTGGAGCTGATCTGCTAAAATAGTCGATAGTCGAGGTGCGACTTTAAAGTTGAACCCATGATAAAACGTACACTTTACTTCGGCAATCCAGCATACCTTAGCATGAAGGATAGGCAGCTGGTGGTGCAAAAAGAGGCTATCAGTATCAGTCCGAGTGCGACTCAAAGTCGCGCCCGGACTGAGAGGGTAGCAGAGTTTGGGTTGGAGCTGATCTGCTAAAATAGTCAATAATCGAGGTGCGACTTTAAGTCGTGCCCCGACTTTAAAGTTGAACCCATGATAAAACGTACACTTTACTTCGGCAATCCAGCATACCTTAGCATGAAGGATAGGCAGCTGGTGGTGCAAAAAGAGGCTATCAGTATCAGTCCGAGTGCGACTCAAAGTCGCGCCCAGACTGATAGTATTACCATTCCCATTGAGGATATTGGCGTAGTTTTACTCGATCACCCTCAAATTACCGTATCGCATCCTTTGCTAAATGCTCTTTTATCAAACAACACAGCAATGATCACCTGTAACGAGAAGCATATGCCATCGGGTTTGTTTATGCCACTTGAGGGGAATACCCTACAAGCCGAGCGGTATGCAACCCAAATTGCGGCCAGCGTACCACTGAAAAAGCAGCTTTGGCAGCAAACCGTACAGGCAAAGATCGGCAATCAAGCCGCACTGCTAAAGAAATTGAAGGTTGATGTGGAACCAATGCTATACTGGCAGCGAAGCGTTCATAGCGGGGACCCTGATAACTATGAGGGTAGGGCAGCAGCCTTTTACTGGAAGAATGTTTTTCAGGGGGTTCTCGATGATAATTTTACCCGGGGTAGGTTTGACGATGATCCCAACAATCTGCTCAACTATGGATACGCTGTGCTTAGGGCCATTGTGGCTCGCAGCTTAGTGGCAACGGGTCTCTTGCCAACCCTTGGGATTCATCATCACAACCGTTACAATGCCTTTTGCCTTGCCGATGATATTATGGAGCCTTACCGACCTTTTGTTGATGGGGTTGTGCTTGAAATCCTAAGAGATTTTGAGGATGTAAGTGAGCTGACCACTGAGATTAAAGCCCGTTTGCTGGTTATCCCAGCATTGGATGTTAGGATTGAGGGGAAAGCTAGCCCCTTGATGATTGCTACGCAAAGAACTACAGCATCGCTATTTGAGTGCTTCGAAGGGGTAAGTCGCAGGTTGCTTTACCCAACTCTCTAAATACTCACGGGGTGACACTTTGTCCAACATAAAGTGACCCGATGAGTATTTAAAACACCTGAGTTATGACCTCAACCGATCGATTAAATCAGTACAGAGTTATGTGGGTACTCGTTCTATTTGATCTTCCTACCGAAACCAGGAAGGATAGGAAAAACTATGCTCAGTTCCGTAAGAGCATACTAAAGGATGGTTTCTCCATGTTCCAGTTTTCCATTTATACCCGGTGCTGCCCCAGCCGTGAGAATGCCAATGTGCATATCAAAAGGGTTAAATCGTTTCTCCCACCCAACGGGTACATTGGTATACTGTGTATTACCGACAAGCAGTTTGGAAGCATGGATCTATTCCATTCTACAAAACCGGTAAAGCCAAGCCCAGAACCGCAGCAGCTAGAGTTGTTTTAGATATAGCCGCATAGTCCGGGTGCGACTTTAAGTCGCACTCGGACTTCACTTCAAAATCCCCCCAAACTATACTATAAGTCGCACTCGGACTTAACTTCAACAAAAAATCCCCCCAAACCATCTGGGAGGATTTAGTATTGAACACTTTTTTTGTTTCTAATTTCTGACTTAATGAGCTGTAGCAAAGTTTTTTACCTTAGGGTATGCTGTGTTCAATAAGTCAAAGATACAATCTGAAAGCAATTCACAACT
>CAZDXY010000071.1:0-19534 GCA_964509385.1 uncultured Rikenellaceae bacterium
AAAATTCATGAATTTTTTAGCCCACCTATACCTTTCTGGAGATAATGTTGACATTAGGATGGGTAATTTTATTGGAGATTTTATCAAAGGTCGCTATCAGAATCGTTATAACGAAGGGGTTCAGAAAGGAATTTTTCTACATCGTGCCATTGATTATTTCACTGATAACCATGATGCCACCTATGAAGTTCGCTTGCTTTTCAGAGAGGGTTATAGAAAATATGCTGGTGTTGTAGTAGATGTATTCTACGATCATTTTCTTGCTCGATACTGGGAAACTTTTTCTCCTTACCCACTCAAAGGATTTACCCGAAAGTTTTACTACCAAATGGTTCAGCGATACAGAGAGTTACCTTCATCTGTAAAGAGTATATTGCCGTTTATTATCCAGAGCAATAGGTTTTACAGCTATCACACAATCGAGGGGGTTGAGGGTGCACTAAAAATTATGAGCAAAGTAACTTCACTACCAGACAAAACTGATTTTGCAATTACTACTCTAAGAAATAACTACTTATTTATTCGTAACCAGTTTGAAATGTTCTTCCCCGATTTAATTGATTATGTTATCCTGGAATATGGTATTATTCCATCGGGCTGGAATGATGGATCAATCCATTCGGGAACTATCGAGCTTAAGGAAGATGAAGAGTAGTATGGTAAACGACCAAAGCGAAGACCCCCCATAGCTAAAAAACGGTAGCGGAATTCCAATTACAGGGAATAGCCCAATGGTCATCCCAATATTTACGGCAATATGAAAGAAAAGTATGGATATTACACCATATCCATAGATCCGGGAAAATGATTCTCGTTGTCGTTCGGCTATTTTGATTAACCTCAGAAGTAGAAAAACAAAAAGAGATATTACGACGAGAGAGCCAACAAAACCCCATTCTTCTCCAACAGTGCAGAAAATAAAATCTGTGCTTTGCTCAGGAACAAAGTTGTACTTGGTTTGTGTGCCATTTAAAAATCCTTTTCCATATAAACCTCCTGAACCAATGGCAATTTTTGATTGGTTCACATTGTACCCCCAACCCAAAGGATCTGATTCTATGCCCAGCATATCATTAATCCTATCGCGATGATGGCTTACCAAAACGTTATTGAAAATATAATCTACGCTGAAACTAAAGGCGGAGGTGACAATTAGAAATGAGAGCATATATAAAACATGCTTCACTTTATGCTTGAAGGCATATATTAATGCAAAGGGTATTCCAATGCCGATGGGAATTAAGAGTAAATAGTAGGGAGATATTTCTAAGTCGAAAAATTCAGAAGCACCAAAAAGCAATGCCATTAAACCAATTATGCCAAATGAGAAGCGAATGGTATCACGGTATCGTTTACTAATTAATCCGAAAAGAAGAAGGGTTAGGATAAGTAAACCTGCAAGAATTGTAAACTTGCTAAATAACAATACAAGGATAAATAAGCCTACTACAAACGCAAAAAAAGCAAGAACCCATCCAGGCAAGCCTTCACGGTAAAGAACCCATATGAATGCGCTAAAAACCATTGTAGTGCCAATGTCTTTCTGCAGTATAATAAGTAATACGGGGGTTAAAATAACAGCTGCTATTTTGAAGAAGGAATTGAATGAGGTTAGTTTAAATCCATAAACACTCATTAATCTTGCCAACGCTAGCGCAGTAACAAATTTGGCAAATTCAGCCGGTTGAATCCTAAAAGTGCCTAATTGTATCCAAGATTTTGAGGCATTTACTTCAACCCCGAAAAAGAGCACCAGAATTAATATGAAAATAACAAGCAAGTATAAGTAATTTGCAAAAATGTAATAAAACCGGGAATCAATTGAAAGAACTATGATTGCAATGAGAATTGCTGCTAATATCCAGATTAGCTGCATTCCATAACGCTGAGTCGTATCAAAAATACTAACATGTTCTTCGGAGAAAACAGCAGCGTAAATGTTAAACCAACCCATTACCATAAGGATTAGGTAAAGAATAACAGTTGGCCAATCGAGCCATTTATATATCCTATTTCTTCTTCTCATACCTATCAAGCAAAACAGCGTCTAATATTCTTTGCTCTAGCCAAATTCTTTTCACCTTATTGGTTAGATATTTTTCTATCATTAAGCTGGCAATAGGAGCGGCCCAAGTAGCACCAAATCCAGCATTCTCTACATATACAGCTATGGCTATTTGGGGATCATCTTTTGGGGCAAAAGCGATGAATACAGAATGATCCTTCCCATGTGGATTTTGGGATGTGCCTGTTTTCCCACAAACAGTAATGCCAGGAATTGCGGCAATACGAGCAGTACTCCCGCTACCCGGTTCTCCATTTACGGCCAAGTCCATTCCTTCAATGATATAGTTATACCACAGAGAATCAATGGTGGTATAGTGCTTGAGTTTGAATCTTGGTTCTATATCAGCTTCCCCTTCAATGGATTTAACTAAATGGGGTGTAAAGTAAAAGCCATGATTGGCAATGGCTGTTGCCATATTGGCCATTTGTAAAGGTGTTGTACCCAACTCTCCTTGACCTATTGCCAAAGAAATGATGGTCAACGAATTCCATCCTCCTTTGCGAAAGTACCTGTCATAAAACTCTATGCTTGGAACTATGCCCGCTAGTTCATTTGGTTGATCAATGTTTAGTTTCTTACCATACCCAAATGATTCAACATGGTTTTTCCATGTTGTAAACCCTCTTTCAACTCCGCCAGTTCCATATTTATCAATTATGTTACGAAATACGTTACAAAAGTATGTGTTGCAGGATACCTGGATAGATTGAACCAAATCGGAAGGTGATGGATGATGATGACAACCGACACCTCGCCCCACTCGGTAGGCTCCATCGCAATAGTATCGGGTTTGAGGGCGTACAATACCTTCCTGAAGTCCAATCAGGGCATTCACAACCTTAAAGGTAGATCCTGGAGGATAAAGCGCCATAAGAGCACGATTGAAAAGAGGTTTAAGGGTATCGGTTTCCAATTCGCGAAAATTTCCCGTACGAGGACGACCTACAAGAAGGTTAGGATCATAATTAGGGCTTGTAATCATAGCAAGAACCTCACCGCTGCTAGGTTCAATGGCAACAATGCCTCCAATCTTATTTTGCATCAATCGTTCACCATACTCCTGCAGATTTGCATCAATAGTACAGGTTACATTTTTGCCTAGAATTGCTGTTGTATCGTATCTTCCATCGGCATATGATCCTTTAATACGATTATGTACATCAACTACATAAACATTTACTCCTTTTTGCCCCCTAAGTTCGGTTTCATAGCTGCGTTCAATCCCACTTATTCCTATGTAATCGCCCATCCTGTAGTAGGGATTGTTGCGTATAACCTTATCATCTACTTCTCCAACATAGCCAAGTATGTGTGATGCAATACTTTTAGGATAAGCCCTCAACGTTCGGGGTTGAACATAAAACCCAGGATATTTAAAGAGTTTTTCTTGAAGAACTGCATAATCCTGGGCTGAAAGTTGTTTAAGCAAAATGGAAGGTCTAAATGATGAGTGCCGTTTGGCTTCCAGTAAGTTTATCTCCAATTGATCACGTGTAATTCCAAGAATCGAACAAAGTTCTATGGTATCAAAAACTTGAACCTGACGGGGGATAACCATAAGATCATAGGTGGCCTGATTGTAAACGAGAAGTTCCCCATTTCTGTCGTAAATAAGACCTCTGGCTGGATATTGTGTAACTTGTCGGAGTATATTATTACTTGCAGATAATCTGTAGGAATGATCAACTACTTGTAGTAAGAATAGACGAATCAGTATTACCAGAAACACCAGCAAAATCACTACTGCAAAGATATTACGCTTATCTGTACTTACGTTCTGCGACACCTTTGATTGATTTTATTTTCGACGTATAAATAGGAATTGCGAAGTTATTATAAATGATAATGTTACCAGTGAACTTAATACTGTTCGCCATAGTGTTGCTCCAATATTAATAAAAGTAAAACTTTCAATAAGGAAAAGCATTAGATGATGTGCAACGGTAAGGGTGGCGGTATACCGAAGGAACCAATTGAATCCATTTTGTGACATGGATGGACTTCCCTTTTTCTCAATATCATCCCGTTCGGTTAAGAAGTTTAAAAAATAAGGACGAAAAAAAGCCATAAGAAGTGTAGCAGATGAATGGGTCCCATATGTATTCATAAGTGTGTCAATGATTAGCCCAGTTAGAAAACCTAAAAAAAGTAAGAGCCAACCTGGTGTCTCATAAGGAAGCAAAAGGATGAAAAGGATATAGAAATATGGGTTGATATATCCGCTTAGCTGGATGTTATTGAAAAGAAACAACTGAAGGAAAACCAGCAGAATGAAAAGTCCTAGATATTTTAAAAGTTCTTTATACATTATAGTTTACATTCCCATTGATTCTAGTTTTTCACTTTCATCTTCATGTAGGTTTTTAACCACCCAAACATAATACAGCTGTTTAAAGTCGTTCATTAGTTTGGCTCTTACTGTGTAAAAATTTCCAGATTTTGTGTCGAACGATTTAATTGTTGCCAAATTTATGTTTGGAGGGAAAATTGCAGAGAAACCACTCGTTACTATAGTATCTCCAATATTCATGTTTACATGTTGAGGTATTTCTGTAAAAATTACTTCCCGATAATTTCTTCCATCCCAATATAATGATCCAAAGTAATGAGATTGTTTAAGCTTGGCCGATATTTTTAGGTCGATGTTGAGCAGGGATATAACCGTTGAGTAATGCTCAGAAACTCCGGCAACAATCCCCACAATACCATTGTTGGTTACAACACCCATTTCTCGTTCCACCCCATCATTTTTCCCTATATTTATGGTTAAAAAATTGTATCGCTTGTTGGTAGAATTATTTACAACTCTGGCCGGGATAAATTGGTACTGTGAATTAGATAGGGTATCGCTCTTCGATAGCTGTAGTCTTTCGAGGTTAACAGTTAACTTTGAAATCTGATTACGCAGATCAAGGTTTTCCTTTGCCAACTGTTCGTTGACAGCCAATAGCCCAAGGTATTGCCTTCCATTATCAATTTTGTTATATACGTAACCCGTTATTGCCCGGGTAGCATTTTCAAACTTAGATCGTTGGTAGTATGTATGATTTGCAAGCAACCAAAGGGAAAAACTTTCTAATGCAAGGAATAGCAGTATAAAATGATATTTAACTATAAAACGAATAATGCTATTCATAATTGGAAAGAGATCTTTTCACTTATTGGTTAATGATATTTGCCATTCCTATCGCATAAGGAAAGGAAACTTATCAACATTCTTCAACGCTATTCCAGTACCTCTCGCAACAGCATGCAAAGGGTCTTCTGCCACATGGAATGGGATATTTATTCTATCGGTGAATCTTTTGTCAAGACCCCTTAACAATGCACCGCCCCCAGCTAAGTATATGCCTTTCTGAACGATATCAGCATAGAGTTCTGGCGGTGTTTGCTCAAGAACACTCAGAATCGCAGTTTCGATTTTGGATATTGATTTGTCAAGGCAATGAGCAATTTCCTGATACGAAACGGGAACTTCAATGGGTAATGCTGTCATAAGATTTGGACCTCTTACAACATAGTCGGTTGGGGGATTTTCTAAATCGGGGAGCGCTGATCCCACTGCGATTTTTACATCCTCGGCAGTACGATCACCTATCTTAATATTGTGTTGATGTCTCATGTAAGCTTGAATGTCAGAGGTGAATCCATCGCCAGCAATGCGGATAGATTTATTACATACTATTCCCCCAAGTGCAATAACAGCAATTTCAGAAGTGCCCCCTCCAATATCAACCACCATGCTGCCATCAGGAGCTTCAACGTCTAGTCCAATACCCAAAGAAGCTGCCATGGGTTCATATATCATGTAAACATCTCTGCCTCCGGCATGTTCAGCCGAGTCACGTACAGCCCGTATCTCAACCTCTGTGCTACCGCTTGGGATACAAACCACCATTCTCAACGAAGGTGAAAAAAACTTGTTCTTTGTATGGATCATTTTGATCATTCCCCGCATCATTTGTTCCGCGGCATTGAAGTCGGCAATTACCCCATCGCGAAGAGGCCTTATTGTTTTTATATTCTCATGGGTCTTACCATGCATTTGCCTTGCCCTTTCACCTATGGCAATCAACTTGCCCGTGGCATGATCAATCGCAACAATTGAGGGTTCATCAACTACGATCTTATCGTTGTAAATAATTATTGTGTTGGCAGTTCCAAGGTCAATGGCCAACTCCTGAGTAAAGAAAGAGAATAGTCCCATTTTTTAATTTAGATGTTATTATTTGGCTTGTTATAAATTGTATCTTTTGTTTGATAGATAAAAATCCAAAAATATAAATAATTAGTGTTTAAAATGCCTTACTCCTGTGAAAACCATTGCGATGTTATGATTATTGCAGTAGTCAATGGTCTCCTGATCTCGAACCGATCCACCTGGCTGTACCACTGCACAAATACCCTCTTTATCGGCAATCTCTATGGAGTCGGCAAAGGGGAAGAAAGCGTCTGAAGCCATTACAGCATCCTTAAGGTTAAACCCAAAACTTTTAGCTTTTTCAATGGCATGTTTCAGTGCATCTACCCTTGAGGTTTCTCCAACACCGCTTGCAATAAGTTGCCTGTTTTTTGCCAGAACTATTGTATTTGATTTAGAGTGTTTTACTATTTTGTTAGCAAAAACTAAATCTGCATACTGATCATCTGATGGTGTAACCAGGGTTACTGGTTTCATATCCTCCACTGATTCAGTTTTTGAATCTCTATCTTGAGCTAGGGCTCCGTTTAGTATGCTCCTGAATTGCATGTTGTGAAATGCACTTTTTTTCGAGAGCAAAACAATACGATTTTTCTTGGAGGTTATTGTTTTAAGAGCATCTTCCGAGTAGTTTGGAGCAATAATAACTTCGAAAAAAAGTTTATCCATTTCATTTGCCGTTTCAGCATCGATTGGGCGATTAGATATGATTACACCCCCAAATGCTGAAACAGGATCTCCAGCAAGAGCGTCTATCCATGCTTGGGTTAGCGTTTTACGGCTAGCCAATCCGCAGGCATTATTATGCTTTAGGATACCAATGGTTGGCTCTTCGAATTCTGCTATTAGGTTAATTGCTGCGTCAATGTCGAGGAGGTTGTTGTATGATACTTCTTTCCCGTGTAGCTGTTGGAATAAGGCGTTAAAATCGCCATAGAACATGCCTTTTTGGTGAGGATTTTCTCCATAGCGCAACACCTTTACACCCTGTATGCTCTGTTTAAAAGCAACGGGGCTGCTTTCGCTGGCAAAATAGCTAAAAATAGCGGTATCGTAATGGCTTGTCATATTAAAAGCTTCGAGCGCAAACTCTCTCCTTTGATCAATGGTGGTACTGCCATTGTTAGTGTCAAGTAAATCAATCAAGGTTTTGTACTGATTTCGAGATGAAACAACCAATACATCCCTAAAGTTTTTAGCCGCTGCACGTATTAAAGAAACACCACCTATATCAATCTTTTCAATTATCTCCTGTTCCGATGCACCAGATGCGACTGTTTCCTCAAAGGGGTATAAATCAACAATAACCAAATCAATTTCGGGTATTTTATACTCTTCCAACTGAAAAAGGTCATTTTCATTGTTTCTACGGGCTAATAGTCCGCCAAAAATTTTTGGATGCAGGGTTTTTACCCTCCCCCCTAGTATAGAGGGATACCCTGTTAGTTCTTCAACTGGTTCTGCTTCTACTCCGCAATCTTCAATAAACTTTAGTGTACCACCCGTGGAGAATATTTTTACACCAAAATTATTGAGTAGATGTATTACTTCGTTGAGGTTATCCTTATGATAAACCGATATTAATGCTGTTTTTATCTGTTTTAAACCATTCATATATAGTGGTATATGTGCGCAGGCTCTACTTTTTAATGTTGCATTTATTTTTTTCGATACAAAAATGGCTAAAAGCTTCCAATTTATCACTCTAATACACATTGAAAATATCAAAATATTGGTGTTTTTTTATGTTAACTTTACCAAATAATTTTTAACCTTTTTCGTTTTAAGCAATCATACCAACAACAATTTTTCATTGATAGGGAATGAAGCCATTTAAACCCATAATAATTCTTGTTAAAGTTGCCCGAGAAAGTTTTGCATTTGCATACCAATCCATTTCAGTTAATAGGATGCGTACTTTCCTTTCGTTGCTGGGTATTACCATAGGAATTTTTGCCATAATTTCGGTTTTTTCAATTCTTGATGCTTTAGAGAAAAACGTTAGGGATAGTTTGAAATCGCTTGGTGAAAATGTTGTTTACGTTCAAAAATGGCCATGGGGGATGGGTGGAGAGTATCCCTGGTGGAAGTACATGAATCGTCCACAGCCAACCCTTGAAGATCTTGAGGAAATTCGATCAAAAAGCATTTTTACTTCCGTCGCATCCTTTGTCATGCAGTTTCAATCTTTGATCCGTTACAATAATAACTCTGTGCCAAATAGTTCAGTTATGGCAGTCACAACACAGTACGAAGAGATACGATCATTCGAAATTGAAACGGGAAGATATTTTTCTCCTTTCGAATTGCAGGCAGGTAGGAATGTTGCTGTTATTGGAAACACATTGGCATCGGAACTTTTCTTGGGTATTAATCCGGTTGGGCAGAGCATAAAAATTGGGGGCTACAAGGCAGAGGTGATTGGTGTTATGAAGAAGGAGGGTAAATCCGCTTTTGATGATGAGAGTCTTGATGATCTTGTTATTGTGCCTGTTGGGTTTGCCAAATCTTTGGTTGATTTAAGACGTGTTGGCCCTTGGATAATGGTTAAGCCAATTGAAACTGCTACAACTGATGATTTGATAGACGAACTTCGAGGCATTCTTCGATCTTTTCGGAGATTAAAACCAATTGAAGATGATGATTTCTCATTAAATCAAATCAGCATGCTAAAGCAAGGGCTGGATAATATTTTTGGAGCCATAAATCTTGGTGGCTGGATAATAGGCGGTTTTTCAATACTTGTGGGCGGTTTTGGCATTGCCAACATCATGTTTGTATCGGTAAAGGAAAGAACAAATGTTATTGGAATTCAGAAAGCATTAGGAGCAAAAAACTATTTTATACTTCTTCAGTTTCTTTATGAGTCTGTTCTGCTATCAGTAATGGGAGGTGCTATTGGACTTCTAATTATTTTTGGGGGAACTCTGCTGGTATCCAATTTAACTGAGTTTAATATTTCTCTTACAGCAGGAAATGTTATTTTGGGTTTAACCATTTCTGCTGTTATTGGTGTAGTTTCAGGGTTTGCACCAGCATGGTCGGCTTCAAGGCTCAACCCGGTTGAAGCAATAAACACTAAATCGTAATTCCTTTACCATCAAGGAAATTCGTTAATTCTATAAAGTCAGCAACACTTAGCTGTTCAGGCCTTTTTTCAAATAGTGGATGAGAAGTATTTATGTCTGAACGTAATGCTTTTAATGAATTCCTTAGAGTTTTTCTACGCTGATTAAATCCTGTTTTCACAACCTTTACAAAGAGTTGCTCATCGCAATCTAACCTCTCAGTGGTATTTCTGGTAAGTTTTATTACTGCTGATTTAACTTTTGGTGGAGGAGCAAAAACTCCTTCGCTTACAGTGAAAAGGTAGTTGATATTGTAGTATGCCTGGAGCAACACGCTTAGTATACCATAGGTTCTTGTTCCGGGGGGTTCGCATATTCGAAGCGCAACTTCTCGCTGAACCATTCCAACAGCTTCATCAACTATTGACCGGTTCTCAATGATCTTAAAGAAGATTTGCGAAGATATGTTGTAAGGGAAATTGCCAATAATTGATATTTTTTCGCTGGAAAGTTTGGAAATGTTTAAAGTCAAGAAGTTTTCGAAGATGAGCCTATTGCCAAGTTCAGGGAATAGTTCTTTTAAGTATTCTATGGATTCGGCATCAATTTCTGCAGCGTAAAAGTTTTCACCAAATCTTTCCAAAAGCAATCCGGTTAAAACACCCATCCCAGGACCGACCTCTAGAATTGTTTTTGCCTCATTAGCCGTCAAACTTTCAACGATCTTTAAGGCAATATTCTTGTCCTTGAGAAAATGCTGTCCTAGTTTTTTTTTGGGCGTAACGTAATTCATCCTTTTAAACTCTAGCTATTCGAAGAATTTTTAATGTGGACTGTTCTCTGCGGGAATGGTATTTCAATTCCCTCTTCATCGAAACGCATTTTTATGGTCTTGAACATATCAAATCTGATGGCAAAGCTATCATTCGGATTTGCAGTCCAAATCCATGCCCTAATAACAATTGCCGATTCGGCAAGGTTCACTACTCTAACCTTTACCTTTGGCAAGCCCTCCTGAATATCGCTTTCAGATCTATTGTCAATGCAAAGGGGGTGGCTTTCTGCTTCACTTTGAAGTATATTCAATGCTTTGTCAACATCGGCAGTGTATGATATGCTTACCTCAAAACGAACACATAACCTTTCATCACCGATATTCAAGTTTTCGATAACCTGAGAGTTCATAAGTGCGTTGGGAATAACAATCCGATTATTGTCAAAATCCCTTATCACAGTATGCCGTAACGTGATATCTTCAACCGTGCCGGTATGAAGAGAATTAACCTTAACTAAATCTCCAACCCGAAAAGGTTTGAACATTACAATGAACACTCCTCCAACGATGTTCGAAAGTGCTTGTTGCGATGCAAAGGCAACAATGGCAGTAATTACACCGGCACTGGCAAATATTGGCAATCCGAATTGACGGAGTTCTGGAATAAGCTGAAAAACAACGACTATGCCCAACCCAATGATCAGTGCACTTACAGTATTCTTCAAAAAAGTGTATTTAGTGGGATCAGCATTTAGCACTGTTGAAGCACGATAAATACTTCTATTCATTATTTTTCTGAATACTTTTATGAGAATCACACAGGCTATAGATGTACTTATGATTATAAGCGGGTAGGTGAAGGCCTTGTATTCCATTAAGTTAATATTTATGTCCATGATATATACATTTGGTTAGAATTTTATACGTAATTGAACTCTTGCATCACTTCGGGTTGATCCATCAATTTTGTCGAGTCCAGAACCCAGCTGCTCCTGATCGGCAAAGAATGTTTGGGCAATTCTGAACCAAAAATCAACATTTCTTCCAAATGAATATTTTGCCAAAAAGTATGCTCTTGCCCCCCTTGAGTAATATGCCGGAATTGAGAAGTAGTAAAGCACATCGTTTTCATAAGCATAAATTCGGGCATTCCACGAATCGGTCTCAAAAATAGCAAATCGGGCGGTTAGGGTAAGGGGACTTTTTTTGGGCCGATACGAAATATCCTGATAAAGCATTATCCCTTTTTCTACGGGCAAATTTTCCTCTTCGTACCACGAAAACTCTATTCGGCTTTTTAGTTGCACGTTACGATTGGGGTTAAATGAGAGATGAAATCGTAGCCCTTGATTGGTGTATGGGACAACCCACCGTGTTTGTGCCGTGTCAACATTTTGGTTCTTATCCTTCTGCTTAAACCTGTAACGAATCTGAAAGCTAAGCCTTGACCTTGGGCTATAGGTTGCCTGCAGAAGATAATCTCTGCCCCTTGATGGGGCATTAATTCCATACCTTAACCACGAAGATTGGAAAACATCAGCATATCCGTTGATGTGCCAGTGCCGCATAGGAAGCAAATCGAATCCAGCTAATATTCCCTTTTCGTTTGACGGGCTGGTTCCTTCGGCAAGTGCTCCCGTATAGTACGTGCTAAAATCTTTCTGATAGTTTCTACCCAGAATGGAAAGCTTGAGCAAAGGGTGCAATCTAAACATGCCTCCGGCAATAACACCACTCCCATGGTTTAGAGTATTAGATGCTTCACCAAAAAAAAGATGGTTACCCAAGCCGTAGCTAAAGTCAACGCCAATATTTGTTCTGTTATTCAGCGAGGGCTCAAAGAAACGATAGGGTTGACTTGGTGTTTCATAAATTCCTTCTAAGTTTACGAAGGAAGCAGTAGCACCAGCTCTGAGATTTTTCCATGCAAAACTAACATTTCCTCCAGTAACAAGTTCTCCCAAGGTTTTTTTACTATCTATTTCACTGGTTGTTCGATGAAGACCGCTTGTGGGGCGAGAAGTGAACATAGCTTCTCCGTCGATGAGGGAGTCAGTGATATTGGCATCAATTTTTTTGTAGGAGCCAAAGGCTGATATATCTAATTTGCCAAGTTTAAAGGTTGTACCCACACCACGCAAAAATTCATTCTCGTTGGTGGAGCTGTAGCGGTATAATCCCTTGGCTCGTTTTCGAATCCCCATGGGATCGGGCGATTTACCGAACGAAGCACTAGTCCATAGGGTTAAGCCCTGTCCGAAATCAGCGTTAAAATCACCTACCACCAATGTACGAATAGCGCCAATATCATTTACTTGGATATGGAATGAGTAGTGATCGAAACCGTAGGGATTTGAGCCCTTGAAGAATTCTTCTCCCGGGTCTTTCTCTCCCACAAATCCTACCTGAAAACCACTTCGGGTTCGATAGGTATAGCGATTATATAGCCCGATTCTGTTCCCTGCATATCTTGTTGCATTGGGATTATTTTCTGGCGGAGGCTTGTACCCTTCCTGTGTTTCAATGAGTGACCTTGCTCTGATAAACATGTCGTGCTTTCCGTTACTGAAACGGGGAAGAGAAACCTCTTTTTCCGATGGATCAGCAATGGTAATAAAGGGGAGTAATTTAAAAATATCGTTAAAATCAAATCCAACAACAAGTTGTAACTCGTAAATGGATAGTATTTTACCATGTTGCTTCACATAGTCTTGTATTGATATTATCTGAAAATCGGATAGAAAGACGAGCCTGCCAAGCTCTTCGCTTGAAGTTTTGTTGAGGTTAATGGGATTTTCACTTAGATAAATCAGATCTTCAGCAAGGGCATCAAGGTCAATATCATCCTCGCTGGAGGCGACAATATCCTCCAAAATATCGGCGATTATGCTTTGTGGATCAATGTGATGCAACTGACCTAAGGCAATGTTTGCCGAGTACCACGTAATAAGAAGGGTTGATATTAACCTTAATATCTTCATGGATTAGAGGGTTCATCGGGTAGGTTTTTTTTCCTTTGTCCAAAAATGTAAGCAACCGTAAAGTGGGGCGTATAGCCCATATATTCATGTCGTGTGAATGCCATATCCATTTGAATAGGGCCAAATTGATAGCCAATACCAAAGCAAATAAGAGAAGGATTTGAGGCTAAGCCGGTTCTAAAAGAAAGTTTATCGATGGGAATGAATTCGATTCCTGCTTTAAAAGAATGACCCGAATCGAGGTTTTTTTCTATTCCAGTTGTAATCAATACCATTTCGCCTAATTTGTGGGCTAAACCAAGGTTAAAAATAGTGGGGATTCTCTCGTCTTCTTGTATTTTGCTTCGGGTTGGATTCAGGATATGAAGTCCAATGCTTAGATTTGGTGAGGGATTGTAGAGAATTCCTCCCTCTGCTGTGAAGGTAGAAGTGCTGCCATATTCCCCTGCGATATAAACATGATGTACATTTAGCTGCACTCCTGCGCTGAGAGTTGGTAAAAGTTTCATCCCAAATGCCAACCCAGCCTTAGTTTGGTTAAATTGGCTGAACCCCATTCGTTTGATTGACAAGCCTAGAGTGCCTGTATTCACAGGAATCAATGCGCCAATGGCACTAAAACTTAATTCGGGGGTAATAAACCGATTCTCATGATGAACCCCAACCCAACTATGCTCCTGATATCCTAGACCAGCTTGATTGTAAAAAAGTGACCAACCATCCAAAAGTCCAGTTGAAGAATACCCAAGCGATGCGGCTCTACTGCTTGGCTGATCTATTGGAAACCCCGCTAATGATACGTTGTGCAAAAGAAATATAATAAGAATAACTACCATTAAGCAGTGAATCCTTATCGGAATGGATTTGATAAAACTATTTGTATGCTTCGATTTTATCATTTCACATTGGTCCTGAAATCGAAATGAATTCTGGAAAGTTCTACATTTGCAGATACAACTTTCTTGGCAAGATCGGCTTTAAAGTTTACTACCTTTTCCAACACATCCGTTTCTCCAGTCCCAATAATCTGTGCTGCAAGTATTCCCGCATTGCGCGATCCATTAAGAGCAACAGTTGCCACTGGTATTCCTGCAGGCATTTGAAGAATTGAAAGAATTGAATCCCATCCATCAATGGAATTTGATGATTTAATTGGTACCCCAATAACTGGAAGTGGGGTAAACGCTGCCACCACACCGGGTAAATGAGCAGCGCCTCCTGCTCCGGCAATAATAACTTTTATCCCCCGAATGTGAGCATTCCTTGCAAATTCTGCAACCTGATCTGGTGTACGATGGGCTGAAAGAGCATTTACCTCAAAAGGAATTTTTAAGTCGTTTAGCAGTTTACAAGCATCTTCCATAATTGGCATGTCCGATGCACTGCCCATGATTATGCTAACTTTAGGATTCATAGTAATATGATTTTATTTTTCTCTAAAATAGTTTTTTCAGGATTAATAGCAAAATGGATTTTTTACTTTGCGAACCTTTTAATGTTAAATATAAATAGTTTCTTAACTAAAATATTCTTGTATTTCTTAATAATTTATTATTCAGATAAATCCTTATCGTAGTATTGTGGGGCAAGTTGCTTATGGGTTTCAATAAAAAGGGTTTTAACTTCATCAATAAACTTGTCAAGTTCTTTCTCCTGGTATGTTTCAGATGTTATTTCTGGTAATATTCTCATCTTAAAAGTTTGTTTGCCCTTAATAGTGTAACCCTTTTTAGGAAAAACTTCCATAGTCCCATTAATAATAACCGGAAGGATAGGGTAGCTTGATTTTTTGGCTAAAACAAAAGCTCCATCCCTAAAGCGCTTAACTTTTCCATCTGTTGATCTTGTTCCCTCGGGAAAGATCAAAACGGAACTACCTTGCTTTAGGTGTTCTTGAGCTTGCTTGATCATTTTTAAAGCACCCCTAATGCTTGTTCTATCAATTGCGATATGTCTGTTTAACCAAAGGTTCCATCCGATTATTGGAATTCTAAAAATTTCACGTTTTGCTACCCACTTGAAGTGCATCCACAATCGATAAAGTAGCACTATATCCATTGCACTTTGATGATTGGAGATAATAATATACGGTTGTCCCTTTCGAATAAACTCTTCCCCTTTTATGTCTATTTTCCAAAAAGGATTAATCCAAATATAGAACATTGCCCATATAATTGAGTACCTTTGAAGAATCCATAAGCGTTTATCCCACCATGCAGTAAGAATCCATACTAAAGCATCGAAAGCAAAAAAAATTATTGTAGAAATGCCAATTAATAGCCAAACAACAGGAGCTATAAAGTATTTGTTTAGTATTTTATACATCTAAAATGATTAGGAAAAAATTACCACAAAAATAGTTTATAGATTAATATTAGCAAAAAGAAGTATTTCAGCAAAGTTATGATTTTAAGGTCCAATAATACAGTTAAACTATTTTATTAGATTTTATTTCTATTTTTACTTTATTAATTCAATGAAGGGTCTTCCATATATAATGAAACATTATTTTTAAAATCAAATTTTAAAGTAAAAGTTTTTTGATATTTTTTTTGGCACTACCTTTGCAATATTAAAAGTTGCGTATTGAAAAGTTAGAATTATTATAATTGAGATTTATATTTAGGCAATAATAGTTGAATGGTTTGAAGAAAAATAGGATGAAAAATTTTGTATGCGTTTTATTGTTTTTAATTATTTCATACTCAGTTTTTGCTCAGAATTCCGCATCGAAACCCAAGGACCCAGCAGATACGATTGTGTTGATTAGTGGAAGAAAAATGGTGGCATATGTTCAAGGGGTATCACCTAGCAAAATATCATATTTCCCATTGGAAAGTAGAGAGTTAAAGGACATGGACCGTAAACAGGTTCATAAAATATTATACCGTACCGGTAGGGTAGAAACATTCAACACACTTGCTGTTCAATTAGTGTCAGAAGGTGATTGGAAAACGGTTATCCTAACTGATAATACGGATGATGTTGAAGGTTTCTTTGCTCTTGGTGAAGTTCAAGCTCAATCATCCCCAAAGAGCCGTAATGCGCGAGCCGCGCAACAAAGTGCTGACATTCGTCTAAAAAAAAGAGCGGTGAATATGGGCGGTTTAGTAGTACTTATTACTAAGAGAGAAACAAAAGGGGGTTACGGAGAAACTCCCACTCATTATGTTGAGGGGGTTGTTTATGGATTTGAACCGCCAAGCGAATAGCCGATATTAACCTTTATTCAATAATAAAGTTAACAGGAAAGTTCATTCTAACTCTTACAGGTTTACCTCTTTGCATTCCTGGATTCCATGCAGGACTTGATTCAATTACCCTTACTGCTTCATTATCGAGCAATGGATCAATTCCTTTTATTACTTTAACTTCTGAAACCTTCCCATCGATTTCAATGGTAAATTCGACGAAAACTTTTCCCTGAATGCCGTTTTCTGCAGCGTATTGGGGATAAATTAAGTTTCTTCCCACATAAGTTCTAAAGGATTCACTGTTTTCACTATCGCCAAAGGTGGGCATCTGTTCAACTAAAATGAACACCTGATCCTCATCAATCTCTTCTTCATCAAACAACATGTTTAGTTCAAGTACTTCACTATCTCGCTCATAGGTTGAAATTCCAGCCGTTTCAGCTTTTGTTTTTCGCTTGCTTCTTCCAAGAGATGTAATTGCTACTTCACTTACCTTTTCATTGCTTGATGCACCCAAAGAAGTTTCATCAATTGTTGATGCTGCAGCTGGTAGAGGAGGCTGCGCCATTTCGCGAACGCTCTCAATAATAGTATCCTCATCAATTTCAGCAATGCTTAAATTTACATCATCATCAAAATCAACATCATCTTCCACAATTCTTAATGCTTCAATTTTTTCGAAAGCTGGAGGGGCAGCAACTCTTCTATCATCAGGCTGAACCCTGGTTGTTTTTTCTCTTTCTTGAAGTTCATGAGTTGTAATCTCTTGCTGTTCTGCAACTTTGGGTAAAGTAACTTTTTCTTCTAAAGCAACATGCTCCGAAATAGTAAGAGGAGGAGTAATTTGTTTAACTGAATAGTAAACCAAACCAGATATAGTTACTATCACTAGGAGTGAGGCAGCGATTTTAAAATAGAAAGGGATGCTATATTTCTTTCTTTGAGTAGCATCAACTCTTCCATCGATCCTTCTATTTAGATTTTCTGATATCCCCTTTATATCCTCTGGTGTATCCATCAAACTCAAGCCTTCAAGCTCATCGGCACACATAGGGCAAGTGGCAAGATGTTTTTCAACCTGGTTCATCTCGGTGCCAGTGAGTTTGCTACGAAGGTACTTAATTAGAGTATCCTGGGGGATACACCCTGTATCGTTATTTGATATGTTGATTTTACTGTTCATGCCCCGATAAGCTGATCTTTAGGTTTCGTTTGCCGTTCTGTATATAGCTTTTCACCTGGTTGAGGGTAAAGCCCGTAATGCTTGACACCTCCTGATAACTCTTATCCTTTAGGTAGAAAAGCTCAATGCAAATGCGCTGCTCTTCCGATAGGTTACCAAGTTCCTTTCCCAGTTTTTCAATTTGCTCCTCAAGAACACTGTCGTTATCATGATACAAATTTATGGAGCTTTCCATAAATGGAGCGTTAAAATTTACAATCTCATGCTGATTAATTGCCTTCGATTTTGAATTGCGAATTTCATGCAGGCAGTAGTTTTTTGCTACAGAGTACAACCACGATTTAAAATTGGCAACAGTATGCTTTTTCAGATCCTCGAATAGCTTTTCAAAAATCCCCATCACAGCATCCTCGCTTTCGTCCTTGCTCCTAAGATATTTCATGCATACGGCAAAAACAAAGCGTGTATACCGTTTATATAGTAATCCAATCAACTCCTTGTCGCCCTTGAGGCGATACAAATCAATGAGTTGAATGTCGGTCAAATCTTCTGTTCTGCGCTTTTGTAGCAAGGTATTGATAGTGAGATTAGAAGTATAAAAATACAAAAAAAATGAAGAGCGATTATGGAAAAACATAAAAGCTTGCATCTGCTATGTAAACGAACCTAATTATAAATTTAATACATCGAAGTCATGAAAAAACTAATTGCAGTAGCTTGGATCGTAATTCTTAGCTCATTTACAATCGTAAATAACCCCACAGGAACACTTACGGGTTTGGTAACCGATGCGGAGAATGGAAAACCCATAGCATTGGCAAAGATCGAGGTTATACAGGGTAAGGCTGTTATTAACCACCAGCAAACCTCAAAAAGCGGAACTTTTTCAATGGAACTTAGCTCAGGAAGCTACAACGTAAAGGTATCGGCAAAAGGCTATGCCGATCAAAATTTTTCTGTTTTCATAAAGAAAACAGAAAACATACACATTAAAATAACCCTTAAAAGAGAATTAGAAGAGACTATTGATGAAGAGCTGGTTGTCAATGAAAGGGATAGAGCACATAGAAAAGTAAAAGCATCTGAACATTATGCTATGGCCGTTGGAATGCCATCGGTATCTTCAAATCAGGTCTATATGGATTGTGATTTAGCCTACATTGAGCACAATACTGAGGAGTACGATTTCATCAACGAGAATGGTTTTAAAGATGCCCTTAAAGATCCACTTTCCACCTTCTCTGTTGATGTGGATAGGGCTTCGTATGCTAATGTTCGCCGATTCTTATCGCAGAACCAGAAACCATATAAAGACGCAGTTCGTATTGAGGAGCTGATCAACTACTTCGATTATGACTATCCTCAACCCACCGATGGTCATCCCTTTTCCATTACCATAGAGGGCGATAAGTGTCCTTGGAATCCTGCACGTCAGCTTGTACTAATCGGTTTGAAAGGTGAAAATCTGAATGAAAAGGATATTCCTCCCAGCAACCTGGTGTTTCTCATCGATGTTTCGGGATCGATGTATCCAGAGAACAAGCTACCCCTTTTAAAGCAGGCATTTAAGTATTTGGTTGATCAGCTTCGTCCTGTCGACCGGGTGGCAATTGTAGTATACGCTGGTGCTGCAGGATTGGTGCTTGAATCAACCCCAGGATCGGATAAGCCCAAGATTAACGCTGCCCTCGACATGTTGCAGGCAGGTGGCTCCACTGCTGGAGGAGCAGGGATACAGCTGGCATACAAGGTTGCAAAAGAGAACTACATACATGGTGGAAATAACCGGGTTATTCTTGCCTCCGATGGCGATTTTAACGTGGGAACCAGCAGCTCATCCGAGCTTGTGAGGTTGATTGAGGATAAGCGCAAGGACGGGATCTTCCTAACAATACTTGGCTTTGGCATGGGCAACTACAAGGATGGCCGCATGGAGCAACTATCCAACGCAGGGAACGGCAACTATGCCTATATCGACAATATACTGGAAGCCAAAAAGATGTTTGGCACCGAGCTGTGGGGAACGCTTTACACCATTGCCAAGGACGTTAAAATTCAGGTGGA
>CAZDXY010000072.1:0-19348 GCA_964509385.1 uncultured Rikenellaceae bacterium
TTTTTTCATGGAGGGTTAGAACTTTATCCACTAAAATGGTAGTAGAACCAAAAAAGCTGCCCCTTAAGACAGCCTTTTAAGGGAAAAAAACTGTTTAATTTTTAGCTAGCAAATAAACCCAGTATTCCATTCTTCCTGATGCAAAGGAATCGTATCTCTCAGTTCCTTTGGCTCCAGCAAATTGAAGAAATCCTCCTTTTAAGAAATTTGGAATAAATGCATTTATCAGTTTTTTTCTTCTCTCGCTGTCGATATCCAAAGCTTTTACAACATTTTTTGTGATATTCTGCTCATTTAAAATTTTAAAACCACATTCGGTTAGATTTTGTCGGATGTGATTTATTTCCCCCTGTTTAACCATATCGGCAAACAGGAAATGCCCTTCGGGACGCAGTATGCGGTGTACCTCCCTAAAGAATGTTTTAATATCAGAGTAGCAACGTGCCGATTCAACATTTACAATGGCATCGAATGATTCTATTGAAAAAGGAGGTTTTTCAGCGACCCCTTTTATAAATGACAAACCTTCTACTCTATGCTTTTTGTTGCAAAAATCGATTACACTTCCTGAAATATCCATCCCCACATATTTTTTAGGTTTAAGGTAGCGTGTAATATATGATCCACCACCACCTCTTCCGGAGCCAACCTCTAAAACTTCTTTTCCCGTTAGATCAACCTGATTTGCAACATGATGATAAAGTTGTATGCAGTAACGATCAATTTCATCTTCTTTACTTAAATCCAGCTGTGGATCACCATTTAAACTCTGGTATCCATAGTTCATAAAGGTAACCAATTTGTTCTTATCAAAACGGAGAAGCAAACTGTGCCAGAGACGCCATAATGGTTTTCTCATTACAACGGGAAGTTCGCAGTACTTTTCCACAATCTTTTTCATATAAATCACATTGTTAGGTTATTATATATCAATTATGACCTTAAAATTGGTTGTAAAGATATTCTTATTCGTTAATCAAAAGTTAAATATTTATAAATGAATGAACAATTTATTACATTATTTAATGATATACCAGACAATCAAGATATTGAAAGATTAAAATATATTCATTTAAAAATAGAAAACGGTAAATTCTATATGACCATCATTTAGTTCATATTATTTTTTGCAATACTTTTCTAACTTTGTAATCATGGAAACAATTGCATGGATAGGCTTTTCTCAGGGATTATTTGCTGCGATTCTGATAATGACTAAAAAGGAGCGAAGCGTATCAGACAGGCTCTTGGTAGCCTGGCTTTCATTGCTATCGATTGAATTTCTTACGTGTGCAATTGACTATAGGTATTTTGGTTATCCTTTGCTTACCAGTTCATTCATTCTTTTTAACCCTGCTTTCTACCTATATGTTAAGTCGCTGGTTAATATCAATTATAAGTTAAAATGGGTTCATTTACTGCATCTTGTACCATTTATCTTTTTTGAAATTCTAACATACATTTTGCATGAGCCCTATTCGCTGGGGAATTTTTTGGTTTTAGATTCTACTCTGTGGTTTCGCTCATTCTTCTCCATTGCTTCGGTAGTTTCGTGGGTTGCATACAACTTTGCCACAGCCAATTCAATTCTCAAGCACAGAAGTACCCTAGTGAATGAGTTTTCAAATATTGAAAGTTATAAGAAAGTAGGCTGGCTACTGTTCATTGTAATATTTTATAATCTTTACTGCTTTACATTAGTTCTTGTTTCAATTGTAACAATTTTGAAGTTTAACATAGATCTATTACCAGTATACAACTATTCTGCACTGCTTTTATTGGTTTATATATTGGGTTTTTACGGATTAAAACAACAGGTAATATACAAAGAATCACCAAGAGCAATTTTTCCAGATGAACGTTATAGTAAGTCGCAACTAACAGCTGATAAAAAGTCAAGAATTAAAAGCAGGATAATTAATTACTTCGAAAAAGAGAAACCCTTTTTAAACCCCGAATTGAGTATGGATGTTCTCTCTGAATCTTTGAAGATACCCAAGCATCATCTTACAGAAGTTTTAAATGTGGAAATCGGCAAGAACTTTTTTCAGTTTGTTAACGAATATCGGGTTGAAGCTGTGAAAATTCAGCTGATGGATCCTAATAATTTGTATTCCATCGAAGCTATCGGTTACGATTGTGGGTTTAGCAGCAAATCGTCGTTCTTTACTGTGTTCAAAAGAATCACTGGTAAAACACCGCAGGAGTACAGAAATACTGATAAAAAGTAAATTCCTCAAGTATAACTTGGTTCAACTTTTAAAAACTGAACTACTACATCCTGTTCAACTTTAAAAACTAAAACCTTGCAGGCATAGAACCCCTATAAATTTGCTACAGAAATTGCATAGTACTTCAAATTTGTAGCAAAATGCGGAAAAAAATTATTGGATTTACTGTAGTATTATTTTACACTCTGCCATTATTTTCCCAAGGGTTATTTGAGAGTTTAACGGCTGAATCTGTTGAAGATACGGAAAAAAAATCTCAACTTGAGTTTTCTGGTTATGCCAGAGGATCTTTTTATGGTGGTTCTGAGAATTACGATTATTCCAGCACATTTGGTGAATTTGCCCTTAAGAGCAAGTTAACCAAGCAAAAATCTTTTCTATTTGCTGATATGCGTTTTAGAGGGGGACTTTTTTACAACGAGAGAGAAACAACCCTTCAAATAAAAGAGGTTTATGCTGGATATAGGGGGAGTAAAGTAGATTTATTTCTTGGTAATCAGATTGTAACTTGGGGCAGGACAGATGGATTTAACCCTACCAACAACATTACTCCCAACGATTACTTTTTTCTCACACCCGATCCTGATGATCAAAACCTATCCAATTTCATGCTGCGAAACAAAATTCGTTTAGCCAATCAAATCGATATGGAGGTTATTGCAATACCCTTTTACTTACCATCAATTTACAGGTATGACCTTTTCTCGATGGGTGCTGGTGCTAACTTTAAAAATTTTGCTATACCAGAGACCAATTTTGAGAATAGCACACTTGCTTCACGTTTAAACTTTGAACTACCCAGTATTGGCTTTTCCGTTTCCTATTTTAGGGGTTATGACCCTTTCTATGGGTTCACCCTTATAGATTTTCAGTTTATCCCTTTAGAAATAAACTATCAACCCACTCCCTATTTTAAAAACTCCGTCGGCATTGACTTTGCCTTACCCATTTACAAATGGATTATTCGTGGCGAAGGAGCGTGGAGTATAACTGAGGATTTCGAGAATCAAATGCACATTCCCAATCCAGATTTTTCCTATGTGTTTGGATTGGAAAGAAATATTTCAGGTTACGTTGCCATTTTTCAGTATGTTGGTAAGTATACACTCGACTTTAAAGATTTAACACCCCCGGTGTTAGCCGGTAACAGCCAGGAGGATTTTATACAATATGCTAACGAAAGGGTTCTATACGAGTCGACATTTTACAATCGAAAAATATTTAGCCAGCAGGAAAAAACCAACCATGCCCTTATGCTTTCAATAAGTAAGTCATTTTTGCACGAGGAGTTAAGTATATATATTTCAGGATATTACAATTTAACAACTGAAGAGTATTTAATCCGTCCCAATGTTAAGTGGAGTATAACCGATGAACTATCGGCAAGCATAGGAGCTAGTTACATGCTGGGTCCCGATAATTCTTTGTACGATATTGCCGGAAAGGTTATCAATGGGGCTTATTTGGGACTGATGGTTAAGTTCTAAATAAAGAGAAATAAAATCTTCAATAACAAAATAAGAATGGAAAATTCACAGAAACAGAATTCAAGATTAATTGACCATGGATATTAAAATCTTACTAATTCGTTACCGGCGTTGGTTTATAATAGTTCCACTAACTATTACCGTGCTGATGCTTTTGCCCCTTACCAAGGCAAGGATTAACCCTGATTTGATGGAGTATTTACCAGACCATATGGAGTCTAAAGTTAACATTGATAAACTGGAGAAAACCTTTGGATTTTATGAACCCATCGCCATCTTTTTACATACCGAGGATGTGCTTAATCAGGCAACGCTAGAAAGGATAAAAAACCTTACCGATGAGTTTAAGCGCATGGAAGAATTTAAGGATGTTATCTCTCTTTTTGAAACTAAGTACATCCGGGGTGAGGAGGGGTATATGCTTGTAGATCCTGCTATTAAGCGAATCCCAACATCCGAAAGCCGTCGCGAGTTATTAAGAAATGAAATTATTGATAATCCGCTGGCATACAATCTTTTGGTATCTAATGATTTTAATTATACGTTGATAATTCTTAATCCCAACAAGGGTGTATCCGATGTTGATATCTTTAAGATTATTAATCAAAAATTTGAGGAATTCCCTGGCGAAGAGAAAGTTTACATAAATGGATTATCATATCTTCGCAATGAGATACAGGCCATTGGAATTCGAGATCTTGCCATACTCATTCCTATGGGATTGATTGTCATGCTTATTTTCCTTTACATCTCATTCAAAGAGAGAAGAGGTGTATTACTTCCTTTCACTGTAGTTGCGATGTCCATTGCACTTGCAATGGGGTTAATGCCCTTACTGGGTTACGATTTAAGCCTCATTGCTGTTCTTGTTCCAATAATGATGATAGCCATTGCCAACAACTACGGGGTTCATATCATGGCACGTTACCAGGAGATAAACGCTAAGTACCCGGAAAAAAACATGGAGGATATTGTTGGCGAAGTAGTTGCCCTGCTAACTAAGCCCATTATTCTTACCGGTTTAACAACCATTATTGGAGTAATGGGTTTGATCGTTCATATTATGCTGCCCGCAAAGCAAATGGGTATTGTTAGCTCCTTTGGAATTGCCTTTGCCCTAGTGCTAAGCCTGCTTTTTATTCCGGCAATAATGGTGGGGATGAAAAAGGGAAAGCCAGTTCCAATCTATAAGGGTGAAAGGTATGGCATGGTTGATCGGTTCCTGAGATGGGCAGGAAGAGTTTCCACAAAATCACATAAGGCTGTTATTTACGTTTTTATCAGTTTAATTATCATCGCAGGCGTGGGTGTATTCAGGTTAACGGTTAGCGTAAATCTTGAAAAGATGATGCCTAAATCACATCCCTTACAAGTATCCACAGATATTGCAAATACCAAGTTTGGAGGTACAAAAAACATCAGTATTCTTTTTGAGGGTGATATTAAGGACCCAGAATTAATGAAAACCATGGATCGCTTTGAAATAGAGCTTAAGGCGCTTCCTCAGGTGGGAAATGTAACTTCAATAGCTTCGGTAATACGCATAATTAGCCGTTCGCTCAACGACCCGGGCGATGGGCTGTACGATGTTATACCCAACAATCGCGAAGCGATTGCTCAGTACATTGAATTTTACAGCATGAGTGGCGATCCCGATGACTTTGAGCAAATGGTTGACTTTGATTATAGTAAAGCCATTGTAAATGTTCAATTTAGAGCTGATGACATTGATGATTTGATGCGAGTGGAAAACCATATACAAAGTTTGGTTGATGCCTCACCCTATGTAACCTTAATGGCAGGGCAGTGTCTGATGGAGAAGGAAATGGCACAATCAATTGTGCGTGGTCAAATTTATTCTTTGATTTTTGCCTTGGTGGCCATTGTAATTCTTATGTGGATTATTTTTAGAGCGCTTTCAGCGGGTTTGTTGGGGAGCATTCCTTTGATGGTAACCCTTGTATTCAATTTTGGGTTGATGGGTTGGTTTGGGATCAAACTTGATATTGCCACTTCCTTGCTTTCGTCCATAGCCATTGGAATAGGGGTTGATTACACCATCCATCTTTTTTGGCGTTTGAAGTACGAATTAAAACTTGGAAATAATTATACAACTGCAATTAATAATACTTTAACTACAACGGGTAGAGGTATTGCCATTAATGGTCTTTCTGTTATAGTAGGCTTTGCAGTACTATTCCTTTCAGGGTTAGTGATATTGAAAACCTTTGCATTCCTAATCATATTTTCCATACTTCTTTGCTTGTTATGTGCACTCATTTTAGTTCCTGCAATAGCAATGAAGGTTAAACCTAAATTTTTAGAGAAAAATGGAAAGGATGCTTTATTAAGCACAGATTTACAGGATTACACAAGAAGTAAAACAGCTTAAATTTCAGAATAATAAATAAGTTTCAAATCATTAGAAAATATTGATAAGATGAAAACAAAAACAACATTAACTTTAACCTTGTTCTTGTTATCAACAATTTCAGCTTTAACTCAGGATGCCCGTGAGATATCCAACAAGGCAAACAAAATGATTGAGTTTGAATCCATGGAGATGGTAACTACACTCGATATTCACGATAATCGTGGGAATACCAGGGTAAGGCAGGTTGCCATTGCAACCAGGAAATTTGGTGAGACCACCAAAACGATGATGCGTTTCCTTTCGCCACCCGATGTGAAAGGAACGGCAATGCTCATATACGATAATGAGGATAAAGCTGATGATATGTGGGTTTACCTGCCATCGCTTCGTCGTGTAAGACGCATAGTTAGTAGTGAACGAGGGAATAGTTTTATGGGTTCAGAGTTCACCAATGCCGATATGACCCGGCCAAATATGGATGACTTTACGCATAAATTATTGGGTTCAGAAATTTTTAATGGAAAAGATTGCTGGAAGGTTGAAATGACATGCAAATCGGAAGATATTGAGGATGAGTATGGGTTCAATAAGCGCGTTTCTTACATTGAAAAGGAAACCTATTTAACACAGAAAAGTGAACTGTATGACAGCAATGGAAAACTTGTCAAAATTTTGAATTTAAAGGATTACCGCAAGCAACCGAATGGGCGTTTCTTTGCATTTAGCATGGAGATGAAGAATGTAGTGAACAACCGTCGATCGGAAATGATTATTAACCAGTTTCAACTTGGTTCAAATCTCGATGAGAATAGTTTTTCGACAGCCAGCTTGGAGAAATAATGTTGGATTTGCATTGCCTAGAATTCAACATTGATTTCTTCCCTTACATATTAAAAAGCCCAATCATAACATTTAGAATTGCGAAGAAGATCATTTGGCAGGCAAAAAGCATTATGGACAAAGGGTTACTTGCATTTTTAGCCTGACGGCTTAGCAATGCAATCAAAGGAAAAGAAATTATAAACCAGGCAATGTAATTCTGCAATGGGGGTGTGCCAGTTTTCCAGCTCCACATAAATAGCCGAATGGCTACTGGTTCTAAAAGAATATCATATAAGACCATAAGCGAAGCACCTGCAAATGCCAAACGCCATTTGTTGATAATTATTGGTTTTAAAACCATAACCACTAGATAAGTGGAAATCATCCAATTTATCATCATGGCAATTGGGGTATTAAGCAATTTTGGACCGAGTGAATTACCATAGGTGTAACCTCCAAAAATAATTCCAGTGTTAGTTCCAATGGCTTCAACAGTCCAGCCAATAATCCCTACAGTTAAAATTGATAAAGTAAACGGAACTGTATATGGTTTATGAAAAATTAAAACAATCACAAATGACAGAGTTGTAAACACCCAACTTAGTTGAAAAACTTCGGGATTATGACGCATTATCCAAAGTCCGGGGATAGATATTCCGTACCCCATTAGGATTATAGTTTTAGAAAGTAGTATTTTATGTCTGTTAATAAATAATTTCATGCTAAATGGGTTTTAGATAGTTATCCACAATTTTTGCCGATGCAAGACAAAGAGGGATTCCCCCACCTGGATGTACACTTCCGCCAGTGAAATATAAACCTTCGATACTTTTTGATCGATTTGGGTGCCTGCTAAAAGCGGCAAGTTTGCTATTGGAGCTAATGCCATAAAGCGAACCTCGGAACGATCCTGTTCTCTCTTCGATTATAGGAGGCGATAGAATATTCTCGCATATAATATTCGGTTCAAGCTCAATGTCCAAAAACTTCTTTACCTTTTTTAGAATACTTGTTTTGGTTTTAATAATAATCTCATCCCAATTTTGTCCCCGATCCTCGGGTGCATTAACCATTACAAACCAGTTTTCGTGCCCCAGAGGGGCATCGTTTGCCACCACTTTTGAGCTTATAAAAATGTATATTGTAGGATCTTCTGGTATGCTACCATGGCTGAGTGTATTAAACTCTTCCCGATAATTATTACTGAATAGGATATTATGTAGATCAAGTTTTGGGAAAGTACCCTTAACACCCCAGTAAAATATGAGAGCTGATGATGAGGGTTTTTGAAATTTGTAGAATAAGTTGAACTTACGTTCGGGCATTAATGCGGGATATGCAGCAAAGATATCGGTATCATTCACAACAATATCAAAGGGTTCTGAAATTGCATTTGCCTTAATTCCAGCAATTTTTTGCCCTTTGAATTCAATTTTTTGAACCGGGCAATTCAATTCAAACTTAACACCAAGTTTTATACCTAGAGCCTCCAAGGATTGTGCTATTGAATACATTCCCTTTTCAGGGAAGTATGCTCCCATATTGTGTTCGAGATGTGGAATTATGGTTAAAGTACCCGGTGCTTTGTAAGGATTTGAGCCATTGTAGGTAGCAAAGCGGTTGAAAAGTTGAACAGTGTGAGGCTGTTTGAAGCTACGAGTGTTGATCTGGTGCATGGTTGAAAATGCCTTTAACTTCCTGATATTTCTTGATAAAACCTTTGCCTCAGGTGATTTAAAACTTTTCCAGCTAGGGAAAGGGCTATGAATAAATAGGTTGGCTGTTAGTGAGTATAGTTCATGGCATTCTTTAAGGTATTTGCGAATATTATTGGCAGGCTCTTCTATAACCTGCTCTGCTTCTTGAGCAAACCTTTCAACGTCAGACCAGGAGTTTAAAACTTTTCCATCGGGGAAAAAATATCGGGTAATACTGTCAAGTTTTTTGTAGGAAAATTTGTCTTCTGGAACAGAACCACCAAAACTAAAAAGTTCGTCAACTAGCGAAGGTAAAGTGAATAGCGAAGGGCCTGTATCAAAGCGGAAACCCTCAATTTTTAATTCGTTAAGTTTACCGCCAACCTTTTTGTTTTTTTCGAATACTGTAACCCTATAGCCCTTTGCAGCAAGTCGAATAGCAGTGGCTAATCCACCTATTCCAGAACCTATTACAGCAACTTTTTTCATGGCGAGGATTAAAAAACTCTGCAAATTAATTATTATTTACAGAGTTTTTTATGGTTTTAAGAAATCAAAGCTATTTTAAACAGCTAGCGTATAAGTGCTAGACTTTGGTAATCGTAGTGATTAATGTTGAAACCCATGACAACCTCATTGTTTTTAAGTATTTCAATATCCCCTTTATCATTGAGAATTTTTACAGAATGGCTCAACTCACCATTCGAAAAAGCATCCCATGCATTTATGTCGTAATTGTAAATCAATTCAACATTTATGGATGGATATGAATTTGATTGTTCAACAATAGTCATTTTACCCTTTGTTGCAGTCATTTTCACCACCTTTCCATCTAAAAATGCATACTGCTCGTTAACTTCTCCTTCATTCATTGCCAGAGGGTTGCTGTCTGTCCAGAACTCAATAACGTTAAGTAGAAAAGCATCAATTAATGCTGCAACACCATAAACAGGAATAAAGAACATAAGAATAAAGCCTATCTCTTGAACAAATTTATTGCCGAGACCTTTGTTGAAGTTGTAAACTTTTTGGGTTAAGGCAAATTTACCAATGCATCCTGTATTCATAAAACATACTGAAAATAAAAACATTGAAGCTGTTAGGATGGATACAAGTTTTCTGTTCATGGCAACAAGTTTTGTTTAAAAATTGGGAAAATTTCATATTCTTGTAAAAAATAGATCATTCTGCCGTATGGTAATTAAAATTTACTTGTATAGAACCATTCCATTTATTCGTATTAACACCTCAACATAGAATTGATAAATGATTATTTGTATTATTTTTTAAAGTATAGATTTAAAAAGGTTTCAATGCCAATTTCCAAAAAATTATCAAAATAAAGAAGAATTATTTTACATTCCATTTCATTAGCCCGTTGTCTATCCTAACAATTTTGTCATTGTCTAGTAACCAGCGTATTACCCTTGTGGTTTTTTCAGATGGATACTTTACTTTATCTACCAATTCTTCCAAGGAAATGGCATGCTCAACAAGAATCTCCTTTAGCTGTTCGAGAATTTGATCGAATTGATATTTACTCATATCCAATTCATTTCTAGATGTACAAACATCGCAATTTCCACACCTGAAAGAATCTTTTTCTCCAAAATACTCCAATAAAGATTGACTTCGGCATTTGGTTGTTCCCGATGCATAGGTAAGCATTGCTTCAATTCTTTTTAAGTACCTTTCCTTTCGGGTTTTATAGTTTTCTGGACTGATATATAAGTTTTTATCATCAAGCCGTTCCTCAGTAAAGATGATCAACGGCGTTTTTTTCCTTGGAATATAATTAACAATTTTTGCTTTACTTAGCTTGAGCAAATTTTCAGTTACAGCATTCAGTGGCATTCCAGAAACTTTGGCGATGTAACCTTCATCAATACGAACATAATTATTGAAAAGACCAGCAATATTTCTTAAAAGCAGTTTAATAAAGATATCTAATTCAGCATGAGCAATTTGATATTTATACAACTCGTTTTTATCAACAATCACCATTATTCTGCTAGGGTTATCGAGTTCATCTGTCAGTTCAATGTATCCCTCCTTTTCCAGAAACTTCAGTGAGCTGTAAGCTTTAACGAAGTTAATTTTGAAGGCTGCTGCAAATTCCATCATGTTGAAGTCGTATACTTCTCCCTTGCCTGCACCAATAGATACACCAAGAAATGAACATAGTGCTTGATAGCAGCGTTTTATCTCTTCAATTTCTGGGAAGGAAGATTCAATTCGCTGCTCAATTTTTGCTTTGTCGGAATCGTTGTATAGAAGAATTGCATAAGCAAGTTTGCCATCGCGCCCACCTCGTCCAGCTTCCTGAAAGTATGCTTCGGGAGAGTCGGGTAAATCCATATGAACTACAAACCTTACATCCGGTTTATCTATTCCCATTCCGAAAGCATTGGTGGATACAATTATTCTAGTTCGATCGTTTTGCCAGTCATCCTGCTTTAAGTTTCTTATTTCAGTTGACAAACCAGCGTGGTAGTAGTCGGCAATTATTCCATCTTTCTGAAGCATCAGAGCTATTTCTTTCGCCTTTTGTCGGTTTCTTACGTAAACTACTCCTGTACCGGGAATATTATTAACAATTTTTAGCAGATGCTTATTCTTATCTTCGACATTTCTAACCAGGTAAACCAGATTCTTTCGTTCAAAGCTCATTTTAATAACCCGCTTCTCTTTAAAACCTAGTTTTTCCTGAATATCCTCAACTACTTGGGGTGTGGCCGTTGCTGTTACAGCAAGAAAGGGCGTATTGGGTATCAACTCTCTAAGTTCAGTAATCTTAAGGTACGATGGTCTAAAATCGTATCCCCACTGTGAAATACAGTGCGATTCGTCAATTGCCACTAGGTTAACATTTAACTTACTCAATCTTATTTTAAAGAGTTCTGTGCCAAGCCTTTCTGGAGAAAGGTAGAGGAATTTATAATCGCCATACGCACAATTATCTAGGGTAACTTCAAGTTCATGCCGGGTCATTCCAGAGTGGAGAGCGGCTGCCTTAATCCCCTTCTTTTTTAAATTTTCTACTTGATCTTTCATTAAGGCAATCAGGGGAGTGATAACTAGGCAAATACCATCTTTTGCCAAAGCAGGAACCTGAAATGTAATGGATTTTCCTCCACCTGTAGGCATAAGAGCAAGAGTGTCGTTCCCCTCGTAAACAGAAGTAATAACTTCCTCTTGAATTGCTCTAAATGAAGAGAATCCCCAGTAATGCAATAGTATTTTTTGGAATCGGTTCAATTAGTAAATAGTTGATTATTTACAAAAATAAGATGATTTATTATAGGGAGCAAGCCTTTTATTGAAAAGCGATTAATTTGTTGAAACACTTTTTTTTGTAACTTACTCCTATGTCGTTTATAAAGGAAAAGATTATATACGAGGGACTTACATTTGATGATGTGTTACTCGTTCCGGCGTACTCCAAGGTATTGCCACGCGAAGTTGATATCTCAACTCAGTTTTCGCGAAACATTCAAATAAAGGCACCCATTGTATCAGCGGCAATGGATACTGTAACAGAATCTGCAATGGCAATTGCCATAGCGAGAGAAGGTGGTATAGGAGTAATTCATAAGAATATGTCCATTGAGATGCAAGCAAAACAGGTTAAAGCTGTTAAGCGTGCCGAAAGCGGAATGATTTACGATCCAATTACAATCCAGCCGAACGCTACTGTAGGCAATGCTCTAAATCTTATGAAGGAGTATAAAATTGGGGGAATACCAGTAGTAAACGAGGAGATGATTCTAGTGGGCATTGTTACCAATCGAGATCTCAGATTTCAGCAGAACATGTCGCGCCGCATTAGAGAAGTAATGACAAGCGAAAACCTTGTTGTTACAAATAAATCTATTACTCTCGAAGAAGCATCAGCAATACTTCAGGAACATAAGATAGAGAAGTTACCGGTTGTGGATGAAGTTGGAAAACTTGTGGGTTTACTTACTTTTAAAGATATTACCAAGGTTAAGGATAATCCTTCTTCAAGCAAGGATACAAAGGGACGATTGAGAGTTGCTGCAGGTGTTGGGGTTACTAAGGATACTCTTGAGCGAATTCAAGCGTTAGTAGATGTAAAGGTCGATGCCATTGTTATCGATACAGCTCATGGGCACACTAAGGGGGTTCTGGATATGTTAAAAAGGGTTAAACGCGAATATCCTGAATTGGAGGTAGTAGTTGGAAATATTGCTACTGCCAAAGCTGCTCTTGATCTGGTTAAAGCTGGGGCAGATGCTGTTAAAGTTGGAATTGGTCCCGGTTCAATATGTACTACAAGGGTGATAGCAGGCGTTGGAGTACCTCAGCTAAATGCAATTTATGATGTTTCAAAGGCCATTAAGGGCAGTGGTGTTAGTGTTATTGCTGATGGAGGTGTACGTTATTCTGGCGATATTGTAAAAGCCATAGCTGCTGGCGCAGACACTGTAATGATTGGTTCCCTTTTGGCAGGTGTTGAAGAATCGCCCGGTGAAACAATAATTTATAATGGTAGAAAGTTTAAATCATACAGGGGCATGGGTTCTGTTGAAGCAATGCAACAGGGATCAAAGGATCGTTACTTTCAGGACGTGGAAGACGACATACAAAAACTTGTACCTGAAGGAATTGTAGCAAGGGTACCCTTTAAGGGTACATTGGCAGAGGTGATTTACCAAATGCTCGGAGGATTAAGATCTGGTATGGGCTACTGTGGTGCTGATAGTATTAGCCGATTAAAGGAGGCAAATTTTGTGAGGATTACCAATGCAGGAGTAACTGAAAGTCATCCACACGATGTTGCAATTACCCGTGAAGCACCCAACTACAGTAGGCCTTCATTGTAGCAATCAAATTATTATATAGCAGGTTAACAGTCATTTTGATAAAATATTAAAAAATTGTAATTATGAAAATAAAACTTTTTATTAGTTCAATTTGCCTTATCTTTTTTGCAACCTCAATTTTTGGGCAAGAAAACGATGAAAAAGTATTACTTACCGTTGGCGACGAAAAGATCAGTCGTGTTGAGTTTGAACGTATTTACCTGAAGAATAATCAGATGGTAAGCGACATGGACAAGAAATCTTTGGATGAGTACCTTGAACTTTTTGTAATATACAAGCTGAAAGTAGCAGAAGCCAAAGCAATGGAGTTGGATAAAACCGAAGCCTTTAAAAAAGAGTTGGATGGTTATCGTAAGCAATTAGTGCAACCTTTTTTAACTGATAAGGAAACTGAAGAAAAACTACTTAGCGAGGCTTACGAGAGGATGAAGTTTGAGGTTGATGCCAGTCATATTTTAATTTCAATACCCGAAAAAGCCACACCCGAGGATACCCTTGCGATTTATGAAAAAACGATGAAAATTAGACAAAGGATTATTGATGGAGAACCCTTTGAGTCCGTTGCAAAAGCAACTTCAGACGATCCTTCGGTAAAACGCAATGGTGGACGCTTAGGATATTTTTCAGCGTTTCAGATGGTTTACCCCTTCGAGTGTGCTGCTTTTGAAACCCCTGTTGGGAAAATATCAATGCCAATTCGCACACGATTTGGATACCATTTAGTGAAAACTAATGACAAACGTCATTCTGTTGGTCAACTTAAGACCGCCCATATAATGATTGCCATACCTCAAAATGCACCTGCTGAGCAGCAAGTGCAAGCAAAAGCAAGAATAGACTCAATCTACAGACTTGTCCTTAATAATGAGAACTTTGCAAATTTGGCTCGAAACTTTAGTCAGGATCCAGGAAGTGCAAGGAATGGAGGAGAACTCCCGTATTTTGGACCCGGTAGAATGGTTCCTGAGTTTGACAAAGCTGCATTTGCTCTGGAAAGAGATGGACAGGTTTCAGAACCCGTAAGATCTCAGTTTGGTTGGCACATCATTAAACGATTAGATAAAAAGCTGGTTGGAACTTACGATGAGATGCTACCCGAAATCAAAAATAAAATCAGTCGCGATGAACGTGGAAGAATTAGCCGTGATGTTTTTATTAAATCAATGAAGGAGAATTATGGATTTTCTATTGACTCCAGCACTCTTAAAAGCATGGAAAGTTTGTTAGATGAAAACTACTATACTGGAAATTGGCAGATACCATTAACACGTAAACTTGATCAACCTCTCTTTCAATTTGCGGGACAACAATATTCACTTCGGTTATTGGCAGAGAAAATGAGAAGTAATCAAAAAAATCAGAGCAGAGTACCATTTGCTATTCTTATTGAGAGAAATTTTAATGATTTAGTGGAAGAAACTATTGTTTCATTTGAAGAAGAGAGGCTTATAAAAGAAAATCCTGATTTTTTCTATTTGCTAAAGGAGTATTATGATGGAATTTTACTCTTTGAAATAATGGATAGAAATGTCTGGTCAAAAGCGGCCTATGATGTTGAGGGATTAACAGAATTTTACAATGACAATATTGATAGCTATAAATGGGAGAGGAGAATCCATACAACTAACTACATCTTACCATCCGAACCCCTAGCCAAAAAAGCGTACAAGTTAGCTGCTTCCAAAAAAGGTGTTCAACTTACCAATGATGATTTTAAAAAACAGTTATCTTCCAATGAAAATGAGTTGATTACAATAAATGATTTTGCCACTATACCAGAAGATGTTGCAGTTAAAGGTTACGAGAATTGGTCAAAAGGATTATCACCAATTATTCAAAACGAAAAAGGGTACTCTTTCCATCGATTCATAAAGATGGAGGTTAATGAACCTATACCTATGGATGAAATACGAGGAAAACTTATTGCAGATTACCAAGAATTTTTAGAAAAGCAATGGATTGATTTGTTAAAGAAAAAGTATGAAGTGGTTATCAACAAAGATTTATATGAACAAATTTCATCTAGCTTTAATTAACAAACCTTAAGTAATAGTTTATATTGGTTTTCGTTTTTATCAATTAGTTTTATTCAATTACAATAACAAAGAGTGAAATGCGAAAAAGAAAGGTTTATTGGATGCTTCTGGTTTCTACATTGTTAATCCTGTTTAGCTGTAATTATAAAAAAACAAATAATCAGAAAGCTATAGCACGAGTATACAATAAAAATCTATATATAACTGATATAAAGGATATTTTTCCTCAAGGTGTTAGTCAATCTGATAGTTTACAAATTTTAACAACCTACGTTGATAGGTGGGTAAGAAAGCAATTAATGTTGCATAGGGCTCAAAAGAATTTAACAGAAGAACAGAAAAACGTCACACAACAGCTTGAAGATTACCGTTCATCACTCTTGATCTTTAAATATGAGCATGAATATATTCGTCAAAAGTTAGATACAATTATTCCTTACCATGAAATTGAACGCTTTTATGATGATAATAATGCCAATTTTATCTTAAGTGAGAGCATTGTGAAAGCGCTTTTTATCAAGATAAATCTGGATGATCCTTACTATGAAAGAATCAAAGGATTATATCGATCAACAAAGGAGGAAGACATAAAAAACTTGGATAACCTTGCCTATCAAGTGGCAGTTAAGTACGACTACTTCAATGATCGGTGGATTCCATTTTCTAGAATAGTCAAGGAACTCCCAGAACCAATTACCAACCCCGAAAATTTCCTAATAAATAATAGATTTATTGAAGTTAATGATGGAGTTCATGCTTATCTAATCCACCTTAGGGAAGTAATTCATAGAGGACAAGTGTCTCCTATATCATTTGAGTATGAAAATATTAAGAGCATATTGCTTAATAAACGGAGGCAAAGACTGATCATCGATCTAGAGTCAAAAATCTACAACGATGCCAGAAACTATAATCATCTCACAATATATCTAGACTAAACAATAGAAATTTATAATGAAACTAGAAAACAAAACCATTAGGTATAGACTTTTAGTAGTTTTTTTACTGATAATCTGGAGCAATTTATCCTTTGCACAGTATGTAATCGATCAAGTATTGTCCATTGTGGGAAACGAAAAGATTCTTTTATCGGATATTGAGCAAGAAGAGTTAAGAATGAAAATGCAAGGTTATAACCCCGAAGGCGATGTTAAATGTGACATATTTGAGGATTTACTGGTTCAAAAACTTCTGCTTCATCAGGCACAACTTGATAGTATTTCAGTATCTAATGCTCAGGTAGAAAGTGAAATGGAGCGAAGGTTAAAATTCTTTATTAGTCAAGTTGGTTCTGAGGCAGCTCTGGAAAGGTATTTCAATAAAACAATATTTCAGATTAGAGATGACCTAAGGAAAGCCATCAGGGAGGCGCTTTTAACCCAACAAATGCAGGAAAAAGTGGTTAGCAATGTAACAGTCACACCTTCGGAGGTTAAAAAGTTTTTTAGAAATATACCCAGCGATAGTCTTCCTGTCATTCCTGAGCAGTATGAGTACAGGCAGATAGTTCTTTACCCTCCAGCAACTTCAGAAGCAAAATTTTTGGTGCGGGAACAGCTCCTCGATCTTAGGGAGAGAATTCTTAAGGGCGAAAGATTTACCACTTTAGCAGTTGCCTACTCTGAAGATAGAGCTAGTGCAACAAGAGGAGGTGAGTTGGGTTTTCGCTCAAGGGAAGAGCTGGTTAAAAGTTTTGCCGATGCAGCATTTAATCTTAAAGAAGGTCAGGTAAGTCAAATAGTTGAAACAGAATATGGTTTCCATATAATACAAATGATTGAGAAACGAGGTGATCAGGTAAATGTTAGACACATCCTTATGAAACCCACTTTCTCAATGGATATGCTCTCGCAAACCCATAGTCGCTTGGATAGTATAGCTAATCTTATTAAGTCCGATTCTATTAGTTTTAATAGGGCAGCTCAACTCTTTTCGGAGGATGAGAAGACAAGGCTTAGTGGTGGTTTAATGATTAACGCTCAAAAAGGTACTCCTCTATTCGAAAAGGAGCAGCTAAATCCCTCTGATTATTACTCTATTCGAAACCTTTCAGTCGGCGATTTAAGTGCACCCTTTGAATCGAGAGATGAACACGCCAACATTGTTTATAAGGTTATAAAACTTACAAGAGTTATACCTCAGCATATAGCTAACTTAGATGATGACTATGCCATTATTCAACAAATTGCTAAAGGACAAAATCAACAGCAGGAGTTTATAAAATGGATTAATGACAGGATTAAGAAAACTTACATCAGGATCGATCCTTCATATAGTCATTGTGATTTTGAGATAAAGGGTTGGATTAAGTAGCTGTTTGTTTTATTATATATACCTGAGAGTACTTTTTTTGCCTTATTTTTACTTTGATCATTTTGTATTAAGTAATGCACCTTTCTTCTAAATCTTACCAATGGAAAGAAAATCATCAATTGCATTACGTGTAATAGCCATAGTGGCATTATCATTTCTTAATTTGGCATTTGCTGGTGCCCAGCAGCGAAGGCAAATTTTTATTGAACATGCCGATTTAATGCGCAATCTCAAGAAAGATGGTGTTGAAATACGTAGGTTAATAGGGAATGTTGTTATTCGACATGATGATATTACCATGAAGTGCGATAGTGCCTATGAATTTGTTGGCTCAAACCGTTTTGATGCCTTTGGAAGAGTAGTTGTTATTCAGGAAGATACAAGGCTATTTGGAGATACTTTGCATTACGATGGTAATTCAAAAACTGGTAGGGTAAGAGGAAAAATTGTAAGACTTCTTGAAAAAGACGCAGAGTTAGTAACAAAATTTCTCGATTTTAACACACAGGAAAACATTGCTTACTTTTATGGTGGGGGCATTATTACTTCAGAAGATTCAAAGTTCTCGTGCGAAAGGGGTGTATACTATTCTCGAAGGAAGCTGTTTGCCTTTAGCGGAGATGTGGCATATTTAAATCCTGATTTACTCTTAAACACCGATTCATTAACTTACAATTCTGATTTGGAGTTGATTTACTTCTATGGCCCTACACGAATTTATGGTAAGGATAATTATATCTACTGTGAGAAAGGATGGCATAACAGAAATGAACAGAAGTCAGAATTCTTTATCAATACATTCATAGATAATGGTAAGCAGCAGGTATTTGGAAAAAGGGTATTTTCAAACAATCATACAGGTTATTCCCAAGTAACAGGAAGGGGTTGCCTTGTTGATTCAACCCGAAATTTAAGAATATTTGGAGATACCATTAATTACTTTGATAATGAAAATTTTGCTGAAGTAAAGAATAATTCCTTTGCTTTTTCCATTTCCGATGAAGGTGACTCCTTGTATTTAAGTGCAAATTTATTTTTGGCTTTTTCAGTAGAAGACACTCTAAATCCAGATAATTCTTACGATTTATTGCAGGGAATAGGAAACGTAAAATTTTACAGGACTGATTTTCAGGGAATTTGTGATTCCATGGTTTATCATAGTGCTGATTCAATTCTTCACATGTACCATAACCCAGTACTATGGAATGAGGATAATCAGCTTACTGCTAACTATATTAATTTCAAGTTTAGGGATGAATTGATATATCGAATGAATTTTATTGGCTCATCCTTTATCTGCTCACAGGAGGATTCTACCCGGTTTAACCAGATAAAGGGAAGAGATATGATTGGCTTCTTTGCAGGGGGTAGATTATATAAGTTAGACGTAGAGGGAAATGCGGAAACAGTATACTTTGCAAGGGACAAAGGTATTTTAACAGCTGTTAATCGGGCCGAAGGAAGCAGACTTTCGATTAATTTAAAGGATAATAAGGTAAGAAGTATTATGTTCAAAGAAAAGCCAGTGGCAACCCTTTTCC
>CAZDXY010000073.1:0-19269 GCA_964509385.1 uncultured Rikenellaceae bacterium
ATGTTATAGAATAAAAAGGTATTATTCTATATACTATCGTAAAAAGGCTTTGATTATCAAAGCCTTTTTTCTTTTGCTTAATTAGAATGTGAAATTGACTCGAAACATTGGATTGGAAATATACGGCGAATAAGAATCCTTGGTGATATCCCAGAGTAGCATAACATTGAAGGCAGCCCTTTCTCCCAACTTTTGTCGGTATCCAACTCCTATCAGGTATAGTTTAATCCAGGTTTTTCCTGTCTCAATATCGTTTGCAAAAGGGTCAATCATTTTACGATCAATGTATAGGCTTTCAATTTCTCCATGAAAAAAGATGCCCCCATTAAATGGGATTGGAGTAACCTCGCTAAAATCAGGAATAGGTAGAATCTGGGTAAATCCGGATACTCCCCAAATATTGCTCTGAAAGGTTTGACTTTGACCAACAATAGAATAGCCCCGTTGGCGGTAGTAACTATACCTCCCTCCAACCCCTGCTGACCATTGAGGAATAACCCATATACCACCAATGGGCACAATGTCAACCTGGGTAATATCACCAAAGGTAAGCCCAATGGCTCCTCCGAGGAAAAGTCTGTCGGTAAATTTTTTATTAGGATCTTTACTACCATAAGCAAAGGCTAATTGTGAAACTAAAAGTATTCCCGCAAGGGTTAAAAGAGGTACTCTTTTTGTTATCATAAACCAAGATGTAAATTATCTAACGTATAATAAATCAACATATAAACTTTTTTTTGAAGCATTTGCATCTCATACAAAATTCATACAAATAAGTGTACATAATCCTGTAAAGTAACTAAAAAACGTAAAATGTGTTACTTTTGTTTTCTGTTTTTTATAAGTAAAGAGTATTTGTTTATTCAACAATTATTGATCTCACTAAGTACAATAAATCCGAAGGAGAAATATTCATGAATATTGTAATTACAGGTGCATCAAAAGGCATTGGCTTTGATACAGCAAAGAGTTTAGCTTCCATGGGCAATCATAATATCGTTGCCATATCGCGAGACGAAAGCAAACTTAAAGAGTTGAAAAGTGCATGTATTCGCGAGAATATTGAAGCTCATCTTTTCCCAGTTCCCTCTGATTTATCTTCATCAGAGTCGTTCGACGATAATCTACTGCAAAAAATAAAAAGCCATTTTACGCAAGTTGATGTGCTAATTAATAATGCTGGCTCGTTATTTAACAAACCCTTTACAAATATATCAGACGCTGAGATTTGGGAAATGGTTAATGTGAATTTTGTGGTGCCTGCCCGCATGATTAAATCTATCATAACGTTGATGAAACAAGGAGGGCATGTTGTTAATATCAGCAGTATGGGAGGCTTTCAGGGAAGTGTAAAGTTTCCTGGACTTTCAGTTTACTCAGCAAGCAAAGCAGCAATAGCAAATCTAACGGAATGTTTAGCCGAAGAGTATAAAGATCAAGGGATTGCTTTTAACTGCTTAGCATTAGGTGCTGTTAATACCGAGATGCTTAGTCAGGCATTTCCAGGGTATAAAGCACCTCTATCTGCAGCAGAGATGGGAAAATTCATTGCCAATTTTGCCCTTACGGGCAACAATTATTTCAACGGGAAGATATTACCAATTTCACTTTCTACGCCATAGAACTTTGTTTTTGCAAACATCACCCAATTTTGGCTTTTAATGAAAAAAGGATTTGCCATATTTATTGTTACTTTTTCTTGCATATCACTTGCAAGTTTAAGATCATTAAAGGCTCAAAGTGAACTTTCATTAAATGATCAACTTTTACTTCATGCTGACTCGTCAAACTATGAAGAGGCATTAATTTTGCTAAAACATGGGGCTAACCCCAATACCTCAACATGGGATGGCACCACTGCTTTGATGTATGCCTCACAGAGTGGTAGCTATCAATTGGCTAGAGAATTAATAGCCAGAGGTGCTGATATAAACGCAAAACCCTGGAGCGGAAATACTGCGCTTCATTCAGCGGTAGCGGCCAATCACGATAGCATTGCAGAGTTGCTCATCCTTAACGGTGCAGAGATTAATGCTACCAATAACTATGGGGTTACTCCCCTTCACTTTGCTTGTGCATACGGGTATCCTTTTATGACACACCTACTTATTATCTATGGTGCCTCCATTGATACTTGCGACAACTATGGCAACACTCCCCTTATTCTTTCTGTCTATTCTGGAGCCAATATGGTTGTTCAAATTTTACTGGAAGAATGGGCTGATGTGGATAAACAAGACAAACAAGGCTTTACTCCTTTAATGGTAGCGGCACAGTACAACGATACTCTAATGCTAAGGATGTTAACAGATTATGGTGCCAGTATAGATAAGTATAATGCAAATAATACAACAGCACTTGCACTAGCCATATCAAATAGAGCAAGAGAAGCTGCTGATTTTCTTATATCTATGGGAGCAGCTAAAGAGGAGTTCCATACATCAACAAGCTATGCACAACTGGCACGGGAGAATGGACTCATATCTACGTACCATAAACTATTAGAAATTGGTGATCCTCCCTATAAAAAACCCTTAGTCAGGTCAACTTCAATGTATTTTGGGTCAATTTTTAACGAGAATGATTTCTATACGCTTATTGGAACTGATGCCATTGCAACTACTTTTGGGGTTAAAGCAGGGTTAAACTATGGTATCAGACCATACTATAAACCCACTTTAGTTGAAGAAGAGGAAGTTTCCTTTCAATTTAACGAGATAAGACATTTAATTGCTTTTTCGTTGGAAAAAAACTTTTTGATTAATCACAATATCAGAGGAAGGAGATTCTATTTTTTAATTGGTATAAACGGAATTTATAGTTGGGGAAGGTATGATTACTATAAAGCTCGTACCAGGCCAAAAGACTACTTACTTTTTTCGCCAAGTGCTGGTTTTACAATTCAGAAAAAAGATTTTTTCTTAAAAACTTCGGGAAATATTCTTAGAATGGACCACCTAAAGCCCCAACCAATAATGATTAATTTATCACTGGGATATATAATAAATATAGCTAAGCCAAAGATTAAACAAAAAACAGTACCGTGGTATTAAATATTGAAAAATATATTAAACCCCTTAGAAATGCAGCGAAGGTTCTTTTTAGAACTATTGGTGTAGTTTTTTTTGTATTTCTTCTTTGCGTTCCAAAACAAAGTTGTGATGAACCTTTTATTTTCAGGATAGATTGTTCCGAATGCTATATTAGTCCTCCTGATTATACCCTTGTGTTTATAACAGTAAATAGAAATGCTGAAAACCTAAAAATACCTATTACCGTTTACTATGGTCCCTTTGAGGACAACAATATTGCCGCAATTGATACCGCTAGAAGCAATAAGATATGGATCAGTTTACAAACCAATAAGCATTATACTTTAAAGGGAGAATATTTTAAAAATGGGCGACTCTACAACGTAATTAACGGGACACACCTCAGACTTCGATTTGACGATGAAACTTGCGATGAACCTTGCTATTACATATTAGGTAATGAGGTTGATTTAACCCTAAAATTTTAATTATAATCCAAGATACCCCTTTCCCTTATTTAAACAACCCCTTCACCTCATTCCAATCGCCATCTGTTTCTATAGGTCTAAGGTTTAATATATGGGCAATAATTGTATACAGATTGGTATTCATAAATGCTTTATGCCTATAGTTTTTTTTGAAAGCTGGTCCCTGCCCAAAAAATATTCCGAACATATCAGGGTTTTGGTTATCGTATCCATGGGCACCTCCAGTATACCACGAACTATCATTGCTCAGTCCTACGCTATATCCTATCTCAGCCTCAATGAGAACATCCTGAATTCTATGATTAGAACCATAATGATACCTTTCGGGAATTTCGTGACGTTCCCATACTTTTAAGTTTTGAATTGATCTTAATGCCGCAATTGCTTGCTCTCGGAACTCTTCTTTTGGTTGTAAACTATAAACTGGATTACCACCAGTAATTACACTAAACCAATTCCTATCAACATAATCATTCAAATTGATATACTTCTCTGGTGAGATATCCGTCATACCATGATCGGAAACCACCATAAGATTTATCTTTTTTGCATGGGGTAAGTGGGATAATTTTTCTATGAATACTCCCAATAGACTATCCAATTGCTCTACAACAGTTATGGTTTTTTCTCCGGTTGATCCATGCTTATGAGCTGTGCCATCTGGCTCTGGCGAGTACCACATTATCAATCGGGGACGCTCTTCTTCAGGAAGCGAAAGCCAATGAATCACTGTATCCATTTTTGCCTCGAAGGAGACATTTGAATCGTATGGTTTCCAAAATGTTGGGGATGTTCCTCCTATGGGAGCTTCTGATCCAACCCAAAAGTAAGTAGCCGCTATCAATCCTTGCTTTTCTGCAGTCAACCAGATTGGCTCTCCGCCATAAAAATCGGGGTTTTCAACTGCTTTTCTATTCCTAATAGCGTAGTATCCCAAGGCAGAATCCAAAAAACTATTGCAAACAATGCCATGATTATTTGGATATAAACCGGTTGCCATACTATAATGATTAGGAAAAGTTTTCGATGGGAAACAGGGAATCAATGCTTCTACAGTAACTCCGTTCTTCGCTATCATGTTTAGATTTGGGGTATTGGCAATAGTTGGGTAGTCCCAACGAAAAGCATCAAGTGATAACATCACCACATAGGTATCAGGTTTATCATCAATTTGTGAATGGCAACTTGAAGTAAAGATTACCAGAATTATTACCGTTAACAGAAGAGTCCATATTCTTCTTAAATTATTACTATACAATAGGTAGTTCATACAAATAATTATAATGTGAATATAAAAATGCTTAATAGCGTTGTAATCCTTTCACAAATCTAAGAATTAAAAAGAAATGAGGGTTATTAGGGAGCAGTAATCAAAGGCTTTGAACATTTTCGATGTATGCATCAACGTTGAATTTTCTTCGACATCCATTGTAATTCATATACCTTATTTTCCCAAAAATTGGGCGCTCATTCCAAGCCCTATCGTGCACACCGCCAATACTCCATGCAATACCAGCATATCCGTTTGGATCACGACCATCAAGACTATACTTATCGTTTAAGTAGATGGCAATCTTCATTGCCTCTTCGGGAGAATTTGTCCATTCTAAAATCTTTTTTGCCCAGTACATTCGCATGTATCCATGCATTTTTCCTGTTTTCACCATCTCCATTTGTGCTGCATTCCATAATGGATCATGTGTTTGGCCACTCTCAAATTCACGAAGTGAATAGATGTTATCCCGCTCATCATTTCTGTGCTGATTATGGGTTTCCTTTGCCCATGAATGAAACCCTTTAGTATTATCGTAGTCATTGTTGTAAAAGCAGAAGTTATCTGAAAGCTCACGCCTAACAATTAGCTCCTCAAGAAAGGCTGATTTATCCTCCTCGGGAGCATTAACTTTTGATACCTCAATGGCAACTCGTTGAGCCGATATTTGCCCAAAATGTAAGTAAGGCGATAGGTTCGACTGACCATTAAGCAGTGGGTTATTCCTATTTAATAAATACCCATTAATTCCCACTCCCAAAAAATTTTGCAGTATATCATTCCCAGCTTTATAACCCGGTTTTAGCCAGCTAACAACATTCACCGATATATCTGGATTTAACCACTCCATAACTCTTTCCCAATCAATGGGTACAAATCTGGTTTTAACTTTTACTTCGGGAATTGAAGGAATTTCTGTTAAGTATTCAGTAAGTAATCTCTTTATTTTTGGGCGTATTGTATACGCACCAAATTCCTGCTTTCCCGATGCAACTCTACAGGGTACAATGTTGTGAGTATCAATTTCAAAATGAGGTATCTCAATTTTCTCAGTCACTTCCTTCTTCCACCTTCTCTTTATTGCTAGTGGGTCGAAATCTGATACTAAACTTGAAGCGTTAATGTCATTTAATAAATTTGGCAGCGTATTTTCAGGCTTACCCATTAAAACATGAAAGGCTAACCCTAAATTTTCCGATTGAACTTCCAATTCCTTCAAACCGGTAAGCATAAAATCAAATTGTCGTAGACCGGCACCCAAAAAAGAGGAAGAAAGTGTGAAGATAATATGGCAGGGCACATTTAATTCATTGGCTTGTTCAATTGCAAAAAGCAAAGCCCAGTTATCCATTAATCTCTGATCGCGAGACATCCAATAGACAACTGGACCCTTTTTTTCTCTTCCCTTTTTTAGCAAAAAAACTCTGCCAGCACTAATCACAACTATATTCTTAATTTTAAAAAAATAAAATGATAATTAGTTAGGGTAACGTTTTTCGTTGGAGAATTTCTTCAGATTTCATAAGAATCTCAACATATTGTGAGCGTCTATATGCAAATGGATCCTTTATATTTTTGCGAGATAGTTTTCCCTTAAATTCCTCGATATTGGTATACCCTTTTTTATCCATCCAAACTTCAATCTCGTTGAGAATTGTCTTTATTTGGTTTGGACCATGCTTATAAAGGGAGCTAACAACTTGAAATGCTGATGCACCCGCTAGAATTGTTTTTATCGCATCATTCCCTGTTACAATACCTCCTGCACTGGCAATATCAGCATTAACATTCCCGTAAAGTAAACCAGCAAAACGAATAGCCAACCTTACATCGTAGCTATTGCTAAGTACAATACTCTGTTCAAGACTCTCTGAATTAATATCAATATCGGGTTGAAACAACTTATTGAAAAGAACAAAACCGTTAACCTCTTCTATATCCATACGATTTATTACAGATAGAGGATTTGTGTAGAAAGGACTTAGTTTGACTGAAATTGGTATTTTAACTGACTTAGCAACGCTTTTTAGTACATCTATCTGTTTTTGTATTATATCAGTGCCCGTTGTTTCAAAATCACGGGGCGTGATATAGAAGTTCAATTCAATTGCATCAACACCAGTCTGTTCAATCTGTTTTGCATAATCAACCCATGTATCATCGTTTATTGCATTAAGGCTTGCAATAACAGGGATGTTTAGGTTCTCCTTTGCCCTTTTAAGATTCAGCAAATGCTCTTTTGGTCCAGCATGTTTAACAATTGGAAACAGACGAGTCATTTCTGCGTTACGCTCCGAATATTCATCAAGAGCATTCATCATCTCTAACTCCTCGAACTGAATCTGCTCCTCGAACAGAGATTTGAAAACAATTGCTCCTGCATCCTCCAATGTTTTCAACTTATCAGGGTCGCCAGTGAGAGAACATGCTCCAACAATCAACGGGTTTTTTAATTCCAACCCCAAGTACTTTGTTTTTAGGTCTGCCATGATTTCTTGTCTTAGATTAAGTATTTAGTTATTATTATAAGCATTTAGAATATTCATTATCAAGTCATCGTGATTATAATCCCACTTATGATCGGTAAAGTTTTGCCCATTAAAGGCAACCACTAAATCTTTGTCTGGAGCAATATATATGTACTGATCTCCGTATCCAGCAGCAAATATCATGGGATTACCATCTGGCTGATCACCTATCCACCAGTGCAATCCATATTTCACTTTATCAGAAACAACTAAAGGAGAAATAGCAAGATTTATCCATTCTTCCGACACAATACGAGTGTTGGCCCACACTCCTTTAAAAAGGATTAAGGTGCCAAATTTAGCCATGTCACGAGTACATAATGATAACCCTCCCCAAGCAGGCACACCATTTTCAGCATATAAATCCCAGTGATAGGTTGATATCTTCATCTTTTTGAAAATATTTTCCTCAACAAAAAGTTTGAAATCAACTCCGGTAGACCGAGAAATCATTTCCTTTATTAACTCCGACAATCCGCTGTTGTAGGAAAACTTTTTCCCTGGAATTGAATCCATAGGCAGACTAATGATAAAATGGCACCAATTAATGTTGCTCTGGCTAAGCTCAATCAAAGGATTTCCTGCGTAGGAGTAGTGTATGTCCCACTCATTCCATTTCAATCCGCTGGTTTGATTAAGCAAATGCCTTAGAGTTATCATTTGCTTCAATGGATCTTTATCGAATATCTCCTTAAATTCAGGAAAGTAATCCTGAATTTTGACATCTAAAGAAGGAATGAACCCTTGGTCAATGCAGATTCCAACAGCTATTGAGGTAATGCTTTTTGTAACAGAACTTATGGGATGGAGCGTGGTGGGTTGTGAAAAGCCATAGTACTTTTCATATAAAATCCTTGGCCCCTGGTAAATTATTAGGCTGGAAATTTTTCCGTATTTATCATTTCGTATGTCAACATTAATATCCTCTAATGTCTTGGTACAAAAAAAAGTACTTAATGGTTTATGAGAAGAAAACAAAAGAAAAATTGAAACTAATCCAACAAAAACTAAGGATAATTTTATAAATCTTTTCATACATCAAGGGCTATAAATTATTTAAACTTAAAGTTAATGTATTATTAAATATCCCCTTGCAATTTTTTTTCGATTCTGTTAATAGTAACTAATATTTTGAATTATTGTTCAATAAATATCTGATCAAAACTTACACAAACTTTAAAAATCCTAATCAAGGTTGAAAAATAAATTTACTAGAATTTCGAGAAAACCGTGGATAAATCATTTAGAACTTTCTCAATTATGCTTCTTGGACATGCAATATTCATGCGTTGAAATCCGCTCCCATTTTCACCAAAAACCTCTCCTGTATTGAAGCCTACACCTACTTTTTGGATTAGTATTTTGGTAAGCTCTTTGTTATTTAATCCTAACTCCCTAAAATCTAGCCATAAAAGGTATGTTCCTTCTGGTTCAGTTAACTTAATCTTTGGTATTTTTTGTGAAACAAAGTCTCTCACAAAATCTACATTGCCTTTTAAATAATCAAGCAACTGCATTAGCCACTCCTCTCCTTGTGGCGAATAAGCACCTTTGGTAGCTTCGAAACCAAGAACATTTCCCATATTTGTCCCATTTCGCTCAAGCTGCAAATTGTATTTCTTTAGGTTCATCTCATTGGAAATAACCGCATAGGCGGTTGCCAAACCTGCTATGTTAAACGTTTTACTTGCAGAACCAAAGGTTATGGTGATGTTACTAACTTCATCAGATAATGATGCAAAGGGAATATGCTTATGTGGGGCAAAAATTAAATCAGCATGTATCTCGTCGGCAATAACCAAGACCTTATGCTTGAGGCAAAGTTCAGCAATTCTGCTTAATTCATCGAGGGTCCAAACCCTTCCCACGGGGTTATGAGGGTTACATAGAATAAATAATTTAACTCCTTTCCTAAGTTGCTTATCAAATAGTTTGAAATCAATATTGTACCGCTTACCATTGTTCAACAATAGATTTTCAACTAATCGACGTCCATTCTGCTGAACTGCATAAAAAAAGGGATGATAAACGGGTGTTTGTATCAAAACCTTATCCCTATTTTTGGTAAAAGCCTGAACAGCATGGTTAAGTCCGGCTACAATACCAGGGCAAAAACTCAGCCATTGTTTTTCAACATTCCAGCCGTGTCGCTTGCTAAGCCAATTTGAAATACATGCATTGTAATCATCATCGCGAAAGGTATAACCCAAAATTGGATGCATTAACCTTTGTTCAATGCGTTTGATAATGAAATCAGGGGTTGGAAAATCCATATCTGCCACCCACATGGGAACCACGTTAGGGTTTCCAAACAACTTCTCCCTCAGATCGTACTTAACCGATGCTGTATTCTCACGGTTTAGGATTTTAGAAAAATCGTAAATCATTTCAATAGAAACTGAAAAGGTTCTTTTCGTTAAGCAAACCAACAAAAAGAACCAGAACAAAAAATATAAAAACTGTTTTACTGCTTGGTCAGATCGCTTAGCTTAGTAAAAGATCCATCGATGGCAGTAAATAAATCATTATAAATACCCTTATAGTGCTTTTTAATCTGTTTTTTATCAGAAACTTTTTCGGGGTTGTTTACCCTCTCAAAGAGTTTGTTCCTGCTTTCAACAACACTTTCAATGATTTCAATAACTTTCTCCTTATTCTTCTCATCATGCAAAAAGAGATAGGTATAACAATCAGAAATCACTTCGCTCACAAGGTAATCAATATCTTTTTTGATGTTTCTAACGCTTGCCATAATTCTTTTAATGTTTAGTTATTAATGCGGTGCAAAAGTAGTGGAAAAGAAATGACTTTCTTCATTAACTATTAAGAAATCTATAAAAATTGGTGTGTTAAGGGGAGAGTTATACTAGGAATATGGGATACAGCGATATTTTAGGTTAATCTCGGGTAATTCAAATAGGACCATTCCCTCATTAAGGAGGTCTTCGTCCTCCTCATGGTAATTCCAAATTACTTCAACCCTAATACCATTATTCTGAAAATTTGAAATCCGCTTCATTACCTCTCTGAGGTACTTATATGATGCTGAATTAATGTACTTAAAATTAAAATCAACAATTATCTTTACATCATTCTTATCCTTAATCTCCTCGTAAAAATCATCCAGCCAATCTATTATACTCAAATAAAATTCCTTGGCATTCTCGGGATGCGAAATACCAGAAATTGAAAAAATATTTGTAGTAGGATCGAAGTAAATTTCGGGTGTATCTATTGCACCTTCTATTCTTAAAGCTTTCATTTTGTTTTTAATAACAGAAGTAAAGATAAATCCTTTTAATTACTGATGTCAAAAATATCATATAAAATAACTATACCATTTGACCAAGAGTACAATATTGGCTTTAAAATGATCTTTTTATTAGATGAAAAAAATAATTGACTGAAAAAAATAGAATAAATCTTTTTAAAGAGAATACTAATTGCTTAAATATCGATAGTGACCAATAATATTAAAAGAAAATAGGCAATCCGAGATTTCCTGCCCATTTCCGATATTGTGTACAATAAGGTTTCGTTTTCCGTCATCAGATTTTTTACTGATCACAATACCGATGTGGGTAGTACCACCCCCCAAATCCCAGGCAACAATATCGCCGGGTAAGTAGTCATTTGGATCATCCGATTTTGTCAACTCCTCGCCATGGCGAGCAAAGAAAACCATCAGGTTTGGCACCCTTCGGTGGTCAATATTCCTGTCGGGTTTGCTCAACCCCCAATTCATTGGGTATAGATGAAAGTTCTTCTTCATGTCCTCGTGTACCTCCTTCTGCAAGTCGATTCCCAACTTTCGGTATGCCCTAACAATCACATCGGTGCAAACGCCCCTGTTTACGGGTAAATCTCCGTTTGGGTAGTCTAATGAATAGTAATTTGGATCGTAGATAACAGCGATTTTAGTTAGCTCAACGGCTGAATCAGAGAGCTTGTCCCCAAATATCTGCTGGTTTTGTGCAATTGCAGTTAAGCTGGCAAAAAACACTGTAGCTAAAATAATTGCTAGATATCTCATAAAATAGGTTTACTCAATTCTTATAACTGAAAAAAAGCGAATGTGTTGCTTGATGCTTGTCAAATCCAGCTAAAAAAACTAGGCAACCTTCCTATATCTCCTTATCGCAAAAAAAGAGAAGGTTAACGCAATAATCGACAGCGCAATAATATCCGATCGAATATCCATAAATGTCGATCCTTTGAGCATGATCATGCGGTTAATCCGCATTAGGTAAACCATTGGGTTTACCATATCAATTTTTTGTGCCCATTCGGGCATGCTTTCGGTGGGTGTGAAAATTCCGCCCATCAGGATAAACACAATCATAAAGAAAAAGGCCACGAACATGAATTGCTGTTGAGTTGAGGAAAAGGTGGAGATTAAAAGGGCAAGTCCAAGTATGCCCACCAAAAAAATGGCTGCACACAAAAACAGCAACCCAATGCTACCCTCAAAGGGGGTAAGGAACAGGATTCGGCCCAAAACCAAGCCAAGAGCCAGATCTATAAGCCCAATGACTAAGAAAGGGAACATCTTTGCGGTTATAAATTGGTACTTCTTTATGGGTGTAACATTGATCTGCTCAATGGTACCCACCTCCTTCTCCTTCACAAAATTGAGCCCTGCCAGCAGGAATCCCACTGCGGTAACCAGAATGGCAAGAATACCGGGAAGCATAAAATGCTTGTAATTAAGCAACTCGTTGTACCAAAGCCTGCTGGTTACATCAATCCGTTGAATTGTAGAAATACTTTGACTCCCAGCATTCTCTGCCAGAATGTTCTGGTTCAGATCGCGGATAATCCCATTGAGATAAGCCCATGAGAGCTGTGCGGTTGTTGCATTTATGGCATTGACCGAAGCCAGAATTTTTGCAGGTTCGCCTATTCCAATCGCCTTACCAAATCCCGCCGGGATATGTATTGCCATATCGCACTTATTGCTGTGTAGCAGGCTATTCGCCTCATCTTCGGAAAAGGTTGAATACTTTACCTGAAAAAATGTGGAGCCCTCAAGCTGGCTAATCAACCTTCGCGAATCATAGGTCATATCCCTGTCAATTACGCATAGGTTAACATTCTTAATCTCAAAGGTTACTGCGGGAACAAGGATAAGCATCTGAACGATAGGAACCGCAAATATTGCCTTCCCGATAAACTTATCGCGGAAAATCTGGGTAAACTCCTTCCTGATCAAATATAGTATTGTTCTCATTATCATTAATTATTGGCGGCCATTATTGCAGCCTGATTTTAAAACTCCTAACGCTCATACCAATAAATGCAGTGGTCATCAAAGCAAGTATCAGTGTTTCCTTCCATATATACATGAAACCCGTGCCCTTAACCATGATATTCTTCACTATAACAACAAAATATCGGGGTGGTAAAAACGATGCCACCACATCGTAAACCTTGGGCATATTTTCGAGTGGAAATATAAACCCAGAGAGCAGTATGGTGGGCAGCATCATCCCTACCAGCGATATGAAAATTGCCTGCTGCATGGTTTTCGAAACCGTTGAAATAAGGATTCCCAAAGAAAGGCTCATCAGAATGTAGAGCATGCTCTCGAAAAGCAGAAGGATTACGCTCCCCTTCACGGGGAGATTGAAGGCTAACCATGAAAGCAGAAGGATCAGGATTACATTGATGAACGAAAGCAAAAAATAGGGCATTACTTTTCCGAGTATTATCTGTATGGGTTTTAGCGGCGACACCAACAGCACCTCCATGGTGCCAAATTCCTTCTCGCGGGTAATGGTAATGGATGTCATCAGCGCGCAGATAAGAATCAGGATTAGGGTGATAACCCCGGGGACAAACATGAAATGGCTTTTAAGGTTGGGATTGTAAAACATCCTCACCTCGGGTTGTACTAGCATACCCCCAAGGCTACCTGCCTCGTTAATCTCTCTGGTGAAATCGTTCACAATAGCGGTTGCATAGTTGGTAATAAGCGTTGCTATATTCGGCTCCGTCCCATCGGCGATGATGCTAATCGTTGATTTTCCTTTGCTCAACAAATCGCGACCAAAGTTCTCGCCAAAAACTATAACCGCTTTGGCCCTGCCGCTCTTCAACACCCCATCTATTTCGTTGTAATTTTGGAGGTTTTCGGCAAGCCGAAAGAAATCGGACGAGCATATTTTATCGGAAATCTTACGTGTAGTTTCATCCCTCGACAGATCGAGGATTGCAATATTTGCATCCTTGACATCGGTGCTTATCACGAACCCGAAGATTAGGATTTGTGCAGTGGGAATGCCAAACAGTATTATCAGCGTTCGGAAATCCCTGAAAATGTGCATAAACTCCTTCTTGACGAATCCCAGAAATCGTTTCATAGGTCATTGTTTATTTGGTCGTGCAATTTTCACAAACACCTCCTCAACCGATGTGGCGTTATACTGCCTCTTTAGCTCAGCTGGCGTGTCCATGGCCACTATCCTACCCTCGCTCATTATCGATACCCTGTCGCAGTATTCGGCTTCGTCCATGTAGTGCGTGGTTACAAAAACGGTAATACCTTTCGAAGCCGCTTCGTATATCAGCTCCCAGAACTGCCGTCGGGCAATGGGGTCAACACCACCAGTAGGTTCATCGAGAAAAACTATTCGAGGCTCATGGAGTACTGCCACCGAAAAGGCTAACTTCTGCTTCAACCCAAGGGGCAAATCGGCTATCAACCTGTTGGCATACTCCTCAAAATGAAGCCTTTTCAGAAGATCGGTTGTTCGTTGCTTGATGAGCATGCTGCTCAATCCGTAAATCCCTCCATAGAGCGTAATGTTCTCTTTAACGGTAAGATCGAGGTATAGGGAGAATTTCTGGCACATATACCCGATATTCTTCTTAATCTGCTCGCTCTGCCTCTTCGCATCGAATCCGGCAACCATTACCTCGCCCGAGGTTGGCTCCAACAATCCGGATAGAATTCTTAGCGCGGTGGTTTTCCCTGCTCCATTTGCACCCAGAAAACCAAAGATCTCGCCCTCGTACACCTCAAAGTTCAGGTTGTCGTTGGCAACGAAACTACCGAATTTCTTCACCAGGTTTTTTACTGATATAGCTGTTTTGTTTGTCATGCTAGTTTTCTATCAATCAATCTTCACTTAATAAATCGTTATTCGTTATTCATGCCTCTTCCAATCTTACTTTTCTTTTGCGGCGCAGGGCGATTCCTGTTCCAATCAATCGGGTTTGCGTGCGCCTTCAATGGCTTGTCTATTGTTTCCCAATCGATATTATGCCCCGATGGGGCAATATTCCGCAAGCCTTTTCACCCTCTCAATTCTCATCTCTCATCCTCACAGACGTTTCCGAAATCGCCAGAAAGATGGCGATGCTGGAAAGTCATCACCTTATCGAACAGAGTTACGAAGTTACTTTCGCACAGGCTATTGGAGACTTCGGAACTCATCTCTACATCGCTCCATCACCTCATCAATCTTCCTTCTCAATCCAAACTCAAATCACTCCCAACTCTAGGCACTTTAAACTTTAGGCACTTTAGTCACTCCACACCTTCCATCAGCTCCAAAAATCTATCCTCAATCCCTGCCTTTGTCTCCTGAATCGACACATCATCAATGCCTTGCTGAATCAGATACTCGTAAAGGAAACTACCAAGCTCATTGTCTTTAAAAGTTACGTGAACCGAATCGCCAAACGGGTAGGCAGTATTAACATTATGGAAATCCCTTAACGCTTTGACAAGGGAATACTTATTCACTGCCTTTATGTTGAAAAGTTTTCGTGTAAACCCATCCATAATCTTTTCAGGTCGATCGATTGACATTAGTTGCCCTCCCTGTATTAGCGCAATCCGGTCGCATCGCATGGCTTCGTCCATATAGGGTGTTGACACCACGATAGTGATTTTATGCTGCTTCAACTTCTTCAGCATCTCCCAGAATTCAGCACGCGAAACCGCATCCACCCCCGTTGTGGGCTCATCGAGAACAAGTAGAGCCGGCTTATGGATTAGCGCGCACGAAAGTGCCAATTTCTGCTTCATCCCCCCAGATAACTTTCCTGCCAACCGCTTTCTGAATGGTTCGATATGCGAGTAAATATCTGCTATAAGTTCATAGTTCTCCTTCACAGTGGTGCCAAGCACTGTTGCGTAAAAATTCAGGTTCTCCTCAACCGATAAGTCCTGATAAAGGCTAAATCGGCCGGGCATATAGCCAATGTTTTTGCGCAACTCCTTGTAGCCCTTTACTACGTCGAGACCCAGCACATTCATCTTTCCCGAATCGGGAATAAGCAGGGTTGTGATTAAGCGGAATAGAGTTGTTTTACCTGCCCCGTCGGGGCCAATAAACCCGAACACCTCGCCCTCGTTAACATCAAAGTTGATGTCCTTCAGGGCATGATACTCCCCGAACTTTTTCCCTATTCCTGTCGATTCAACTATTTTCGCCATGATCTTCAGAAAATTGCCTCACCGGGCATACCCGACTTCAGCGATCCATCGTTCTTTACGTAAATGGTTACGGCGTACACCAGCGTTACACGCTCCTCCTTGGTCTGGATTATCTTGGGGGTGAACTCCGCCCTTTCGGCGATATGGCTAATCCTTCCCGGAAACAACCTGTAATCCTTTTCACCATCATCGATTCGTACAGTACATTCGCCTCCAATTTTCAGCTTTCCAAGTTGGGCCCCGCTAACGTACACCTTTAGCTGAACCACCGATAAATCGGCAATTTTAACCAGCGGTCGGCCAGAGGTTGTCATCTCTCCTGCCTCGGCATATTTCTCAACCACAGTTCCTTTCGTTGGGCTTTTAACGCAACTTCTGCGTATTTGCTCATTCAGAGTGCCCTTCTTAGCTTCGTAAACCGATGCCTCAGATAGAATGGAGGTTTTTTGCGTTCTATTCGCCTCAATCTGCTTCTGTAGAACGGCTACCTGGCCAGCAAGATCATCATACTGTTTCTGCGTTGCGGCATCGTTCTTCAGCATGTTTTCAACCCGCTCAATGTTGATTTTTATGTTCTCAATCTGCTGGTTAAGAATTTCTGTCTGTGCATCAATGGAAGCAATTCGGGTTCTGATGCTCCTGATTCCCGCATCGATCTCCGCTTTCTGGAGATGAAACAGGACAGTATCGATAAGGGCAATCTCCTCCCCCTTCTTAATTTCTGATCCCTTTAATACATCAAACTTAAGGATTCGACCATTGGTTTCCGATGATACCATCACCTCGGTTGCCTCAAATGTGCCGTAGGCATCGGCAATATCACCATTATCAGTACAACCTGCCAGTAATCCGGCTGCAAATAAAGTTAATAGTTTGGTTTTCATTTCTTCGTGTTTATTATTCGGTTATTTCTTTTCCGCAGATATTCAAATACTCAACCCTGGCCATGGCAAGGTTGATTGTATGAATCTCGTGATTTATCAGGGTCTGCCTTTCGGCATTGAGCTCGTTAAGGTATTCTGTAGCGGTGATTGCTCCATTGCTGTACTGCGATTCAGCAGCCACAGTGATTCTCTTTCTGAGTTCGATTAGCTCGACATCCGTTTCAACCAAAGATTTTAGGCTCGATATTTCAGCGCTTTTGGCATCCAGCAGCCTTTTCAGGTTGTCGGTCAGATCGCTCTTCCTGACATCGATAAGGTTCTGCTGAAGCGAAATGATCTGACGCTCGTTCCTTGCCCTGTTCCAATCGAAGATATTCCACTTTACACCAGCGCCTACAACGAAAAATGGGGCAAACTCGTCCTTAAAGAAGTTTGAGCCGGGAGGATTTCCATACCCGAGAGTTGCAAAGCCAAATGCCTTGGGCATCCTTTTGCTATGTATTAATTGCATTGATGCATTGAGCTGCTCCCTGCGAAGATCGAATATTTGCAGCTCCGGACGAAGAATCTCATCCGACAATTCCTCGTCAATGGCGGGAATAGCCAACTGGGTCGAGGTGTCTAGTTCAACACCTATGAGACCCGAAAGAATTTTTAGCAGCGATGCTTTACGAATGGAATTCTCGGTGAGCTGCTGTTGCAGCTTTATCCTTTCGGCTACTAGAACATCAGTATCGGATTTGAGGATAACTCCACTCTCAAGCGCAGAACTCATTGAGGCGATTCGTTTATTTATAAGCTCAAGGTAATTGTTCAGCAAAGCCCTTTGCCTATCGAGTAATAGTAAATTAAAGAAGTAGGTGTTAACCTGGCTGCGGATTTTATACAGGTCTATCTCCGTTTGTTTCTCATTCACTTTATTTTCAACCATTTCAAGTGCTCTTGCGCTTTTCACAGAGCCACCATCGTAGATCACCTGATTAATATCCAAAGTGATCTTGTACTGCTCGTGTGGCAGGGGTTTGATAAGATCGGCAACCCCTGGAAAGGGTAGCGAGCCAAGCACTTCGCTCATGTCCACAACCGATGAGTTGTAAACGAAATTCCCGTTCACATCCAAAGAGGGGAGCCAACTCTTGGTTAGGTTATTATCCTTAAGCTGCCAAATTGAGCTGTAAACGTCATATTCTGATGATATAGCTGCGGATTCGTATGCCCTTTCGTAGCACTCCTTGAGCGTTAGGCTGCTCTGAGCAAGGATTACAGAATAATATAAAATAAACAGTATTAGCAAAAATGATGATCTTCTCATATCTTATTTTTTTTACTTTCTAATGGCTCTAATTGTAAAATCTGCTGCAAAATCCCCCCTCTGGTTGATGTAATCGTTATAATCGGCTCCAATTTCACCGAGGATTGCAGAAATAATGGGCTTTGCCACAAAGGGAAATATGCTTAGAGCAGCAATGGAAGTTATGAGCTGTGGAATATTCTCCTGAGTGATATTATACTTTTCAAGTTCGTCTTTATGCTGTTTCTCAACAATAAGCCACATATTCTTGACATTTAGGCTATTAATAATCCTCTTAATTCTTTCCGGATTTCGGTTAATCTCGTTCAGAATGAATATTGGAAGCCGGGGATTCTTTTTAAGAAAAGCGATATGCTCCTTGAAGAATAACCTTATTTTTTCTTCGAGTGTCAACTTTTCGTCGAAGACAGGGGTTAACTTTTTAAACATCTGGTTAGCGATTAGCGCAAAAACAGCATCAAAAAGCCTGTCCTTTGTGCGGTAATAGTAGTGAAGCAGAGCTTTATTAATTCCAGCTTTATCGGCAATCTCCTGCATTCGTGCGCCATCCATGCCTTTTTCAAGGAATACCTCGGTTGCTGCCTCAAAAATCTTATCCTCAGTTTGTTTATCCTTTAATTTCATGGCAAATAGTTTTTTTTATTTTAGTTACTAACCATTTGGTTAAATCGTCTGGTCAAAAATAAATTTTGAAACGCAGAAATCCAAATTTTTAACCAATTATTTTAACTAGATGGTTAATTTGGGTGTAAAAAAAGAGGTTACTTACCAATAACCTCTTTTAAATATAAAAGTTAGATGCTATGCTTTATATTTTGCATCGCCAAATGCTAGGATGGGCAGGAAAATAAAAGGTAAGAAAATTATTCCAACAGTATAACCGGCACCCTTGCCAAAATTTGTTGAAATACCATGATACATTAAAATCATAAAAATAAAATTAGCAATGGGTATCAAAAACAAGAATATCCACCACCAAGGTTTTCCAGCAACTCTAAGCATAACAATAATATTGTAGATTGGAATGATACAAGCCCAACCTGGTTGACCTGCTTTTGTAAAAATAATCCAAATTGAAGCAATCATTAAAATAATAATTGCAAAATAAAGTAAAATAGCAATTCCCATAATTATAAGGTTTTAGGTTTTCCTACTCATAAGGCTTTTCGGTTACGCCCCCACGTTTTACCTTAGTGGGATAGGTTTTTTTTTGGATGTTTAAAAAGAACAATAACTAAAATTACACTTAGCTAATATAAATATTTTTAAACCTAAAAAAGTTTTTTTTTTACTTCTTTTTATTTAA
>CAZDXY010000074.1:0-19261 GCA_964509385.1 uncultured Rikenellaceae bacterium
GAGCTACATCCACCATTTTGCGGATGCAAATATAGAAACTTTTTTTATTACTGTAAATATCCAAAAAATCATTTTTTTACGTTTTATAACGATTAGCATTCAGCAATATAATTTTGACGCTCTTGCATGGAGTACCTCAACTCGGATAATTTTCAAAATTATGCTGAATGTCTATAGACATTATACCACTGTAAGCGTTACAACCTTGTCTGCCGAAAGGCAGGTTCGACATTGTATTTTGGAACGCACATTGGTATTAATAGGTCAATGAAATAGAATAACCGTTTGTTCCAGTAATTTATACTTGCATTGCCCGAATTTCAATATTATTCATAAATTGCAGCATAAACTAGCAATGATCATTCTAAAGAAAATATCGATTAATAATACAACAAGCCTTCAGGCATTCCAACTAATACGTTACATCGCATTAATTGGAATAAGCATTTTTTTTACAAAATTTGGATTAAGTCGTAATGAAATTGGTATTTATGAAACGGTTCTATTTATATCTGGACTTTTAACCTTTTTCTGGGTTTCAGGCCTTACTCAGGCAATGCTTCCCATTATCAACTCAAAATTTGAGGAAAAGAATCCCAATCTTTTCAATGCATTTTTGGTGATGATTATATTTTCACTATTAACTCTAATATTGGGGTTAATTTTTGAGGGAATATTCAGAAAATTAGATAGTATAAGCCATTTCCAATATTACCAACTTGCAATTCTTTATACTTCCTTAAGCGCTCCGGGCAACCTAATCGAATATATTTATCTATTAAACAATAAGTTCAAAAGCATCATTTCCTATGCTATTATCGTTTTCACAGGTCAAGTCGCTGCAGTGTTACTAGCAATCCTATTGGGATATGGTATTTTAGGAGCGATATATGCTCTAATGGGCATTGCAATTCTTAAATTGTTTTGGGTTATATGCTTAGTGCTAAAATATTCAAAAATCTCAATATCAATCCCTTTCATTAAACATTTCCTTACACTTGGGCTTCCCTTGACTGGGAAACTGCTTCTCAGTGGTTCTGCATCATATATTGATGGATTGATTGTAACCTCGCGTTTTAATCTAAGTGCATTTGCCATATTCCGTTATGGTGCACGCGACCTTCCCCTCGTAACCCTTATGGCAAATGGCTTGAGCAACTCCTTGCTTCCCGAGTTTGCACAAAAGGAAAAACTTAATGAAACAATGCAACAGCTAAAACACCGAACACAATGGCTTATGCATTTGTTATTCCCAATAACCATGGTTACGATAATTCTTTGCAAACCATTATTCCCAATTGTGTTCAACCCAGACTTTAAGGATAGCGCTGAGATATTTATGATTTATTTGCTTACCATTAGTAGCAGATTGTTTTTCCCCCAAACAGTTGCAATAGGCCTTGGAAAAACAAAAGCGCTACTGGGAATTTCGCTTGTGGAACTAATCCTGAATGTTACGTTTAGCCTTTTATTCATCCAATGGATTGGAATTGCAGGAGTAGCTTGGGCAACAGTAATTGCTTTTTGGGTTGAAAAAGTTTTTATTTCGTTATACCTTTACATTCGTTTAGGGATTAAACCCTCACAATATACCCCGATTAAAGGGTATGCAATATATAATATTTTAAATGCATTGGTTTTTGTTTCTGCATATCTTTGGTTATAGATTATAATCTTTAACAAACAACTTGATGTCATTACAGGAAACTATTACCGAGATTATTAATGATATTAAAAGGTTAAGTAATGGCGAATTAGTTAGGTTTCTTGGCCAGTCTAATATATTATACAGCATTGCATATGGTGTTACTATTCCCGAGTTAAGAAAGATAGCAAAACCCCATTATGGGAATCATCAACTTGCCCTTGAACTTTACGAACAGGACATAAGAGAATGTAAAATTATTGCTTCGATGATTGATGATCCTGCTCTTGTAACGGGTGAGCAGATTGACACATGGGCACAAAATTTCACCAACCACGAAATTGTGGAACAGGTTTGCAGCAACCTTTTCTGGAAATCGGAATATGCTCTCTCCCGCAGTATTGAGTGGTGCCTTAGCGGTGATGAGCTACTTCAGAAAGCGGGATTTATCATTGCCGCTAAGGCGGCAAGTATTACCGAAATAAATGATGTAGTATTTGAACCCTACATTGAGATCATTGAAAATCTGGATGATTTGCTAATATCACAAAACAAAACTACTGTAGACTTTGCCCTTAGGCAAATCGCCTTACGATGCGACTTCCTTAGCCAAAAAGTAATAGATGTCGCCAGGCAAATGTCTGAATCTGATAATGAACATAGGGCTTGGATTGGCAATCAATTATTATTTGAGTTGGAAGAAGGGCAGTAGTTCTATTTTCATCAATCAATCACTTCTAAATAACTCCTTCTCTGATTACATTATCAGTAAAAACCATTTAATCAGCCCATTAAAATCGAGTTTATATATCCAGCAATCTGAAAAATTTCACCGTTAAATAATGGAATAAATCCATTCTTCAATTATTTTTTTTATTTCGTCAAAAAGATTAGTAAATACTGGAATTCAACCTATTGTTTCATTAATTTTACGCAAGGAATTGTTTTCTTTTCTATCAGTTTATTAAATATCTTTTTTCTCTTCTTTCTTCTTTTGTTGGTTTTTTCATTAAATAGGTTCGAAAAATGAAACAAGAAATATTAAAACCTTAGCATTCCATAAAGGCTGAGTTTTAAAAGTTTTTCCAAAACAAGTATTGATTAACTGTCCAATTTTTTAAATTATTAGCTTAATGTAATATTTGATCTATCAGGTTCTTTTCAGTTGGTATTTACTTTAGTGCATTATAGTGTTACCGATTTTTTCTTAAACCAGCATTTAAATGCTTTTTGTCATGAAGCACTTTTTGTTAATCCTCATTGCTTTGTTTTTTACCCTTAGTGTAAAAGCACAGCCACCTTTCGATGATTGGGCTTACTTCAGTAAGATTTTAATCCACAATACCGATAATCCGAATACATTAACCGATTACTCGGTGCTGGTAGTAGTAAACACAGCTTTACTCATTTCCGAAGGAAAGATGAATGCCGATGGATCGGATATTCGCTTTACTTCCAATAATAGCGATAACCTTTCGTACTGGATCAATCCGGGTATTCAGAATGAGCTAGGGATAAATAACGAAAGCACCCATATTTGGGTTAAAGTGCCATTAATTTCAGAATCATCATCCGCTTCGATGTACTTGCTTTATGGCAACCCGGCTGCTACGGCCCAAAGCGATATAGGCTCTGCCTTTTTGCTGGGCGATGATTTTGATGATAACTCACTGAATGAGAGTATATGGCATGTGCATTACGATAATCAGGGCCTAATCATAGAGCAGAATCAGCGACTCGAGCACCATTCGCCTCAAACACAGCCTCAATCAAATTCGTGGCTTCACTCATTGCAGACATTCACCGAGCCTATTGTGCTTGAGATGCAGTTCAAGAAGGGTGGATACATATATCGTCAGGCTGGGTTTACCGATAGTTATGGCACCAATGCGAATAACTCTGCTCTCATTGGCTGGCAGGACTGGGGGCCCTTTGGCCCAAGTTCATTTATTGATGGGGTATGGTATGGATTCTACTTTGACGGGAGCAACTTTAGCATGTATAACCACCCTGAATATTACCTCAAGATTATCCGTAAGGAGAATGGAATTTTCAATTACTCATTGAATATCCCGGTAAATGAACCCGGTGGCCCACAAACCTGGAGCGCAGATATTGATCAGGCGATGCCATTATCTACTCCCCTTAATGTATATGCCTATGATGGAGCATATGGTTCACCATCTTACCCAAGGTTTGAGGACAATATCCGTGTTCGCAAGTACAGCAGCCCGGAACCAGTTATTGAGTTGGGGCCAACGGTTCCTTATGATCCGCAAGAACCATCATGGTACAAAACTATTGGAGGTACAACTGACGATTTGCCAGCCAGCATAGTATTTGATGGCATTGGAAATTTATACGTAGCGGGTTATTTTACTGGTACTGTAGATTTTGACCCAGGAACTGGTGTTGATAATATTACCTCAAACGGGGGAACAGATATTTTTCTTTCAAAATTCAGTAGTACTGGAAACTATATTTGGACTAAAACATTTGGCAGTACTGGAAATGATCTTGCTGATATCACATATCAGCGTAATATGATTTCGGTTGATAACAACAATAATGTGTACTTAGCATCCCACTTTTCGGGCAGTGTCGATTTTGATCCAGGAGCAGGAACAGATATTCAGACTAGCAATGGCGATACGGATGTGTGCTTAATTAAAATAAATGCCGATGGATCTTATGGATGGACAAAAGTTTTTGGTGGTTCATCCACAGAAACTGGCCAAAGCTGTACTATTGACAATTCAGGAAATATTTTTGTTGGAGGATCAATTGCTAGTAACAATATTGACTTCGATCCGGGTGATGGTCAGGATTTAGGATCTGGTACATATCAAAGTCCGTTTATATGGAAAATTAATAGTGACGGTTCCTATGGATGGAAGAAAATATTTAATATAAATATGTGGGGGTACAGCCAATTTAATGCCATTCGGTTTGATAATTCTCAAAATCTATTTGCAATTGGTGGTTTTGAATACACTATGGATTTTGATCCCGGCGTAGGAACGGATTACAAAACTTCGGGCGGTTATATGGATATATTTTTAACAAAACTAAATAGCGATTACTCATATAGCAATACAAAAACCATTGGAAGCGAAGCTGGGGTAAATAATCAACTAGCGTTTGATTTATTGATTCACTCTAATGGTTCACAGTATTACACGGGGAGCATCCAAAAGTACTCAGGTTCAGGTGCTGTTGATATGGACCCAACCAGTGGAACAGATATAAAAAACCCAGTTAATGGTGCTGATTTTTTTCTTACAAAACTTACAGATGAGAATACTTATGCTTGGACAAAACTATGGACTGGCACAGGATCTAGTCAAGGTCAATCAATTGCAATTAGTGAGACAGGTGATTACTATATTGCAGGCTTTTTTGCCGGAACATTAGATTTTGACCCAGGGGAAGGAATTGATTCTAAAACAGCTTTAGGGACATTCGATGTTTTTCTAATAAAGTTTAATGCCGATGATTCGTATGCATGGACTAAAACTTTTGGAGGAGCAGGTGCAAGTACCAACAATCCTTGCGTAAGAGTTTATAATGATAACATCTATCTTACAGGTAGCTTTACCGGAACTATTGATCTGGATCCTTCTTCAGGAGTTGTAGAAAAAACTGCAGTTGGAGGGTATGATATTTTTATTGTAAAATTAGATCTAGTTACTGTTGAAAATAATCTTGTTGCCCACTACCCTTTCGATGGCGATCCTTACGATATTAGCGGAAATAATTATCACCCCACTATAACCAGCGCCCTAACCCCAACTTCCGACCGGTTTGGCAATCCCAATAGCGCCTATTCATTCGATGGTTCAAGTAGTTATATTGATATTCCCCACCAGCTCGTTCCAACAGGTGGGAATGAGTACTCCATCTCGCTCTGGTTCAATGCCAGTGAGTTGAGCACAACTCAGGAGTTTATTTCGCAGTGGACGAATGCCAATGCGTATAATTCGTTTTTTCTTGGTCTAGAAAATGAGAATATCCGGTTTTCAGATAATTGGAACAGTGTTCCTGTTGGTGAATTGGAAACCGGCAGGTGGTATCACCTGGTGGCAATATCAACTTCCGATAACGCCTTTCTGTACCTGAATGGTAGATTAGCCGCTACAAAGGGATCGGCTCTTGCTTACACGGGTGTTGCAAATGTTATTATCGGCCGGCAGGGCGAACTCACTATGGAATATTTTAACGGCAGCCTTGATGATATCAGAGTATACGATTTGGTATTGACGCCGGCCATGATTTTTGATCTTTACCACGAGAATGGCTGGGCAACCGTTACCGATATCGATGGCAACGTTTATCCAACGGTTACCATAGGCACACAGGAGTGGATGGCTGAGAACCTGAAAACCACTAAGTACAGCAATGGTGATGCCATTGGCAATATTACCGATAACGGTGCCTGGGCTGCCTTAACCACGGGGGCCTACTGCTGGTACAACAACGATTACGAAACCTACGGCAGCATCTACGGTGCTTTGTATAACTGGTATGCGGTTGAAGACTCTCGAAATATTTGCCCAGCTGGGTGGCATGTGCCAACGGATGCTGAGTGGTACACCATGGAGAACTTCGTTGATCCTACCATTAATGATCCCAACGATACAGATTGGCGCGGCACCGACGGCGGTACTAAGCTGAAGGCCACTAACGGTTGGAATAGCGGTGGTAATGGCACGGACGACTTTGGTTTCTCATTCTTTCCGAGCGGTTACCGCAATTATATAGAGGGAAACTTCATTTCTGCTGGCGATTATGGTTACAGTTGGAGGAATACTGAGTCAGATGCAACGAACGCTTGGTTCTTGACTATGGGTTTCGGCTACGGAAATATAAGCCGCACCAACTATGATAAGAGGAACGGTTTTCCAGTCCGATGCCTAAAAGACTCAGAGCCAGCACCAACTCTGGTTGCCTATTACCCCTTTAACACCGATGGTGACGATGCCACCGGAAATGGCAATAACGGCTCAATCTACGGTGCAGCGCATACTACCGATAGGTTTGGCTCTGAAAACAGTGCCTTTAGCTTCGATGGCATTAGTTCATATTTCACAACCCCAATTAATCAAACCCAGCTGGGTTCAACCTATTCCATATCGTTCTGGGCAAAAATTCAGAACACCTCAAACTTCTCCTACTTTGTTTTCTACAATAACGATAACGAGAACAACCATAAAGTTCACCTTGTTGGTGTTTCAGGATCACTGTATTTACAGGTGGGCGATGTGGGTGATCCTGAAACCACCACTTTCAATTTACCAATAAGCAATTTTAATGTCTGGGAGAATATCACATTAACCTACGATAATGGGCTTTGGAAATATTACGTGAACGGAACCCTTGCCACTCAATTCTCGAAAACTGTATCAAGCCTTAACTTTTCGAAAATATACTGGTGTACCCATGAACCGATAACAAGTAGCGACTACTGGTTAAAGGGTAAAATGGATGATATTAGGATTTACAACTATGTTCTTTCCGAGTCGGAAATAACCGATTTGTACCACGAGGGTGGCTGGGATAACCTAAACAACGGCCTTGTGGCCAGCTACCCATTTGAAAATAGCGGGAACGATGAAAGCGGAAATGGGAATAATGCCAACCCCGGTAATTTCATTGAGCAGGGTGTAGACCGATTTGGAGGAATCACTGCCTATCTGTTCAATGGTTCTGACGACTACTTTATGGCGCCACATTCAGCATCAACTGATTTTACTGGAGAAATTTCCGTCAGCACATGGATCAATCCAACTCAAGTTAACATTGCACAGCAATCTATATCCAGCAAGGGTGGCGGTTGGAATAGAACAGGCTGGCTTCTAACCCTAAACAACAATAAAATCCGATGGCATCTTGGCAATGGTGCTATTGAAGGTTTAATCGATACCGATCAAACTATTTCGGCCAACCAGTGGACCCACGTGCTTGCGTTATGGAAGGATGGAATTATGAAAGTTTACATTAACGGTGTTAAGGACATCAATAGTGCATCGTGGGGATCGGGACTTTTTGCCAACACCTACGATCATTACATAGGAAGAACAGATAATGTTCCATTCTACTTCAACGGAACAATTGATGACCTGAGAATTTACAATATTGCACTACCAGAGGTGAGTATTCAACAGCTCTACGCCAACTACCACGGTCCAAAAGCTTTAGCTGCTTTCCCCGGCAACGAGGAGGTAACCCTAAAGTGGAGTTCAGAGCGAATCACCGAGATTACTCAGTTTGATATCTATCAGGATGGAATAAATGTTGGAACTGTTAATGTTTCCTCGGCAAATGATACGGTTTACACCGTTTCTGGGTTAACCAACTACCAGAACTACGAGTTCTACGTTACCTCAACCGATATGTATAGCAATGTAAGCCAACCATCCTCCACGGTTATCGCTCAACCCGGAGAGGTTGTTACCGATAATGATGGAAATACTTATAATGCAATTAAAATCGGAGAACAATACTGGTTAAAGCAAAATTTGAAAGTAACCCATTATCAAAATGGAGAGGTAATACCAGAGGTTACAAATGATGCTACTTGGACAGGTTTAACTTCCGGCGCATACTGCTGGTACAACAACGATTACGATAATTATGGCAGCACCTACGGTGCTTTGTATAATTGGTATGCTGTTGCTGATTCGCGAAATATTTGCCCCACAGGGTGGCGTGTTCCCACTGATGCGGAGTGGTACACTATGGAGAACTACGTGGATCCCACAATAGACGACCCCAATGCTATTCAATGGCGAGGTACCGATGGAGGAACCAAATTAAAGGCTACTAGCGGATGGTATGAAGACGGTAACGGTAGCGACATTTTCAGTTTTTCAGCTCTTCCGGGCGGCTACCGCTACTGGGACATTGGAACATTTTTCGCTGAGAGCACCAATGGCACATGGTGGACAAGTGCCGAGAGTAATGCTAATTACGCCTGGTACCGGGGCATAAACTACGACGTCAATCAGGTTCATCGGTATTCAAACCCTAAACAGTTCGGTTTTAGCGTTCGTTGCATTAAATATCATTCTGCAGATAATTTGGTTGCCCACTACCCCTTTAACGGCAATGCCAACGATGAGGGTGATAATGGGTACAATGGTACGGTTTACGGTGCCCAGCTAATACCCGACAGGTTTGGCAATGCCAATAGCGCCTACAGCTTCGATGGGGCGGATGACTATATCCTTGTTGGCGATCCGGTCCCTGAAAACCTTCTGATTCAGAACGAGATTACCCTTAATGCATGGATCTACCTGCCGGGAGCACCAACAAACCTGGGCATGATCGTGGGCAGTCAGTATGATCCTACCGTATCAGGAGCCAGCATTTTTATCGATAGCAGAGAGAATGCTGATGGGCAAACCAACCCATCAGGGCATATCCATTTCCAAATTGGAAATGGTACGTGGCATGTTACAAATTCAAGTACAGTGGTGCCAACCAATCAATGGGTTATGATAACTGCTACCAGAAAGGCCAATGAGGAAGGAAAAATCTACTACAACGATCAGCTTCAACCCTCACAAAGCATGGCTTGGGATGGCGGTATTACTTACGACAATACCTGGTTTGCCATTGGAAAGCAAAAATCGTACTCAGGAAGAGAGTTCTACGGCTTTATTGATGATGTTAGGGTTTACAACCGAGCCCTTAGTGAGGCAGAGGTTCAAGCCCTGTACAGCATTAATAACACATTACCTAACGTTACTACATCTATTGTAACAAATATCGGCTTCACAACTGCAACGGGCGGAGGAAATGTAAATGTCAGCGGAGGCTCTGATGTAACCGTCCGTGGAGTAGTTTGGGATATCAACGAAAACCCTACAGTTGAAAGCAACGAGGGCATCTCATCGGATGGAGATGGTCTCGGTGAATATACAAGTAATATTACAGAACTTGAACCCCAAACAACATACTACGTAAGGGCTTACGCCACAAATAGTGCTGGAACAGCCTATGGCCAACAGGAAAACTTTACCACCTTATCCACAACAGAACCTCAACAACCCTCAGGATCAGGCACTTCTGAAGATCCCTACCTAGTAGAAAACCTGGGCAACCTGTTATGGGTTAGTCAGAACGAATCATCATGGGATAATCATTTTAGGCAAACTGCCGATATCGATGCTGCTGAAACCACTTTCTGGAATGGAGGTGAGGGCTGGATGCCCTTAGGGGATGAAACAACAAATTTTAGCGGCTTATACAATGGCAGCAATTACCAAATAACCGGATTGCATATCAATCGACCAGACTCCGATTACCAGGGATTTATAGGTTTGGGCTCGTCTTTTACCGTTACCGGTTTGAGAATACTAGATGCCAATATCACAGGAGGAAACTCTATCGGGGGAATAGTAGGTAGTATGGAAAACGGCTCTGTGTTAACTTACTGTTCCTTCAGTGGGAATGTTAGCGGAAATGGCGATATTGGGGGATTAGCTGGTTATGCCTCCTACGGTGGTCTTTCGAAATGCTATAGCACCGGAACCGTTTCAGGCACAGCGTATAATACCGGTGGGCTTGTAGGGCATACAGAACAATTTGGAACTGACAGGTCGTATAGCAGATCCAACGTGAATGGTAACATCTCTGTGGGTGGATTGGTTGGAAGCAACACCAGCGGCTCAACCGTATGGGACTGCTTCAGCACAGGTAGCGTGAACGGTGTATCACAAGTTGGGGGGTTGATAGGAGTTAATTCTGCTGCTGTCTTTTCCAGCTACTGGGATATCGAGACTTCAGGGCAAGATGCTTCTAGTGGTGGTTATGCCCGAACCACCGAAGAGATGACCTCTCCCTACGATTCCGATACATACGTTGACTGGGATTTCAACCTAGTTTGGGGTGAGGATTTTGATTACGAATTAAATGATGGCTACCCCTACCTGCGCGAAGAGGAGCTAGAAGTTCCCAGTGTATCTACATATTCAGTTGAATATATTACTTCGCACACAGCGAAGGCTGGAGGAGAGGTTACCGCTGAGAATAGCGCTCCCGTTACGGATCGAGGGTTAATCTGGGGATTTGACGAGGGTATTTCTCTGGACTGGGAAAACTATGAGGGATTGGTTTACTGCGGATACGGCTTAGGTTCGTTTACAGCCATAATGCAGCCCCTGACACCTTCCACAACCTATTATTACTGTGCTTTTGCCATCAGCGAAGCTGGCTATGGGTATGGTGAAGTACTATCCTTCACAACACCATCGGCCATGAATCTTTGCGTAGCACTGGACAACTGCGATTTGGTATTTGAAACAGGTGGTGATAGCGATTGGTTTGGACAGAGTGTTACAACTCAAGATGGAATTGATGCTGCACAGAGCGGATATCTTGGTGATAACTCATACTCCGAAATCAGCACAACTGTTCAGGGACCGGGAACGCTGAACTTCTGGTGGAAAACCTCATCAGAAGATGGAGACTTCTTACGATTTTATGTGGATGGCATCCAGCAAGCGGAAATTTGCAGCGAAACTGAGTGGATCTATTTTGAACACGAAGTGTACGAAGGGCAACATTCCCTTAAATGGTCTTTCGAGAAGGACGAAGCAGGATCGGATGGAGAGGATTGCGGATGGGTTGATCAGGTGGTTTATACGCCCTATGGCGTTAACTTTCCAACCGTTACTACAACTGCAATATCAAATATTACTGAAACTACTGCCACTTCGGGTGGTAATGTAACCGACATAGGTGATTCCGATGTGAGCGCACGAGGTGTTGTATGGAGCACATCCGAAGCACCAACTGTAACCAATAACGATGGAATTACATTAAATGGTGTTGGTGATGGTGAATTCACCAGCGAGTTGACCGACCTCACTCCAAATACAACGTACTATGTTCGCGCCTATGCAACCAACAATCAGGGAACGGGTTACGGTGAGGAGTTAAGTTTTATAACGCTTGCATCAGCACCTGAGGCGGATTTTGTGGCAGATATAACAACTGGGGTTGTTCCTCTTACAGTGCATTTCACTGATCTGAGCATTTATGACCCCACATCGTGGAACTGGGAATTTGGCGATGGAAGCGTATCGGATGAACAGAACCCAACACACATTTACACATCTGTCGGAACATTTACAGTTTCCCTAACTGTAACCAACGAAATGGGCAGCGACACCGAAACAAAGGTTGATTATATTCTGGTCATCCCTTCGGAGGTATTGCCCACATTAACAACTTTACCGGTTACCAACATTACGCAAACCTCTGCCACCTCAGGTGGCAACATTACATCAGATGGTGGCTACTATGTATTCCAGCGCGGTGTAGTTTGGAGCACAACGCAAAACCCAACTACCTATAATTACGAGGGTATAACAAATAATGGCGATGATATTGGCGAATTTGTAAGCGAATTAACCAGCCTGACACCCAATACAAAATACTATTTAAGGGCATACGCCACCAATAGCGAGGGAACAGCCTACGGAAACCAGCAGAGCTTCTCAACCGCTTTTTCGGTAACGTTTACTGTTTACAGCGAAAGCGGATATCCCATTCAGGGAGCTTCAGTAGCACTTAACGGCGATACCCAGACTACAGGAACCAACGGTATTACTGTATTTTACTTAACCAATGGTGATTATGAGTATACCGTTTCTGCAACTGGTTATTTAACAACAGGAGGTTATATAAAAGTTTTAGATGAGGATCAAAACTTAAAGCTAATGCTTATTGCTGATACATCAACCCCTCCATTTATTATAGGTGAAGATCATGTTTGTAGAGGATCCGAGGTTATCTATTCAATCAGCGCAACCCTTGGGGGATCGTGGGAGGCGGTTGGGGGTAACTTGCTCAGTAACTCAACCAGCCATGCTTTAATCGAGTGGCATTCTGCTTCTGAGAATAGCCGAATACGTTACCGAATTACAAATACCAGCGGATACCAAATTACCTATGAATTACCGGTAAGTGTCGATACTCTCAACATTGTTACAACATCTCACAGACCAAATATCCATGTTAAAGGGAGTATTCCTATACTGATCTGCACAACACAAAACCTAGCATATCAATGGTTTATGGACAATGAGTTATTGTCCGGAGAATCGAAACAATTCTATGTTGCTTACGATAAGGAAGGAGAATTTAGTGTACAAGTCAAATATAGCAATATGTGCCCTTTTATATCTAACCCCGTTTCTATAATCAGTAATACAGCAAAGGATGCTCAAATTACTGTATTTCCCAACCCAAACGAAGGAAATTTCATCATAAAAATCCAAAGTACAAGCATCGGAAAAGCGAAGCTGGTAATAATCGATGCATTTGGCAAAGTTGTTCACACCGAAACATTTGCAAAGAATGAGGAATTTTCAGAGAGAAATATATTCATTAACAGTTTACCTCAGGGTGTTTATGCTATCTGGGTACAAATTGGAAATTCATTACCACTAAATACCAAGTTAATAATACTTTGATATTACTGCAAGATACTATGAAAAAGATAATGATAAAACGTTGGCAAATAACTTTGCTCATTACTTTTAGTCTTTTAAGGGTAAATCAAATTCATGCTCAGATTCTGACTCAGGATCAGGAAGAGCAATTCCGACAAAAGATTTACCAGCTTATGAAAACCCATGCAGAGTCCAATCAATTAACCCTCGACTGGGAAAGGTTGGATCAAACCATGATTGACAAACTAAAGGGAACCTTTACCAACACAACAAAAAAGATTGTATTCAATGATTTACTACCCCAAAATGTAAAGGAAGATAAATACTTAAGTCCGATTGGTTATATTCTGTTTGCACAACGGTATTTTCCCGAGGGAATTGATGTAGTTTTGGATGTTCTTAACATTGAAATTACTAATAAAGATCACAAAAATGGAACCTGCAAAGCGTTGGTAAAGGCAAAAAAAACTGTTAGAGGACTATATCAAAACAAGAAAATTCATAAATTCTCGGATATTCTCTACTATTACATTGATGCAGATCTAATTGAGGGTCAAATTCAGGGAGTATTAATCACCAGGGTAGCTGATACAAAAATGCATGCTCAGGTAGAGGGAAACAAAATTTATGGGGGGCTATATGTTGGAATAAGTGGTGGTTACAGCCAAAATGTGTTGTATTATCCCCAAATTATTGGAGATAAGAACTGGGCATGGAAAGTTGGATCCAATGTACACCCAATGCTTGAAGTGCACTATATGTTGACACGTGGCTTTGGGTTAGCAACCGGAATAAAAGTTGGAAGCTACTCACCGGGTCTATCTCTAAAAAAATTTTCAGAGCAACTATCAACCCCTTTTACCGATCAGGATAATGATACCTACTACCCAATTTATGATATCTCAAATTTTCAGGAAATAAACAGCATTAAATCAATAGACATACCGCTTTTTCTAAAGTTCAGAACAGGAGCCGGAAATGTTGGGTTTTATATTGACGCAGGAATAGTTTACTCCTCATATAGCAGCATGTCGTATACCCTTAGCGGTACTGCAACTCGTAAGGGTTATTATCCTGCGTATAATGTTATTCTTGAGAATATACCCGAATATAATTTTTTCTCGAATTACACCTTTAACCCAAAGGATAGAATATCACTCCAAACGCCATCTTACGGACTATCGGGGTTAGTATCATTGGGTGTATCCATTTCTGTTTATAAGGATATTATGCTAAGAGTGGGAATCAGCACCTACTATGGGCTTGTGAGTATGGGCAATAGCATCCCTAGTCATTCGGTTGACTATTTTAACACAACCGGTATACCGAAAAACGATATTTTTCTCCACTCAGCAAGTATTGAAATTGGTTTATACTATAGGGTTTTTGTTAAGTAACTTAAATTAATTCATAGCCATGAAAACGGTAAAAAGGATTACAGGGATGATGCTTCTGCTAATGATCATAGGCTCTGCATCTATGGCTCAACGGCTTGTGGTTTTTTCGGTTGACGATACAAAGTATGGTCAAATTTTCTACTCTTTCGGTACCATCAAGGATAACCTTTTCGATCTTTCCCTATCTGCGGTATGGACAAATAGTGAATTGGTTCCAATAACAGATCGTTACTCTGTTGTGGGCTTTGAAGTTGGTAAAATAAGCGTTAACTCGCCCCATATTAAGATGGTTTCTCCTGTTGCTCCCAATAATTTGTTGCTGTTCAATGATAATATAACCCTAAAGTTTGAAGTTAATGAACAGTTTCCCGGAGGTGACATTAAAATAGATTTTCCCTTCTTTTACTGTACATCAGCAGATATAGCTTTTAAACCTGAATGGCGTTCAAACTTTACCTTTTCTCGCCCCAAAAACTACGTGGCAGCCACTAGTATCGAAGTATCTAAGCTCATCGACAAAACCCCTCCTAGTGTAACTGTTATTAATCCTGAAGGAGTTTCTGAAGGGCTAAAACCTATTCTTGAAACGGACAGGGTAAAGATTACTCTAAACGTCACAGATTTCTTTGGTGTTAGTAAAGTATTGATAAACAATATACCAGCACAGCATATGGGGGGTTCTACCTATGAAACTGACCTTTCAGTACGGTACGGATTCGAAACTCCCATAAAGATTATTGCTGAGGATGTGAGCGGTTTGCAAACCGAGAAAACTTTTACAATCGAAAGCCGTCAGCCTATGCAAACCGGGATAGGTTCTTCCACATCATTAAGCGATAGGACCCAAATAGGTTCAAGGAACAAGCCCTTTGAGCCATCGGAACTCACAATTGATTTACCCGACCTAGGAGTAAAGAATCCTAATAGATATGCGCTAATCATCGGAAATGAGGATTACTCATCGTTTCAACGTGGGCTCAAAAATGAGTCGGATGTCGAATTTGCCATTCGCGATGCCGAAACCTTTAAACTATACGCAACAAACATATTGGGTATTCCTGTTGACAACATCATTCTGCTAAAAAATGCAACATCAATAGAAATGCACCGATCAATAAACCAGATGAATACACTAGCCCGATTGGCCGAAGGAAAAGCAGAAATCTTTATCATGTACGCAGGTCACGGATTTCCCGATGAAAAAACGCAAGAACCTTACTTGATACCGGTAGATGTAAGCGGTTCAGACCTTGAATTTGCCATCAAGTTATCATTCCTTTATCAAAAGTTAACAGAGCATCCCACCAAAAGGGTAACCGTATTTCTTGATGCTTGCTTTAGCGGTGGAGGAAGAGAGCAAGGATTAATAGCAGCACGTGCTGTGAAGGTAAGCCCAAAGCAAAATATTTTATCGGGCAATATTGTTGTGTTCGCGGCTACAAGCGGCGATCAATCAGCTATGCCCTGGAAAGAGAAACAGCATGGAATGTTTACATACCATTTGCTTAACAAACTCAAAGAAACAAATGGCAATATTAGCTATGGAGAACTCTCAGAGTATCTAAGAATTTCAGTAGGCACCCGCTCGGTTATCGTTAACCAGAAGGAACAGAACCCACAAACCAATATCAGCCCTAATGTTGAGAAAGTATGGAAAGAATGGAAGGTAAAATAGGGTTAACTAAACTTTTTTGCAATAAAATACATATACTTTCATTGCGTTCATTTGGGTGGACATGATATTTTTACCCGCTTTAACCTGCCATCTATCAAAACATCAAGTACATTAATTGAAAAACTTATGAAACAATAAGCATTTTATCAATATTTATTTTAGTTTTATCCCCCGAGAAATAGTTTTGCAGATATGAATGTCCTTAAAAGACTTGATAAATCAGCAAGATTTGTTAATTTCCTTATCAATCCTTTTTTTCATGCAATTATAATATCTGCATTGGTGCTGTGGTTACTCTATCCCCTAACAAAAAAATACCAAATCGAACTCCATAAAACTGGCGTTTTAAGCACACGGGAGCAAATAATACTCTTCGATGATTTGAATGGCGATGGTGACACTGAAATGATCACCCTGGGGACTAATTTACTGGGAAATCTCTGTGTTTTCGTGTATGAAAAAGAGGATAAGCTTATTGATCAGTGGAATTTTAAGGGAAAAATGCTAAATCCAGATCTGGGTGGGCACTTTACCGGGTCAAGCCATTCCAATGAATTAAAAAAAGTCTTTATTCTCTCACAGCAACATGACAGCATATTTTTAAATGCCATTGATCCTTTGGGTACCCGTAATTTTATATTTCAGAACCTTTTTATTTGCAAGGTTGGTAATGGTATTAATATCTTCGATGCAACCGCTCATTTTCATGGCTGGGCAGACTTTCATGGATCGGGATACAATCAAGCTTTGTTCAGCATTAACGCAGGGCATTCGTTAAAGCCGAGGCAGCTGTTTATATTCGATCCGACCACCCTTACTCTCCTCGCTTCACAATCAGATGGAGCTCCAAAACATACCACTGAACTTTACCAAAGATCGTCCGACTCAAGCCTTTTCATTGTAAGCAAAACTCCTGCTGTTCAAAATTTCCCTGATTCAACGAGTGAGGTTTTTCACGATCGTATCTGCTGGTTGTTCGTATTTGATAAAAGCCTCAAACCATTGATAGATCCAATCCCTTTTGATAAACCCAGATCCAGGCTGAACCACTTCTATTATACTGACGAAAAGGGCAATGACATTAACTTGGGCACATTTATTTACCATAGCGATAACAGCTGGCAAATGGATTTTTTTGAACTTGATGCAGAATTCAAAAAAGTGGACATTGAAGCTGTTTGCAACTACAGTTTTTCGGAAATAATATCGTGGCTATCATCAATTTATAAAGCCAAATGGAAGGACAATTTCTATACATTAATATTTACCAACAAAGGATCAATCATCCCTTTGATCAAGAAGAATGATAAGGTGCTTATTAAAAAGCCTATCGAAACACCCATAGGTACTTTTCGCATTGCCGATGATGGCAATAACAACCAATTACTAGCCATCTACAGCCTTGATAATAAATTATGGTTAAGCAAACCCGATTTGAAGCACCCTGCAATAATTGATTTGCCTGCCATGTTTGCAATTCCTGATGCCATTTTCCGTTTTTCTGGTGTTTTTTCCATGGGTGGAAAAAGCATGCCAGCCTTTAATATTGGGAAATTATGGTTTACTGCTCAACTTGTTAAGAACCCTTTTTACTCATGGAGATTTGCCATATATCTTCTAATTTTCGGGAGTATTTATGGTTTCATACTGCTTATTAGGCTCTCTCAAAAGTATCAAACACAGCGCAGGCGAAAAAATGAGCAAGAAATGGCAAAACTTCAACTACAGGTAATAAAGAATCAAATTGATCCTCACTTCACCTTAAACGTACTTAACAATATCAGCAGTGTAATTTTCACCAATCAAAAGGAGTTAGCATTTGAATTTTACAATCAGTTTACTCAGCTAATTAAAAGGGTGCTTACAAATTCTGGAAAACTTTTCACAACTCTTGCCGATGATATACAATTCATTGACAACTACCTGGCTCTTGAGAAGCTAAGACTTAACAACGACCTTGATTATAATATTAACATAGAAAATGGCATTCATGTTAATGATATAAATGTACCCAGAATGCTTCTTTTCACATTCGTTGAAAATGCAGTAAAGCATGGGCTTTGCCCAAAAGTTGATAACAGAAAGCTAATCATATCCATAACCAAAAATGCAGGAGTTATTACCGCAACAATTGAAGATAATGGAATTGGTAGAAAGAAAGCAAAAGAGATGGGCACAACAGGAACAGGAAAAGGTTTAAACATTGTAGATCAAATAATTGAAATGCATAAAAAATTATCGAATCAGCATATTTCATATAATATTGAGGATTTACACTTTCCTGATTCTGAAAATTTTGGTACTCGTGTAGTTATTGAAATCGGGACGTAACATCTCAAAAAAAATAAAGAAACTTGTATAATTTTCAATTCATTAAAATATTAAATGATACGTAAAAAGTTAACCTCAATTGTAATCGATGATGAGGCTCCTGCAAGAGCCATACTTAAAAGTATATTGGAATTGCACGGTGGTGTTGAGGTTGTTGCAGAAACTAATAATGCCAATACAGGAATACTTCTAACCATTGAATACCAACCCGATGTGGTCTTTCTTGATGTTGAAATGCCCGGCAAATCGGGCATTGAAATGATCGATGAATTGAAAAAGTTGAACTTAAACCCAATAATTATTCTTACCACTGCCTTTCCCGATTTTGCCATTGAGGCTATTGACAGGGCCGTTTTTGGCTACCTGGTTAAGCCTATTGATTTGGATAAACTAAATCGTAATGTAAACCGTGCGCTATGTGAAAAATACAAAAAAAACATTTCCAATAAGCTGCGTTTTACGGTTAGCAAAGGTTTTCTGTGGGTTGAAACAACCGAACTTATATGTGCCATTGCACATGGCAACTACACCGAACTGTTCCTGTTCGATGGAACCAAACACACCATAACCCAGCAACTGGGCAAACTTATCTCCATGTTACCCCAGCACAACTTTATGCGAGTAAGCCGCTCGGCAATTATTAACAAGCAGTATCTGAAGTTTATCGATAAGCAAAAATTAATTTGTACTCTTCAGGTGACCTCACAAAAAATCGAAGTTCCCATTTCAAGAGAAACACTGAAAATTCTAA
>CAZDXY010000075.1:0-19093 GCA_964509385.1 uncultured Rikenellaceae bacterium
TCAATTAAATTAATGTTGTCCATTTGTGTTTATTATTAATAATCCTTATCGGAATGAAATAACTACTTTTGTTGATATTACATCCGAGTATAAAAAATCAACTTTTCGAGTTATAAGTTCCTTGCGCTTCTTTCCATCACTTTTTATAAGTTCCTTTATTTCGATACAGAAACCTTCCTTTGATGCTGACAGAAGTTTACCAATTTGTTTTTCTCCTGAAAGCAATACTAATTCAACATCCCTACCTAAGTTCTTAAGGTACTGTCTTTCAGTTTTTAATGGCATTGATAAACCCGGAGAAGAAACCTCAAGTTCGAAATCTTCTCTCTCCCTATCCAACTCCTGTTCAATTGCTCGACTGATCTTAACGCATCTATCAATGGTCAAACCCTCGTCACCATCAATAAGAACCAATACCTTATTCCCACTAGAAATGGTTAAATCCACAACAAATTCCTTTTTGGGGTCCAATTGCCGATCTACAATACTCTTAACAATTTCTTTATCAACCATTTCTACATTTTATTATAGCAAAACAGGGGATTAAATCCCCTGCTACGTTTGCGGTTTGACTGTGCAAATGTATAAAAAAATATTCGTAACAAAAATATTTCACTGATTTATAAGAAGAATGGTAAAATATTAGTTTTATAATCTGAATTTTCGCTGAAATAATTAAACTAGGTTCAATTCTCTTTATATTCTGGTATTCTGCATATTGAATATGTATTAATTTCAATATCATCTGTTTTACAGCATTCTAATAATTTGCTAAACAAAAATTAAAAAAGTTTAGATTTGTATATAATATAAATAACATGGCATCGAGAAATAAGTGCAAAATTGTTAATGATCCTGTACATGGGTTCATCAATATTTCCCATCCTTTAGCATTTGATATTATTGAACACCCATATTTCCAGCGATTACGACATATCCGACAGCTAGGATTGACCTATTTAGTTTACCCTGGTGCTAATCACACTCGTTTTCAACATGCTCTTGGAGCGATGCACCTTATGAACTCAGCAATTGATACCTTACGTTCAAAGGGGCACCAAATCACTGACAAAGAGGCTGAAGCAGCTTCGGCTGCCATTCTTCTTCATGATATAGGGCATGGGCCATTCTCTCACTCACTAGAGTATAGTTTAGCACAAGGTATTAGCCACGAGGCTATCAGCAAATGTTTTATGCATGAACTAAACAAGCAATTTCATGGAAAACTAAACCTGGCTATAGATATCTTTGAAGGAAGGTACAAAATGAAATTCCTTCATCAACTTGTTACAGGACAACTCGATGTTGATAGAATGGACTATTTAAGGCGCGATAGCTTTTTCTCAGGAGTAACAGAAGGAGCTATTGGGTCCGACAGAATTATTAAAATGCTAAATGTTGTTGACGACAATCTTGTGGTAGATGCCAAGGGAATATACTCAGTTGAAAAGTTTATCATTGCCCGTAGGCTTATGTACTGGCAGGTTTACCTTCATAAAACGGTAGTTGCTGCGGAACAACTCCTAACCCAAATGCTACTTAGAGCAAGGGAGATTGCTTTTTCAGGTGAAAAGATTTGGGCTACTCCTGCTCTTTGCTTCTTCATTGAAAAAAACATTACACGGAAAGATTTCGAAAATAATCCCAAGGACAAATTTCCCTCCGCAGCTCTTGAAAATTTTTCCAATTTGGATGATAGCGATATATTGTCGGCAGCAAAAATCTGGGCAAATCACAGCGATAATGTTCTATCAATGCTTGCCAAAATGATGGTTTCTCGAAAGCTCTTTAAGGTTCAACTCCAAAACAAACCATTCAACGAAAAAGAAGTGGCAAAAAAGACCCAAAAACTTTACAGATTATTTCCTAAAACAAAAGGCTATGGCAGATTTTTTGTCATAGCTAATTCTGTTAGTAATAGTGCTTACTGTTCTTCAGATGAATCGATTAAAATCCTATACAATAACGGGTTACTTGTAGATATCGCTGAGGCTTCGGATATGCTAAACACTAAAATCCTTTCAAAAAATGTTAGAAAGTATTTTCTGTGTTATCCCAAGGAACTGGAAAAATAAATATAATTAATTAGTTTTGTGCCAAATTAAGAATTCAAAGCATGGAGTTTACAGCAAAAGCTATTGCTGATTTTTTACAAGGGACTCTTGAAGGAAATCCAGATGTAAAAATCAATACCGTAGCAAAAATTGAAGAGGGAAAACCAGGTGCTCTATCATTTCTTTCAAACCCCAAATACTCTAAATATTTATATACAACACAGTCATCGGTTGTTCTCATCAATAAAGACTTTTTACTTGAAAAGCCTGTTTTAACTACCCTCATAAGGGTTGACAATGCCTACGAATCTTTTGCAAAACTTCTTAATCTTGCTAACTCAACTCAAATCGCTAAGGTTGGTGTTCACCAGCAAGCAGTTATTGAACCTAATGCAAAGTTGGGAAATGATGTTTTTATTGGGCCTTTTGTTTACATTGGTGATAGCGTTAAAATTGGAAATAACGTTCAGATTTCTTCACATGTAATTATCGAAAAGGATTCAGAAATTGATGATGGAACAATAATCCACTGCGGTGCTAAGATATTATCGGGAAGCATCATTGGCAAAAATTGTATAATTCAACCAGGTGCAGTAATAGGCTCAGATGGCTTTGGATTTGCCCCCCAAGCAAACGGAACCTACCAAAAGATCCCCCAGATCGGAAACGTAATCATTGAGGATGATGTAGAAATAGGTGCAAACACTACCATTGACAGAGCAACCATGGGTTCTACAATAATTCGAAAAGGTGTTAAACTGGACAACCTAATACAGGTTGCACACAATGTTGAAATTGGAGAAAATACCGTTATTGCTGCCCAAACAGGCATAGCAGGTTCAACAAAAATTGGCCGAAGTTGCATGTTTGGAGGTCAAGTAGGTGTTTCAGGACATCTTATCATTGCCGATGGAGTAAAACTATCTGCTCAAACAGGCGTCCCCAATAGCATAAAAAATCCTAATGAAATAATGATTGGCACTCCTGCCATGAACTCAAAAAAGTTTGCCAGGTCTTTTGTCCTCTTTAAGAATTTACCTGAAATAAAAATGGATGTTGATTCTCTAAAACGAAAGTTTAATGAATAGACTTTGAATTCCAACAATATTGTTATTTTTGTTGGAATTTTTTGTATTTAATCGATTTTGATAACTTATTTCTATGCAATTAAAACAGACAACTCTCAAAAACGAAATAAAGTTCAAGGGCAAAGGCCTCCATACAGGTATTAATGTTGAACTTACCATATGTCCTGCCAATGAAAATACAGGATACATTTTTCAACGAACTGACGTAGAGGGAAATCCCACCATTGAAGCCATTGCTGATCATGTAGTTGACACTTCTCGAGGGACAACCATTGAACAGAATGGCGTTCGGGTAAGTACAATTGAACATGTAATGGCCGCTTTGTTTGGAATGGGTATAGACAACGCCCTATTAAAAGTGAATGGTCCTGAAATGCCTATTATGGATGGTAGTTCAAGGGTTTTTGTTGAAGAGATTATTAAATGTGGAATTATTACCCTCGAAGCAGAAAGGGGTTATTATGTAATAAAAGAGAAGTTAGTTTTCTCTGATCCCAAACACGGAATTGAAATAGCCGCCTACCCCGATGAATCATTCAGCATAGATGTTTTGATCGATTACAATTCTCGAGTTTTGGGAAATCAGTACGCTCAACTCGCTGATATTAGCGATTTTGCCAAAGAAATTGCTCCCTGCCGCACATTTGTTTTCTTTCATGAACTTGAGATTTTACTCAAGAATAACCTAATCAAAGGGGGTGATTTGCAGAATGCAATAGTTATTATGGAGCACGAGGCACCCCAAGAAGAACTGGACCGTATTGCCGATCTTTTTAACAAACCAAGAGTTCAAATTCAACCCGAAGGCATCCTTAACAACCTTGAACTCCATTTTCAGAATGAACCTGCCCGGCATAAACTTCTTGATATAATGGGAGATCTGGCATTAGTAGGCCGAAGGATTAAGGGAAAAATCATAGCAAAACGTCCTGGACACTATGCCAATACCGAACTAGCAAAAACCATTCGTAAACTTGCACGCAAGGAAGCGATGAAACCCAATATCCCTACTTTTGATCTTTCGCAACCGCCCTTGCTCAACATTCTTCAAATTAGGAATATTCTTCCACACAGACCTCCATTCCTGCTTATCGACAAAATACTCCACATGGATGAAAATACCGTTACTGGTTTAAAAAATGTAACCATGAACGAAGGCTTCTTTGTTGGGCATTTCCCAGATGAACCTGTAATGCCAGGAGTACTTCAAATTGAAGCTATGGCTCAGGTAGGAGGAATATTCGTGCTAAATACTGTACCCGACCCAGAAAACTATATAACCTATTTTCTAAAAATCGATAGGGTTAAATTTAAACGCAAGGTTGTTCCAGGCGATACGATTATTTTTAGACTCGAACTAATTGAACCCATTCGAAGAGGTATTGCCAATATGTTCGGGCAGGCTTTTGTTGGTGATCAGATTGTTATGGAAGGAGAAATGTTGGCACAAATAATAAAAATGAAGCAGTAATGAACCAACCACTTGCTTATATCCATCCTGAGGCAAAAATTGGCTCAAACGTAACCATCGAACCCTTTGCATACATTGCAAAGGATGTAGTTATTGGTGATAACACATGGATTGGACCCAACTCGACCATTCTTGACGGTGCTCGCATTGGCAATAATTGTAAAATCTTCCCTGGTGCCGTAATATCCGCAATACCTCAGGATTTGAAATTCAGAGGAGAAATCACCCTAGCTGAAATTGGCGACAATTCCGTAATGAGAGAATGCGTTACTCTCAACAGAGGAACAGCATCAAAAGGGATCACCAAAGTGGGCTCAAACTGTTTGATCATGGCATATGTTCACATCGCTCACGACTGCATAATTGGCAATAATGTTATACTGGGAAATACAGTTCAACTTGCAGGAGAAGTTGAAATACAAGATTTTGCAATTCTCTCGGGGGGATGCCTAGTTCATCAATTTGAACGCATAGGTGCACATGTCATGATTCAAGGGGGATCAAAGATCAATAAGGATATCCCACCATACTCTAAGATCGGCAGAGAGCCCATTGCCTTTATGGGTCTTAACTCCATTGGTCTTCGTAGGCGCAACTTTATTCCGGAAAAGGTAGCGGAACTCCAAGAAATTTATCGAATTATATACAACAAGGGACTAAATGTTACACAGGCGATAAATGAAATTGAGAAAACCCTCCCTTCGACCATAGAACGCGATGAAATTTTAAACTTCATCAAGTCATCCACTAGAGGTATTATTCGACGCACTGGAACTAGTCATCCAGATGACGAATAAAAATGAAGTTACAATCAATTGTTACGTTATAAAAAGAGGGGGATTTTCCCCCTCTTTTCATAACACATTTTAAAAGCATTAATTATTTTGATTCAGGCTTAAGGGCAAAGGTTAAAAGCAACGCTTCAAGTTGCCTAACATAGTTTCTCTTGTTAAAACGAGGAGCATAGACATAACCCTCAATGGTTATAACCCTGTTTTTGGCTTCGTCTACCGTTGTTAGGCTAACAAATGGTCCTCCCATTGGGTGAGCATATACATCCCACAAACCCCTTAACTGGCCAAAATATCGGTCCTTATACATAAATGGCTGAAAAACTGGGGGTATTATGGTTTCGGTAATCATATAGCTTCCAGCTGTTGGACCAGAAACAAACTTGTTAACAAAACTGTTCCTCTTCTCAATCAAATAATCTGTAGTAAAAGTTTGCTCATCTGTATATGGATACTGGTAAACAAACACACCCTGACTTATATCTGGTGTTTCGTACGAAATCCATACAAAATCAGTGGTATCAACCTTAAGTTGATATCCTTTGGGAAAATATAAAGAAATCTCAAATTTTTTCTCCAATAGCATTCTTAACCCTTTAGTTTCGTAACGTATAGCATTGTTCACAACTCTATCGCGCTCGGCTTGTTCCAGAAGTTGAATAAACCTGTCCCTTTCTTCGTAAAGCATTTTAGCAATAGCAGGGTACGTAGGCCCAACAACGTTTAGAATTGTTTGTGGAGCTGCCCATACATCACGTTGAGTTACAATTTGAGCCTTTTCAAATTCACTTCCAACTTTTGTAATGATAATATTTCTATGACTTTTAAAAATATCAGTAAATGCATTTGGAGGAATCATCACCACATCGAATATTGGTTCAGATTGTGGAATCATGGGAAATTCTTGTCTAAGCATTTCATTGAAGGCTTTGCCTATAGGCTCCTCCCACACCGACTTATTAAGAACTACAATAACCTCACCAGCAGCCCCTGTAACATTGGGAAGGAGTGTCTTTTTTCCCCTAGTGCCCTTATCGCAAGAAATAAAAGGCATGAATAAAAGCATGGAAATTATGATTGCCGCATTTTTTTTCATAGTAATACTTGTTTTAAATAATCAGATTTTTATTTGTTGAAAGATACAAATATTCTATAAAGTGCAACGGGAAAAAAATAATTCTATTATATTTTGCAGGTTGAAGAATGCTGTGATTACAAATCAGGGAACAAGGGGGCTCTTTTTTTCCTGCAACTTACTGTAAGTAAAAGTATCAACCCATAAGGTTATTGTTTGCCCAATTTCCAATTCGCTGCTTAAATTCGGGTTCCAAATGTTAATGTCGTCAATAGTACAACCATACTTGATTGCAATTTTATGAAGATAATCGCCTGCCTCCACTGTGTGAATCACCTTAATGCGATTATTTGTGCTACCAGCACTAGCTAAAACATCATGAAAATCGGGTTTGGCAAGTGTTTTCTCATACAATTCTTGCTCTTTACTAAGGAAAATATCAACTTTTGATGCTGGTATTCGAATCGCAGAGGGACTTGAAGATTTTGGAACAACACCCCTCCGATAAGTTGGATTTAAAAATCGTAGCACATCCAATGGAGTTCCTATTTCGGTAGATAGCACCGAGAGGGCAAGCTGATCCTTAACGTGAAGAGTGTCCGTTTGAAAAAAGGTAATCACAGAAGGGGTTGCTTTTATAGCATGCTCATTAGCATTTTGCATTATATAAGCTGCTGCAATAAATGCAGGTACATAATTCTGTGCCGCTTCGGGCAGAAAATCGTAGAGTTTCCAAAAATTTGTCTCTCCTCCTGCTCGAAAAATGGCATTACGAACAACTCCAGGGCCAGCATTGTAGGCTGCCATAACCAAATGCCAATCGTTAAAAATACGGTATAGGTACAGAAGGTACATGCAAGCAGCCTCAGTGGACTTAACAGGATCCATTCGCTCGTCGATGTAGCTATTCACTTCAAGGTCAAACATCCTTGCAGAATTTATCTTAAACTGCCACAATCCTACAGCTCCGCTGGGTGAAACGGCAAGTGGATTTAGAGCAGATTCCACAACAGCGAGGTATTTAAGTTCCAAGGGAAGTTGATATCGATCTAAAATTTCATCAAAAAGGGGAAAGAAAAGTTCAGATAAACCCAGCATCTGCGAAACCTGTTCTCGTCTCTCCAGAGTATAGATATCAATATATCGTTTTACATGTTGATTATAGTCAAAATCAATGGGCGAAAGGTTGTCAATGGTTGCAATCTTATACTCATAAACTAGGTCGGCGAAAGTTGGATAAGAGATAAAATTATTATTTGGGTTAAATCTCAAAGAATCGGGAAAGAGATTCAAAGAGCCTAGGCTGTCTAAAGTTCTAGTTATACTACAAGTTTTTCCCGATTTATAGTAACGGTTTTCATAAAGCATAGCCTTTGATACAATGCCTAGCATTAACACAAGCAGAAATGCTATTATGAGACGGATAGCTATAACCTTCATGTTAAAAAAACTTCCCTCCTACTCCTTATTCTCTTCATTTTCCTTCTTCATCTCTTCCTGATCTTCCTTCATCCCCTTTTTAAACTCACCAACACCTTTACCCAACCCCCTCATCAACTCAGGGATTTTTCGTCCACCAAAGATCAGCAATACAATTGCAACTATTGCAATTAGTTCCCATCCACCAATCATACCAGCAATAACAAAACAATTCATGATAATCAATTTTTAGAAATCTATTCCTAAATATTACATCTCAATAAAAATTTCATATTGACTTAAAAAGCAAAATAGACTTAGGATCAAAAGTAACAATTTTTTTCTGGCAAACTATTTATTAAACTGCCTAACAATATCGTTAGCATTGGCAAAGATAAGCAACGATAGGATTAATATCATCCCTGCAATCTGTGCATACTCCATAAACTTATCGCTGGGTTTACGGCCCGATACCATCTCGTAAAGAATAAAAACCATATGTCCACCATCTAGCGCTGGGATTGGCAGTATATTCATTATAGCTAATATTATGGATATTAGGGCTGTGAGCATCCAGAACGATTGCCAATCCCATGTTCCTGGGAAGATGCTTCCAATGGTTATAAAACCTCCCAACGATTCGTAGGCCTTGGTTGAGGGTGTGATAACAAGCCTTAACTGCTTTAGATAACCCGTTAGGGTATTAACCCCAAGCTTTATCCCTGCAGGTATTGATTGTAAAATTGAATAGTTTAATTGCTTTATATCGAAAAAATCATTTAGGCTTGAATGGCTAATTCCAACCACGCCCTCCTCTGGAATAGTAACCTCAAAATCTAAAATTCGGCTATCTCGTTGAAAAGTAAAAGTAACATTATGGTTTATGTTTGAGCGAACAGCTTCAACAAACTGATCGAAGTATTGCGCTTCAACACCATTTATGGCTACTAGTTTATCACCAACTTCAAATCCAGCCATTTGTGCTGGAGAATCATCGGCAACAAAACCAATGGTTAATGGGAAACGAAGCGAAAAAAGTCGGGAAGATTTTAAAAGCCGAGGAACAAACTCTTGATCAATTTGTATCTCCTTGATTTGCCCACTTCGTTCAACGGTTACCGTTTTGGCTCTTTCAAGCAAAATTGTTGGAACTACTTGCTGAAAATCTTCAATTTCCTTGCCATCAACAAGCAATATCTTATCTCCATGCTCAAAACCCATTTCAAGAGCAATTGGCTCACATACAATACCATATGTTAAATTCTTGGTGGGCAAATACTCTTGTCCCCATGTAAAAAGGACTATGCTGTAGATAAAAAGTGCCAATAGGAAATTGACCAAAACCCCTCCGGTAATGATAAAGAAACGCTGCCATGGAGGTCTTGATCTATACTCATCCGGTTTTGGAGGTAATTTCATTTGCTCTTTGTCCATCGATTCATCAATCATTCCCGCTATCTTAACATAACCCCCTAAGGGTAACCAACCGATCCCATATTCGGTTTCGCCCTTCTTATACTTAAAAAGCGAAAACCAGGGGTTAAAGAAAAGGTAGAATTTCTCAACTCTAACCTTAAAAAGTTTGGCAAAGGCAAAATGCCCAAATTCATGAAGCAGAACTAGGATTGCAATGCTAAGCAGAAACTGTAAAATTTTTACTAATACTTCCATAGTGATTCATTATAAAAAATGTTTATACAGAAAACCTTAACGTAATATTTATGTTCAATGTTCAATTAAACTATGTGCTAATTCTCTTACACTTTTGTCAGTTAACAAATAATCTTCGTAAACTGGATGCTCAACAAAGGATGCCCTACTTAGCGTCTCCTCAACAATATCGGCAATTTGGAGAAAACTAATTCTTTCATTTAGAAAAGCTTCAACTGCCACTTCATTAGCTGCATTAAGAACACAAGGGATATTACCTCCTCTTATCATTGCCTCGTTTGCAAATTGCAACAAAGGGAATCGATGAATATCGGGTTGCTCAAAGGTCAGATTTGGATAGCCAACGAATGAAAACCTGGGAAAGTCGGATTTCAGTCTTTTGGGAAAAGCCAACGCATACTGAATGGGTAATTTCATATCAGGCAATCCCATCTGCGCTTTGATTGATCCATCCTCAAATTGAACCATGGAATGTATTATGGATTGAGGATGAACAACCACCTCTATTTGTTCAGGTTTCAAATTAAATAGCCACTTGGCTTCAATAATCTCAAATCCTTTGTTCATCATAGTTGCCGAATCGATGGTAATTTTATTACCCATGATCCAATTGGGGTGTTTTAGGGCATCGGTTACACTTACATGAGCTAGCTGTTTATACGAATAATCCCAAAAAGGACCCCCAGAAGCTGTTAAGATGATCTTCTCAATTGGATTCTGCTCTCCAACAAGACATTGAAAAATTGCAGAATGTTCTGAATCAACGGGCAATATTGGCACATTATGCTGCAGTGCCAATCTTGTAACCAGTTCGCCGGCAACCACAAGGGTTTCTTTATTGGCAAGTGCTATTGGTTTTCCTGCTTTAATCGCATTAATCGTTGGTAGAAGGCCCGAATAACCAACCATTGCGGTTAAAACCATTTCAGCCGAATCGCTCTCAACCACCTGCGCAATTGCCTCATCACCAGCAAAAACTTTTATGTCGTAACTATCAAGCGCATTTTTAACCTCATGATATAAATCCTTACTGCCAATAACAACAGTTCCTGGTTGAAATTTAATCGCTTGCTCGATTAAAAGTTTGGCATTTCTATTTGCTGTAAGGATTTCGACCTGGAATAAGTCTGAATGGCTTTCAATAACTTCAAGTGCCTGAGTCCCTATTGAGCCCGTTGAACCTAATATAGCAATCCTTCTTTTCAAGATATCTAATTGATCCTGTGATTAATTTTGACTAGAAGACAATGTATTGCTCGGGGTTGATAGGAGTACCATTGTGCCAGAGTTCAAAGTGCAAATGGGGTCCGGTGGTGAACTCTCCAGAGTTGCCAATAATGGCAATGGCTTCACCAGCCCTTACTTTAGTACCTGTTAACTTTAAAAGTTTGCTATTGTGTTTGTATACAGAAAGCAGATTGCCTTCGTGCTGAATTTGAAGCACATAACCCGTTTCAAGAGTCCAGCTTGAGAGAATTACAGTGCCATCGGCAATGGCTACAACCACTTCGTTAGGTGGGGCAACCACATCAACCCCAAAATGATTCTGTTGCACATTGAAAGAATTGGTCACCACACCCTTAACTGGAGGGAAGAAATGCAAACTGGGTAGTTTTTCGCTTCCCGTTTTCACCTCTAAGATTGAAAGATTAAAAAGTTCTTCCTCTTCAATTTGCATTCTCAAAATTGAATCCTCGGGGGATCGGGTAAATTTTATTTCTTTATATCTTACTGATGTATCGGGCAAACTCTCAAAATTATCGGGGCTTTCGCCTCTTAATATGGTGTGCAAATTACTTAGATATATTTTCCATTGTTGTAGTTCACGCTCTAAACTATCAGTTTTTAATGCATTCTGAACAATATACCTTCTTGTCGTTCCATCGGGATATCCCGGAATAAACTCTCGAATTGGTGTAAACGCTATTAGAACAGTAACAATGGCTACCAGAAGAATAGCAGTACCTCCAACAACTGAAATAACATTAAGGCGCGACAACCTCATAAACCAAACCTCTTCGAACGATTGGTCGTTGTAGATGCTTAGCCTGTACTTGCTCTTCAGCTTGTGGATGTACTTCTTATTCCCTTTATTCATGCTTATCGTTTATTCTGCGAATTGGTGCAAAGATAGCTCTTTTTGATTTCGCCACCTGATAAGGAATGGTTTTTAAACCAGAATTTACATGTATGGTTTATTTATATTAGTTTCATTATTCAACTATAACCATTAACTTTCTTATTGTTTTAGCACTCTAAATGCATTTATTGGAAAAGTTTTTTTTTGATAATCCTTGTATTTTGATATCCTATGCTATATATTTGCACCGCATTTAACGAAATGTTTGCGAAAAAAATATAACAATATATTGCGGGGTGGAGCAGTTGGTAGCTCGTTGGGCTCATAACCCAAAGGTCGTAGGTTCGAGTCCTACCCCCGCTACTAGAAAACCCTGCTATTCGATTGAATAGCAGGGTTTTTTATAAAAGAAAAAGACCCACTTCGGATGGGTTCTTAAAAAACTTCAATCTTATAATTCCAAAAGGTTGAACTCTACTTTTGACACAAGAGCTTTGTAATCGTTACCAGCAAAGAAAATATCCTCATCGTCCTCTTCGTAATACCAGTTAATGGTTATTGATTTCCCACTGTGGGCAGCTATTCCTTCAACCTTTTTCATAATATCGAATATTCGTTTGGATGAACTGGTATTGAAATACTCCAACTTAAAGTGAACTAATGTTTTGTCACAAGGTTCTTTAACATAATTTTCGATCCAATTAATAATGGGTTGATAGAAGTCAATCACATTCTCTGGTATCGACCTGCCTTCAAGCTTAATGACACCACTTATATTATCGAGTAAAACGTAAGGAGTTGTGGCCGTTTCCTTTATCTCAAACTTTTGCATCGTTATCCAATTGTTAAATAGGGATTTGTTAAATGAGATTGTTTTGTTTTAATACTCTTCAACGATGATATACTCCTCACCGTGCCCGTTTCTTACAATTGCCTCCCAATATCTAAAAGTAATTACTGCCTCATTACCTGTTTTTTTACTTTTAATCTTAAGTTTACGGGTTTTCTGCTTCTCCATCTCCACCGATTGAAAAGTAAAAGGAAGAGTAGTTAATGCGTCAAGGTCTTGACCCAACACTAAGATAGATTCATCATCTTCCTCGTACTTCCATGTTATTTCAACCTTATTCCCATTGGCAGCACATTTGTCAAGCAACTTCATCATCTCGTTAAGATACTTGTTTGTACTGCTATTTGAATACTCTAAGAAAAAAATTGCACGTGTAGTCTCTGCCGGAACCTTAATATAATCAGCAACCCAATCAATGAGCGGTTGCCAAAAAGAGAAAACGTCCTCAGTAATAGACCTACCCTCGACTTCCAGAAGTCCATCCTCGGAGAAGTTTACATAAGGGCAATCGGCAGTTTTATCTATTAATACTCCCATAATACTTAATAAAAAGGTTTTAATAAAAAAGCATTCTATACCAAATAAATAAGTATAAAGTTACATTTTTGATTTTTTAAATACCAAACCTAATAAAAAAAATTGAATTACTGATTTAATAATCATATCTTAATTATGAATATGATTTATTAATATGCAATTCAGGATAACGCATGGTTTATCAACCAACAGATTAACACTTTTTCTTCAAAAGATCAACGTTACAATAAATTCGTCAAATTGAAAGCAACAAATCAGTAAAAAATGATTCAAATACCTTCCTTCTCAAACAAAAGAATAAAAATTTCCTTAATCCTAATAAACCTAACAGTAAATGCCAGTAGAATGCATGCACTTATTGAAACAACAAATCCCAATGCCCATAAATCAATAACTTTCCAACATATATAGGTAATAAAAAGACCTCCAAAAAGAAAAAGAATAAATGATAATACACCTGATAAACGTAATTTAATCCTAAAAGTTCTATACGATATAAAAGTCTGAATTGCAGCCATAAAAAACTGTGTAAATAAACTTGCAACAGCTGCACCGACTACTTTGAATGATGGTATAAGCAAAAGGTTTAATGATAAATTAATTACAACACCAATAAAAGAAATAATATTTAAGTGCCTTAAACTACCATTGGCGGTTAGTAATGTTCCAAAAATATAAGAGAGAGAAATGAATATAAATGATATCATTAAAATTGCTAAAACAACCGATGACTCATCAGGATGGTGAATATAAAGTGCGTCCATTATTGGTTTTCTATATACAATACAAGCAAAGGAAAAGGAAATGGATATTACCATTAATATATTGAAAGCAAACTTTAATAAGGGTGCTATGGGCTCTCCAACTTTTAGCATACGAGAAAAAATCGGTAACAATAAGCTGGCAAATAAAAAGGGAACCATATTGGCTGCATCCAGCAATCTAAATGCTTGGGCATAAACACCAGATTGAATGTTTCCATCGGGTAAAAGTCTCTCTAGCATAACTCCATCAACCCTGTAATAAAACGACATTAGCAAAACCAGCAATGCGTAAGGATAACTTTGCTTAAATATCACTAGAAAAAAATTTCTATCGAATTTGGGTTGAAAAAACTCCGATTTACTGTAAACAATAGCAAATGAAATAATTGCCGTTAGTGCATATGCTATAGTTTGTGTATATACAAACCATTCGATCCGGAAACTTTCTTTGAACGGCCCCCAAAGTAAGAATCCACATAATACGATCATAAGCACTCTATCGGTAACCGAAACAATGCTGTCGGTTTTAAAAAGTTGGAGCCCACTTATATTACTCCTGATGTAAAGAACAAAACTTGAAAGAAACTGATTGAAAACCAAAAAGCCCAATATCCAAAGCTGCCGACCACTGTAACCAACCAATAGAGCCAATGAAAAACTGACGATGAGATAAACCACTGCCATCATCAATTTTAAAACAAACATATTTGAAAAATATCTCGGAAGCAACTGCGAATGGCGACTAATCTCTCTGTTGTTGAAATTTGTTAGTCCAAAATCGAGAATAATATTAAGAAGAATGGAAAAGTTGAAAAGTGCAAAGAACAAACCGTACTCAGCGGCTCCAACAACGTTCTGGACAGTTCGATCGATTCCAAAAATCCAAAAAGGCTTAACAACAAGGTTAAGTGCTAGTAGGAGAACCAGACTAGTGGCAAACTTCCTTTTCACAAGTTCAATATTTTATTCAAATGTAATAAAATGACTAGTAATACAACAAAATTGTATGATTTCTATTGAATCAATGCTTACCTATATTCAAAAAAAGTGGTACTTTGGCAGTGTGCAAAAAATGTGCCCAATGAGAATTGCCATAAACACCCGCTTTCTAATAATGAACAAATTGGAAGGCATTGGTTGGTTTACTTACGAAACTCTTAGCCGAATTGTACGATCACACCCTGAACATCATTTTTATTTCATCTTTGACAGGAAGCCCGATCCCAAATTCATTTTTTCGACCAATGTAACTCCTGTTATTCTTTATCCTCAAGCCCGCCACCCCATTTTGTGGTATTTATGGTTTGAGTTTTCTGTACGTCGATTCTTGAAAAGAATAAAACCAGATCTTTTTATTTCCACCGATGGTTTCTTACCTTTACATTCTTCGATCCCATCCATAGGGGTAATACATGATATTAACTTTCATCATTATGCGGAAGGGTTACCCCTGTTAACAAGAAAATATTACAATCACTTCTTCACTCAATTCGCACACAAAGCCTCACGAATAGTTACAGTGAGTGAATACTCAAAAAACGACATTGCAAAAAGTTTTAACGTTTCAGAAGATAAAATTGATGTGGTGTACAATGGAGTCAATACAAAATTCAAGCCTGTTGACGAGGAGGAGAAAGTAAAAGTCAGGGAAGTTTATTCAAATGGCAATCCATACTTTGTTTTTGTAGGAGCACTCAACCCCCGAAAGAATGTTGCAAGGCTACTTCAAGCATTCGACTTATTCTTGGAAATGAGTGGCATGAACTACTCTTTAGTGATAGTTGGTGAAAAAATGTTCATGACTAAGGATATCACAAATGCATACAAATCAATGAAGAACAAAGATACCGTATCGTTTACCGGAAGGCTACAAGTAGACGAGCTAAGACGAGTTGTAGGTGCTGCTACAGCCATGACCTTTGTCCCTTACTTTGAAGGATTTGGAATACCAATGCTTGAAGCGATGAACTGTGATGTACCGCTAATTGCTTCAGATAGAACTTCAATGCCAGAAGTTGCGGGTGATGCTGCGTATTACGTTGACCCTTTTTCTGTCGAATCCATTGCCCAAGCCATGAAGTTGATCGCCATCGACGAAAAACTCCGTGATGGTCTGGTTGCAAAAGCGCAAAAACGTAAACTTTTATTTTCGTGGGATATTACTGCTGAAAAGTTCTACGATTCTATTAACCATGTACTCACTGAAATCAAAAAAAATGCTTGAACCCTATTTAAATAAAGGTAGGATTGAAGCAGGTTGCGACGAAGCTGGAAGAGGTTGTCTGGCGGGACCGGTATTTGCTGCTGCTGTTATTCTTCCAAAAAAATATCTAAGTCCTTATCTAAACGATTCTAAACAACTATCATCCAAGCAACGGTTAGAATTAAAATGTGAGATCGAGGAACTATCTGTTGCCTATGCCATCGGGATATCATTTTCTGATGAGATAGACAGAATAAACATTCTCAACGCTTCAATTCTCGCCATGCATAGAGCAATAGAAACCCTATCAAGAAAACCAGAGTTTTTGCTAGTTGATGGTAACAGGTTTAAACCTTTTCCTAAAATTCCTCATAAATGCATTGTGAAGGGTGATGCAAAATATATGAGCATAGCAGCTGCATCAATCTTGGCAAAAACATATCGGGATGATTATATGACTATTATTTCTAAAGATTTTCCAGCATATAGATGGGAAAAGAATAAGGGCTACCCAACTGCTGAACACAGAGAAGCCATTAAAAAGTATGGCATTACGCCATTCCATCGACGTTCTTTTAAATTAATCGAAACTCAATTAGCTATTCCTTTTATATAATACTACTCCTATTCAAATTTTTACAAAACAACCTAAACAATATCATAGATAAATAAATGAAATAAAATGGGATCAACAATTAAACCGATATTAATAAAACCAATCGAAGAGAAAAAGTTCTTTTTATTTACCAAATTAAAAAATGATCAATATGAGACGATTTAATTTACTGTTAATTAGTTCTTTAATATTTTTCTCGTCATTTTCTAGAGCTGATGAGGGAATGTGGCTTCTTCCTTTGCTTCAGAAGTATAATATTTCTACCATGCAATCTATGGGGCTTGAACTCACAGCAGAAGATATCTATAGCATCAATAGCTCCAGCATCAAGGATGCAATTGTCATCTTTGGACGTGGATGTACTGGTGAAGTAATATCAAGCCAAGGACTTCTACTCACTAATCACCACTGTGGTTACGGTACAATTCAACGCCACAGTAGCGTAGAGAATGACTATTTAAGGGATGGTTTTTGGGCGATGACCAAGGATGAAGAAATTCCAAGCCCAGGTTTAACCGTAACTTTTTTAGTCCGTTTAGAGGATGTTACAAAAATGGTGAATGACCAGTTAAGTGAAAAGATGAGCGAAGAAGAGCGCACTCTCGCCATTAAAACAATAAGCGATAGCATTGGCAAAAATGCATCCGAGGGTACGCATTATAATGCTATGGTTCGCAGTTACTACGGAGGAAATGTTTTTTACCTTTTAGTATATGAAACATTTACAGATATTCGTATGGTAGGTGTACCACCCTCATCCATCGGGAAATTTGGTGCAGATACCGACAACTGGATGTGGCCTCGCCATACAGGTGATTTTTCAATTTTCAGAATTTATGCCGATAAAGACAACAAACCTGCCAGCTACTCGCCCGATAATATTCCGTATACCCCAAAGCATCATCTTCCGATTTCGATTAAAGGAATTGAAAAGGGCGATTTTGCCATGGTTTTAGGTTACCCAGGTGGTACAGATCGGTTTATGACTTCATGGGAAGTTGATGAAACTGAAAAAATAATAAATTACCATAGATCATTTGTGAGAGAAATTCGTCAAGAAATTCTACTCGAAGATATGCTGGCAAGCGATGAGGTTAGAATAAAGTATTCATCAAAGTATTCTGGCAGTACAAACTACTGGAAGTACTCTATTGGGCAAAACCAAGCATTGAATCAACTTAAAGTTAAATCCAATAAAGAAATGTCCGAAAAGGAATTCTCACAATGGGTTGAAGCAAATAAGAAAAGAAAAAAAACTTACGGAGAAGCATTGTCGCTCATAAGAGATGCAGTAAAGGATCGTCATGATTACGTTTATACCAATCTTTACATAAACGAAACCATCATGAGGGGAACCGAATTAATTTCTTTTGCCTCAAGGGCTGAGGATTTCTATAAGTTTTTAGAAGAAGGTAAAGAAAATGGTCTGGAAAGTAGGGTTGGTAGGCTTAAACAATCTGCTAGAGCGTTCTATAAAGATTACAACTACCCTACCGATCAAAAAGTGGCCAAAGCAATGTTTAAACTCTTCAGTGAAAAAGTAAAGGAAGAGTATCAGCCCATTGTTTTTCAAACAATTAAATCGGATTTTAGTGGTAATTTCGACTTGTATATTGATGATCTTTTTGCCCATTCGATATTCACCGATTCCTCTAAACTATGGAGTTTCTTGGAGAACCCCGATGTTGAAACCCTTAAAAACGATCCAGCATTTTCTGCTGCCATGTCAATAAGAGAAAAAGCCAACTTAATCAACGAAAAACTAAATGAAATAAATCTAAACTACCAAAAAGGACATAGACTTTACGTTGCAGCAATTATGGAAAAAAACGAAGGTCGGCCCTTGTATCCCGACGCCAACTTTACCATGAGGCTAACCTACGGACAAGTTTTGGATTACTTCCCTAGGGATGCAGTACACTACAATTACATCACAACTCTTAAGGGGGTAATGGAGAAAGAAGATCCCGATAACTGGGAATTTGTTGTCCCTGATAAACTTAAGGAACTATACCATACAAAGGATTATGGCCCCTATGCAATGAAGAATGGTGAAATGCCAATAGCCTTTATAACAAACAATGATATTACAGGAGGAAATTCTGGTAGTCCTGTAATTAATTCTAAAGGTGAGCTAATTGGCTGCGCTTTTGATGGAAACTGGGAAGCAATGAGTAGTGATATAATCTTTGAACCAGATTATCAGCGTTGTATTAATGTTGACATTCGCTACGTTCTTTTTATTGTCGATAAATTTGCTGGTGCAAAGCACCTTGTTGAAGAAATGACAGTTGTTCAGTAGCAACTTTTTTAAACATAGAATAAAAAAGCCGTGAGTTAAGTCATGGCTTTTTTATTTTAATGAACTAAAAAAACTTTTTCATCTTTTTTTTTATGAAAAAAAAATACTTTTGCAATTATTAGTTCAAAATTTGTCTGAAATTTTATTGCATTCAGAATTTTTACTATTTTTG
>CAZDXY010000076.1:0-18963 GCA_964509385.1 uncultured Rikenellaceae bacterium
AAACTTGGGGCTCGAAGATCTCTTTCGGATTACATCGGCTGCGAATTTTTCGATACCTCCCAGTAAGCCAGCCGTTTCGAGTAAATTTAGGTAATGCGATAGCGTTGTAGTATTCCCGGCATCCTGAAGTTGCCCCTGAATTTTTGTGAACGACAAGATTTGGCCAGAATAGCTGCACCCTAGCTCAAACAGCTTTTTCATTAATGCTGGCTTATCGATACGGGTTAGCATCAGAATATCTCTGGAAATACTGGTCTCAATCAGGCTGTCGCACACATAGTTTTTCCAACGTGGTTCGTCGTGGATCAACTTAGCGCTTCCGGGGTAACCGCCAAACCAAGCGTATTTCTCCTCGTCCCAGCCAAAGGCTTCATTCATTTCTTTAAGCGACCAGTGGGGTAAATGTAGTAGCTCAAATCTACCTGCCAACGACTCGGTAAGTCCCTGCTGGAGCATTAAGCGCGAGGAACCCAAAAGAATTACCTTAATGTTGAATCCTTCGCGGGTATCCTCATCCCAAAGCTTTTTGACCATTTCGCTCCAACCCGATATTTTTTGGACTTCATCGATAACCAGAAGAAATTCGCTGAATGAGCTAGCTTTCATTTTTAGCCTAACGCCTTGCCAAAGCTGCTCAATCCATGCGGAAGTACCGGCAGGTACTGCATCTGCAGATTCTATTAGCCAGGGTACTTTTAATTTTTTAAGAAGTTGGTTTACCATGGTGGTTTTGCCCACTTGCCTTGGCCCAACTAGCACCTGAATATGCGATCGGGGCTCCTCGATGCGTTTTTGTAACCCCTTTATTTGTTGGCGTTGAAACATGACGATACGATTTACTCAATTAACTGAGTAAATTTACTCAAAGTTTTGCGAAAAACAATAGATGAAAAGATTCTTTTCCATAAAACAAAAAAACCTGCGCTTTGCAGGGTTCTTGTTTCAGGTTGCTTTTAAAATTAACGGAATTTTTGCTGGAAATCAGCATTCTACCTCATTACTCTGGAACTGGTTGGGTGGTTTTGGATAAACCAGGTTTTTGAAACATAGACTGGAGCCTAACAAAATATTTACGACCGAGGCAAGAGCCTCGACTAAACGGGGAGTGGTGAACGAAGACCTAACCTTTGTACGAAAGGATCGCCTCCAAACACCGCTCTGCGGCGTGCCCATCCCATAGCTCAGGGCGAACGGGGTTGCGCGTTTTTGAAACCGCAATGCGATACTCCTCCCGGATCCTTGCCACGTTATTACCCACCAAAATGCTGGCTCCGCCATGTTCTGTTAGGGTTATGGGGCGTTCGGTGTTCCAGCGCAGGGTAAGGCAAGGCGTTCCCAATATTGTGCACTCCTCCTGCAGTCCTCCGCTATCGGTGAGCATTACCTTTGCTCCCATATTCAGCCTAAGCATCTCGAGGTAGCCAATTGGCTCTAAAAGAATAAGATTTGGATTGCTACACACCTTTTCGTAAAGCCCAAAGCTTTCGAGCTGCTTGCGTGCCCGGGGGTGTATGGGCCAAATAAGGGTATAATCCCTGGTAACCTCTTCCAACAGGAATTGAACCAATGGCTCAAGCACCTCCTTGTGGTCAACGTTGGAAGGGCGGTGGAGGGTTATTACGGCGTAGTGATCATCTTTAAGGATTGACTGATTGCCTGATTGAGTGATTGGATGATTGCCCTTCGACCCTTCGACTACGCTCAGGGCATCGCAGCTCAGGGTGACAACTGATTGATTGATTTGATTGGCGGTAATAATGCTGTGGATAGACATTTCCTTTGCCTTACCCCTGTTGGCTTCGAGGGTATCGATCATTATGTTGCCCACAAAAACAATGCGATCTTCGGGGGTTCCTTCCTTTCTCAGGTTTTCCGATGAAAGTGTATCAGGTGTTAGGAGTAAATCCGAAAGCCTATCGGTTACCAGGCGGTTTACCTCCTCAGGCATGGTGATATCGCCAGAGCGCAATCCCGCCTCAATATGGCAGCACTTAACCCACTCCTTTTTAGCAGTTACCGAACCCGCAAGGGTGGCGTTCACGTCTCCAACAACCACAACCCAATGGGGTTTGTGCTGCTGTAGCACCTTCTCGAACTCTATCATGGTTTGACCAACCTGCTGAGCATGACTGCCAGAGCCAACACCAAGGTTGATATCTGCCTGTGGAATGTTGAGCTGCTCGAAAAAGGTTTGCGACATACGATCATCATAGTGCTGACCGGTGTGAACCAGAATATGCTCAACATATTGCCCTCCACCCTCGTTATGTTTATTTATGGCGTGAACAAAGGGTGCTAGTTTTATAAAATTTGGTCTTGCTCCAACTAGAGATATTATTTTCAACATATATATTATTTATTATAAAAACCATGGATATAAAACACTTGGCAGTTCTGATGGTGTTTTGCTCATTATATAGTAGCGGTTTAAGCCAATGCTCTCCGATATTTTTTTGAGCTTTTGCATATCGGGCTCAATAGCTTTGCTCTTCACCTCTAAGGCAATCTCCTTATTCAGAATAAAGTCTATCTCAGCGGTATTACGCCTATTGTAGAAACAAATATTCCCATACGGCAACAGCTGATTGGCTACTGCAACCTCTAGTAGTTGACCTGATGTTACTTTCGCAACAAGATTTAAAATCCCAGTATCTGAAAAGTAAACCTTTTTACCTCCCGCAACGCTACGATCGGTGCTTAATGAGAATTTTGGTATCAGGCGAAGAAAAAATGTTCCCTCCAGGAATTCAAGATAACCATAAGCCTTTACACGATTTATGCCAAGCTCCGAGGAAATTCTGGTAACATCAACAATATTACCATTTCGAGAAGCAAGTAGTAGAATCATGTCTCTAAGCTCTCTAACATCTTTCAGCTCAGTAAATACTTTGATATCCTTTTCAAAGAAAGATGAAAAGATATTCCTAAGAATCAACCTTTTTGTTTCATAATCTTTAGTTAGTGCTACCTCTGGAAAACCCCCAAACGCTAAGTACTCATCGTATAGCTGAGCCCTCTTATGTATTGATGCGAGCGGATATGTTTTCAGTAAATCTTCGAAACTTGGGGCAAGTTGATTCTCTTTTAACTTACCATTAAAATACAAGTATTCCCTATAAGTTAAGGGGTTGAGAACATATAAAAATTTTCGACCACTTAGCGATTCTGGAAAAAGATTTCGTAAATAGTAGTTGGACGAACCCGTGACAATAAATTTGACCTTGTAATGATCTATTAAGTACTTAATTATTTTTGTGGTATCAGGATAATTCTGAATTTCATCGATACATACCAAAAATCGCTCTCCCTCACCTGTTCCTGACTCTTTTCTTAAGCTCTCATAAACCTGATTGTAATCCACATTCTCAAATACCAACAAGTCCAAAGGATTATCAAAATCAAACCATAATTGTTTCCCCTTCCATTGGCTAGCTAACTTCTTCATCAGCGTAGTTTTTCCAACCTGACGCATTCCTGTGATTACAATGGCATTCTTGTGGTACAACTGGGGTAGAATCTCTAAATATAAATATCGCAACAACATTTTGTAAATTATTTTTTACAAATATACGTTTTTTTGTAAAGAAAAGATGTTTTTGTTGAAACTAATCTCTCAAACTCAATCATGGTTTGCCCAACCTGCTGGGCATGGGTTCCTGATCCCACCCCAAGGTTAATCTCTGCCTATGGTATATTGAGCTGCTCGAAGAAGGTTTGCGACATACGATCATCGTAGTGCTGACCGGTATGTTCCAGAATATGCTCAACATATTGCCCTCCACCCTCGTTATGTTTATTTTTGGCGTGAACAAAGGGTGCTAGTTTAATAAAGTTTGGTCGTGCACCAACTAGAGATATTATTTTCAACTTATTCAATTTTAATTGCTTGCTAAATTGCCTGACCAAAGAAGATTTTCCAACTTGCCGGGCACAACGTATCAATAACGGAAAACGATCTGGTTCATCTTACCATATATTTAACCTACTTTCAATATCTCTAGATACTTCATTGTTATTAACAAACACACACATTTGTTCGTTTTTCCAAGGCAATAAAACATAATTTTATTTGTTTTTCCAAATCAATTTAATGGTCTAATAATCGTTTTTCCAAATCAATTGTCTCTGGTGTTCCGTTTGCGAGCCTACCTGGGCCAGTCTACCGGTAGAGCAGGCAGGGATTGTCTCTCTTTGATAAAACGAAACGATCTGTTCTTTTCGTCTTCGCGAGGAGGCTCGTCATCTTGAGACTGCACGTATTCTAAGACGAAGCAACATCTTTATTGTTTCAATCTGTCAGTTCTGGTTGCGACGCAGGGGTATTTTCGTTTCAATCGTTTGGTAACTTGTGCGTCGCTCTTTACGGCTTGCGCCGTATACCCAGGGCTTCGCCCAGAGTTATCGATATTTAGCCCCGATGGGGCTGGGGTTTCAAGGTTAAAGGTTAAAGGAAACAAGCTTAAAGGTTAAGGTTATGGTTAAGGCTTGGGTGTTCAGCTTTTTCTCGTCATCGCTTCAATTTCTGGAATATCAACAGATACAAATCTGTACAATCGCTGCGCGGAGATTGCTTCAACCCTTACACTTCGAGCACTTCGAGAGCCTCAGTGCCCACCTCAGCGTCCGGGTTTTGTAATGACGTAGCTTGGAAATCAGGCTGGAGCCTGGTAGGATACTTACGATCGAGGCTGGAGCCTATCAAAATATTACGGCCGATGCAGGAATCTCATCCGAACGATTCCCTTACTTTTTTCCTGCCATGAAAAAAGTAACAAAAAAATCACCGCTGCCAGAGCGTTCTCTTGAACTCTACGGCTGAGCGAATTTTTCCTGCGGAGCGCAATCGCTGCGAATCGGAATGCCCTGCAACCAATAGATTACGGTTGGTAAAGCAGCCATTCTAATCATCAGCACTTCACCGCAGCGCTCCTCGAGTGCCATCCCGCCATCCGCTCTCCTCTTGAGTTCTACGAGAACCCTCTGAAGGCGGACTTGAGAAAAACAGGCTGGAGCCACGTCCGAACAGGTAAACGTCATCGCGAGGAGACCAAAGGACGACGAAGCGATCTGCTTTGAAAGATTGCGTCGCTCGTGCCTCGCTCGCAATGACGCGGCTTGGAAATCAGGCTGGAGCCTATAAAATATTACGGTCGATGCAGGAATCTCATCCCAACGATTCCCTTACTTTTTTCCTGCCATGAAAAAAGTAACAAAAAAATCACCGCTGCCAGAGCGTTCTCTTGAACTCTACGGCTGAGCGAATTTTTCCTGCGGAGCGCAATCGCTGCGAATCGGAATGCCCTGCAACCAATAGATTACGGTTGGTAAAGCAGCCATTCTAATCATCAGCACTTCACCGCAGCGCTCCTCGAGTGCCATCCCGCCATCCGCTCTCCTCTTGAGTTCTACGAGAACCCTCTGAAGGCGGACTTGGGAAAAAGTAGCGGAAACCTCGTCAGAACGGGGGCTGTTGATGAATGCCAAAACAACGGACTGTCTCTTTCTATTAAGGTTATTTTCAAAATTATATTTTTCTAATCAAAAAAAATTCAACAAATTATCCAATAACTTGTTAATAGGAATATAATTAACCTGTTTGTTGCATTGTAAAAATGAAAATTCTTTTTTGGTGAACATTATTACAGCGTTTTGTTAATTATATCACTTTTAGTGTTTTGTGCAATAAATCAAAAAAAACTTTAGCTAGATTTACAAGGTTTTAATAGAAAGTCAATAATAATTTAAACTAAATAGCAAACTTAAAAACCTTACAATTATGAAAATGAAAAATTTACTTAGAATGACAGTATTATCTATTGCTTTTGCTATAATATCTGTTGTTAGCATGGGGCAAGGATTAGAAACTTTCTCTAATTTAACCCTTTCTGGAACTAGTTATGCAAACGGTACTTTTTTAGGACAAGATGGATCAACTTGGACTTATGTACAATGCCGAGGTGACTATGCAATAACCGACAAGGCTATTATGATTGGAAGAAGCAGAACCCCACAGTCAAATTTTTATTCCGGAACTATTTCTGGAGGGATAGGTGTGCTCTCTTTTAAATATTCTCAAGCATTTACAAATAATGTAAACCTTAATGTTTTAATAAATGATGTTGTTGTCGGGAACGTTACTTCATCAGCAGAACAAGGTGTTATCAAAAATTCTGGAGAAATAACAGTGAACATATCTGGCGATTTTGTAATTAAGTTTATCAATGTTAATAATTCAGACGGACAGGTTGTTGTTGACGATATTACCTGGACAGGTTACTCCTCAGGTGGCAACCAAAACCCAGTTATTTCAAATATTACCCAAAACCCAGCCCAGCTAATTCAATCTTCTACCACTGTATCAGTTTCTGCAAATGTTACTGACTCGGATGGAACGGTTGAAATGGTTGAACTTCGTTGGGGAAAGGCTGCAGATGAACTTGAGAATACCATTAACATGACCCACCAAGGAGGCGGAGTTTACACAACCACTTCCAGCATTCCCGCTCATTACAATGGGACAACCATATACTACGCAGTTTATGCCGAAGATAACGAAGGCGGCTCTGCTCTTTCAGCAACTCAAAGCTACCTTGTTAGCCCTATAGTTTATTTTGAAACTTTTGATGTTGGGTTAGGCGATTGCCAAACATATAGTGTTTCTGGAGACTTGAACTGGATATATGGAACTTTTGGTGGTAATGGCTACGCCCTAATGAATGGATGGGGTTCATCTGGGCTTGAAGAAGATTGGCTTATATTACCGGGATTTGATTTAACCACAAATAATGAGTATATACTTTCTTTTGAATCAGCCTATCATCACGGAATTGAGGATGAATATAATTACCTTAAACTATTCTACTCAACTGACTACTCTGGCACAGGAACCCCAGAGGATGCCACGTGGACAGAACTAAATTTTACAAAACCTTCAACCGACAATTATACCTGGGAACCATCTGGTGAGATTAACCTCCCTCAGATACAGGGAACTATTTGGGTCGCTTTTAAATACCATTACTCTTCGGACTATCGCCGTTGGCAGGTTGATAACATTAAGCTGGAAAAGAAAACCTATACTGTAAACTTTAACGTAGTGGATGTTACAATGCCAAAAGTAAGCGATCCAATAAATACAGCTGCTATAAATTTCTACGGCACACAAAAACTTACTAACGAAATGGGTGAGGCTGTTTATACCTGGGTTGAAACAGAGGATAATATACCTTACGCTGTAACCAAAAGTGGCTACCACAACTTTGTTGGTACATTAAATGTAGCCAACAATAACCTAATCCAACAGGTTAAAATGTTAAGTTCAAAGGTTGCAATTAATATTTCGGCAGATCCTGATGCCAATACTGCAAATATCTCTTGGGTTGGTTCAGGTGCAGAAGTATATAGAATTCGTTACCGTGTTGTGGGTTCAAGTTCATATTTGTACTTAAATGTTCCTTCAAGCCCTGCCAATATAAATGTTTTTCCGGATACAAATTACGAGGTAACTGTAAGTTCGAAAATTGATGGAGCTTGGTCGAACTATTCAAACCCCACAACATTCACCACCCTTTCAGGAAGTCAAATTGTTGCAAGTAATATTACGGTAACTGGAATAACCAGTAGTTCTGCAACAATAAATTGGGTTGGGTCTGGAGCTGATCAATATAGAATTAGGTATAATATAACCGGAACAACCTCTTACCAATACTTAAACTCTTTATCAAGCCCTACTGTAATCCCTGTATTTCCTGAAAGTTCATATGATGTAAGCGTAGCGTCTATGGTTGGTGGATTATGGATGGCCTATACAACTCCCGTTAGGTTCGAAACCCCAACAGGTGCGCAGGCAAGCAATGTTACCATAACCAACATAACCGCTTACACCGCTCAAGTAAACTGGAATGGATCAGGTGCTGATCGTTATAGGATTATGTATAGGATTGAGAGTTCTTCATCATACAATTATATTGACACATATTTTAGTCCAAGAACCATCAGTGTTCTTCCTGAAACCACTTACGAAGTAAGGGTTGCTTCTCGCGTTGCTGGAGTCTGGTATCCCTATACCGCTCCTGTTAAATTTACAACTCCTGCCCTTGTTCCCAAGGATTCACCTGCAAACAACCTTGAAAATGCGATGTTGTCGAATTTACTTCTCTATCCCAACCCCGCCAATGGTTATGTTAACGTACAGGTATCGTTAAACCAAACATCTGATATTACCATTAGCGTTTTCGATATCAGAGGTTCTTTGGTAAAAATGGAAAAACTGTATAACCAGTTTGGCAATATTGATACAAGAATTGATTTAGATGGATTCTCAAAGGGAATGTACATTGTGAGAGTAGTATCAATGGAACAAGTTGAATCCATTAGGCTGATGGTTCAGTAAATTACCAATAAATCATAAAAAGGGAGGGGCTGCAATTTATAGCAGCCTCTCCCTTTTTTAAATTGATTTATTCTATTATACCGACTGAAAATGGGTAATAGTCTAACTTCGTCTTTGACTCATTGTACTATAAATATTTCTCCTGTGGCATAACCAATCTAATAAATTCAAAATATTGGACTATTTTGAATTTCAGATTGGTATTACATGAATGTATTTTGAAAATCAGGGTTGTTTTTCATAACACTTATACTCCTTGGAAAACTTTCGATAAACCAAGTTAGAAATGCTGTTACATCGATTTTCCCTTTCATAAATGAATCTCTATTATATTTAGTATTGTTCATTAAATTTGGATTATCAATAACCTTTTTTAGATCAGAAAGAAGTTGAGATGATTCGTCATAATGATATAACAATCCATAATCTTTTTCTTCCTCTATGGATCCTGCTGTTAGTTTGTTAATATAAAAAGACATAACTCCAAGGCAAGCAGCCTCAGAAGCCATTGATGCGCCCTCGCCTACATAAAGCGACGCACTTGCTAAAACATCATGCATCATGCCCGGTGATACATTAAGTTTGAATTCTTCAAATTTTGGGGGTAAAACACTCTCCGAAGTGATAAAAACCCTAAATCTTGTTTTTAAAAACTCTACAAGTTCCTCTTTTTGTTGGTCTTTCATTCCGTTAACTCCAATATCATGATGAGCCGACCACGAAACAAATCTTACAATTGCATATTTTGTGTCTTTATCAATCCCTAAGATATTGAAATGATTTCGGGAAGGGGAAAATCTGTTTTTATGTAAATAAAACAGTTCAATATTTGCATTGTATCGAAAGTGGTTTTTCCCTAAATCTCGTTGATATGAAAATGCTGTAAGCTTTGCACTTGCCAAAGGAACTGTAAACCGATCGAGGAAAGTAGTGTGTTCAGTATCTGCCAGTCCAATAAGTGGAATTCCTAAAAATTTTGAACTCCAGCAAGCATGGGGAGAAAATCTGCAAACAACAACAAGTGGTTTAAACCTAATCAAAATTCTAGAAAAAATAATTAGGTTACAGAATAACCCCAGTATTTTTAAAAAAATATTCTTGTGGGTTTTACCAATAATAATATAAGGCAGTTTATACTCTTTTAGTAAAGATACGGTAACCTCTTTGTCTTTTGCAGTAAAAAGTCCTTCCCATCCCTTTGCCTGCAACTCCCAGTAAACATGCTTGAAATTATGAACCTGAGCAGGATGACCAACATCAAAAATGATTTTTTTCTTCAATTTCTTGTTTTAATAAGGTTAATAAGATATAACTTTTCAAATAGCCATGGTTTAAAATCATCCAATGCCCAAACTGCAAATTCAACGGGTTTACTAAACCATTTTTTGATTCTCCTTCCTTTGATTAACATGCTTATTATGGTTGGGAAATCCGTTAAAAAATGATAAAAAGATGCCGCTTTATACCCATTTACTGGTATGATACTATTTCCACATAAATAATCAAAATATAATTTTAAAAAAGGTGTTTCTGCTTTATTTGCTATTGAGTGCCATTTCCATGTGCGAGGATTAACCTCCAAAAATTTATATTTCTGGTCTCTTTCGTCGAATTTAAATTCAACCTCACATAAGCCATTATAGTTTACTGCATATAAAAGTTTTTCAGAATACTCTTTTAGTATTGGAATATCCTGTGTAACTGCAAACGTTGTTGCATTTCCAAAATCGAGTGGATGTTGCCTCATTCTGCATGCAGTAAGATTTACGTAACTACCTCCGTTAAGAAAAAGAAAACAAGAAGAATATTGAGTACTACTTTCACCGGGAATAATTTCCTGAACAATTATCTCTTCTTTAGCAATTATACTAATTGCCTTTCTGTATTGATCAATCAATTCTTGCCTGTTCCTGCATAAGAATACTTTCTTTTTTGTTAATTGAAAAAAATTATGCATTACTGCTGGTTTTACTATGCAAGGAAAAGATACGGGAATTTCGTTAAGTTCGTTTTCTGATAAAGGATACCAAGATTTAGGGTATGGGATTCCCATATTATCAGCTAATTTATACGTACTTTTTTTGTTGTAGAATTTCTCAACAACATCCCATTTATCGGTAGTGATAATAAAATAGCTTTGCAAAGCCTGCTTGTTTTGGCTAAGGAGTTTAACTTGAAAATCATTTGTTGGAAAGATAATCCAGTTTAAACAATTTCTCTCCTCACCTAATTTCACTAATGTGTCAAGTAAGTTTTTGTCAGGTGTTACATAAAAAGCTTTACAATACTTTGAATGACGAGAAATGTTTTTTGAAGTTTTATCAATAATGATACAATCAATTCCATCTCTTCCAAAAATACGGATAATACCCAATGCCTGAATATGCCCACCCAATACTATAACCCCAATCTTTTGCATTTAATAAATACTAATTTTTTGCCTGGATGGTTTTATAAATAGATATTATTCTAAGTGCTATTGTTTCAGAATCTAATCCTAGCTCAACCAATCGGCTACGACCATTTGTCCGATTCTGATTTTTAACAAACATAAGTGAATGTAACAACTTATCTGCCACATCATCGGGATGATAACTAACTATGTAATAACCCTTTTCATTGCCGAACAGCCACTTTACATCTCCAACATTCGTTGCTACCGTAGGACAATTACATGCCATTGCTTCTTTGATAACATTAGGACTCCCCTCTCTAGTACTTGTTAACAATACCACGTCGGCAGCATTCATATAGTAATAAACTTCATTGGAATTGACGTTTTTTAAAGAATGTAATTCAACTGCATTCATTTTAAGTTTTTCAATAGCATTGATTGCCAAATTATAATTTTTCTCTGGACGTGATGGATCGGAAGGAAACAGAATGTGTTTACTTTTATTATTCCATCCGAGTTTTTTTTGGGCGTCTAACTTTACAATTGGCTTAAAAACTGAAATGTTAACGCCATTCGGTATAACTTCAATATTATTAATCCCTAATAGCTTTTTCATCTCTTGGGTTTTAACAATTAAGGCGCTCCACCTAAAAATATAATTAAACAACCAAATCAAAAACCGATGAATAGAATTCCTATTAACATCTGAACCCATTAAAGAAACAACCAGAGGACGAACGCCTGCAATACTTGCTAGGAAAGCAGATAAGGAATAGTGTGCATGATATATATCAAATTTTCTTTCTCTTACCCATCGTTGTAAGGAATAAACCGCCCTCAGGTATCCAAATATACCCTTCCCTTTTATTAAAAAATATTCAACATCAACCCCTGTTGCCTTCAATGACTCCCCTTGTCCGAATACAATGGAACTTATACCTGACACTGAGTTGCCGCTAGAAATAAAAAGAATATTCATTTAATAATGCTATTGACTATCGGTAGCAGCCAACTCAAATCGATATGAAAAGTTTCCTGCAAAATTATTATTCACTACTAAAAAAAGTTTATTTTTATTTACTTTAAACTTTTTTACTTGTTTGTTTAGAATATTGTAAAATAGTGTATTGCAGCCGTAGTATGATACAAAATCGATGTCATCACTATTAAGATGATTAAAAAAATGTTTTAATTCAAATGATTGTGTAATTGAAGTCATAATAACTTTTGCTTCTATAAATTTCGCTTTGGGGTTTATTTTATATACAATAAAATTCTCCCCATCGCGGTAAAAAGAATAGGTATTGTTTGGATGTTTTAAAAACCGCCATTCAATTAAGGACTGATTCCATTTTGTGGATAAAAAACTCTCATTGTCTGCCTCGAACCTTAAACCTGCCAATTCTGATACCGTCGGTTTATGATCTACCTGTTTTCTGTTGTAAAGTATTTTCAGAAACGTTTTAATGGGTGAAATGGCAATATACACTGGGTTTAGTGTAGAAATAGTTTCCCACCCAAGTTTAACGTAACTCGGATAAGATTGATTATTTGGAACACCGTAAAGGTTATTGCTTCCCTTCCTAAAAAAATCTATGGCAACCCTATTGAGTTCAAGAAAAATACCTGCATTCCTGTATTCAGAATCGGTTTTGCCATTTATGGCTTGATAGTATATAACCTCTTGATTAAGATTATAGAATTTCCATGGCCACCATAACAATACGCCAGCAAGTTTTTTGGTATCATTTTCTCTGGCATACCAACCTACACTGGGTCCAAATGGATTGTTTAGAAATTTCCAATCCCAAAATGCCCTGTTATGCTTTTTTGAAGTGGTTTCGGCATTTAGTAAGCAAATCGCCTCATCAATAAGAGGGTTGTTTGAAAAATCGAAGGGGAGAATTTCAAAATTTTTAAATTGATACGGTTTGTTCATATCATCTCAAATTTTGATTTTTTTAATCAGATACCAAGCTCCTGATAACCTTAAAACAAATTCGTTGAAATTCTTAGTATCGTTCATGCTTAATCTTGGTATCTCTAATGGATTATTCTTCTTTGAAGCAAATCCATGCTTTCCTGTAAAACCTAGTTTATAACCAATATCCTTTGCACTAGAAATTACCTGTTCGGAATAATCACCATTTGGGTATGCTATTGCATAAACTGACTTTTGGGTTTGATCCTCAATAATTGTTTTTGAAACTTTTAATTCCTCCTCGATATACTCTTTACCACAATTTGGTAAGCAGGGGTGTTGGTGAGTGTGTGAATGGAAGTTAAAATAATCCTTCATCTCAGAAACCTGATTCCAAGATAATGCTTGTTCAACATACTCATTAATCTCCTTAGAATAAACCTCTTTTAGATAAGAAATCCGACTCTCTTCTGTACATTTTTTTAACTTTTCTTTCTCAGAATGGCTTTTGAAAGGTAACTTAAACCAAAAGGGTTTGTTGCTATTAATATAATCTGTTGTTAGGAAAATTGTGGGTTTGAAATTATATCTCTTAATAACTTCTAATAATTTGTAATTTCCAATATGTCCATCATCAAACGTAATTAGAATTGGATTGTGTGGAAGTTTCTCAGTTTCTTTGTAAAGGTATGCGCAAAGATCATCAACCGTAATAAACGAGTATCGTTTTGAAATAAAGTCTATTTGACGCTGAAATGATACTTCGTCAATATCATGATAATAAACAATTGTTACCTTGTTTCGCCTAATAAAGTATTTAACAAACAAGGGAAAGCCGGAGTACCTTAACGTAAAAATTAAAATTTTTTTAAGTATCTTCATGTCCTCACAACTTTATTTTGGTCTGGTTTTCAAAGTATAAATGCTTACCTGATTTTGGAATAGGGATGTTATCAACCTCAATAATTTCAAAATCAACTTCATAAGGTTTTAGGAGGTTTTCAACTAATTGAGAAACCGATTGCTTGTTGTAATTATTATTTGTAACAAAAATAAAAAGAAGTTTCTCTCCTGTCCAAACCACCTTATGCTTAACAATGCCACCAGCGTACCTAAATAAAGTCCCTCCTAGCATATTTATTGGATGTATACTCTTTCCGTTTGGAAGAGTAATTATTTCAGCGGTTCTCCCATATATATTTTTAAAAGATCGAAATGGTAATAAATCATTCTTGCTCGGATTATCAATGCTACTAACTAAATCGCCAATTTTATATCGAATAAATGGAAAACCATAATTGTCTAGGTCTGTAACAATGATGCTTTTCATATCGGAACCATCAATGTCATTGCATTCTACAACAACATGGGGATCAATGATATAAAATTTGTCACACCCAACAGGTTTAACTGCAATGCTATTTATTTCGCCACACCCATAAGTGTCACTCACTTGCCCAATTGCTGATTCAATCAGCTCAATTTGGTTTTCTAATAGATTCTCAGCTGTTGTAAAAACTGCATTAAGTTTAGGAATTTCTATATTGTTTTCTTTAATAAACATTGCCAAATTTACAATGCTAGAGGTATACCCATCAATGGTTTTAGGTTTATTCTTCCGTATTAAATCTATTATCGATGGTATGTTTGAAGGATTATTTAAAAGAAATGATGGCACATAAATTTGATTGAACAAGTACCTTTTTGTTATACTTGTAAAATTATTCCACTTTTTTATGGAACTAGGATTGCCCCAAATATGAATACTCCTATCCGAAAAACGCCAACCAGAGAGACTCCAGATAAAATATCCTGCAGCAATACCTGCGCTATAGCTTTTGATATCGTGATAGTAATTAATGGGAATGCCAGTTGTTCCACTTGATGAACTCTTGATTAGCTTAATGTTCTTCTCTTTTGATAAAATGTTATTAGTGTTATTAATAATATCTTCTTTTGTTAGAATAGGTAATTTGTTTAAATCTTCAACTGAATTTAAGTTATCAACTTTAAAATCTACCGATTTAAACAAATCCTTATAATATGTGGAATTTTCTGAGGCGTATCGCAGTAAGTCTTTAAGTTTTTTTAGCTGGTACTTGTTAACGTCTTCCGCATCCCAAGTTGCCGTTTTTCTATAAAAGGAAAAGTCTTTGCGAATGGTTGAACCTTTATATATATCATTAAAAACTAATGGAATATCAGAAATAAATGTTGATATATTAAACATGGAGATTTAAAATATTTTATCGATAAAACTATTAAGCATTACTACGCTTGTATATTTATGCAAGCCTGTTTCGGAGGTGCTTTTCTCATCACTAAGATCCCTAAAAAATTGTTTATTATCAAAAAATCCATGATCGCTTGTAAAATTACTGCCAGACTGTTTCAGGTACTGAAAGAACCAGTTGTTATATGAAAAATTTCGAGCAATGGGCTTCGATCTTAACCCCCTAACTCCTCTGGCAATTACGTATGGAATTTTCCCCATTAAATACTCCGATGGTTTATAACCATTTGTAAGTATAAAATTTGTTAGGTCTGGATATATTGATGCTATCATTTTACAATGAAAATCAGGGATATTAAGTCTTTTAAACTGGTTCTTCGACGTATTATTTTTATTTAGCATACTAAACCTTGATGAAAATAAAAGGGTCAAGTAATCAATATCCATGTAAGGAAGAACCAATTCAATTCCGCTATCAATATAATAATTAATATCCTGTGCAAGGTGATTAGATGCATTGAGGTGGAACAAAAGATAAAACTCGTTGTGCTTTAGATTTCTTGTAAAATAGGGTAGCTCACTTAGTTCCTGAATAATCTCTTCTATATCTGTTTTGTTGGGGTTAACAAAGTTTTGAAACAGGTGTTTTTTAATTAATTCAGGCGATTTATTATGAGTCCATTTCTGAACAAACTCTGATATTATTAAATTATCAATATGAGCCCCCCGAATACCTTCGCCTCCTAGGTACCCTGCAAAAAACACTTTTTTTTCATCCTGATTTAAAGCACTTCTAATACCATCCCATCGGTATGCACGATGAAAATGTGCCAAACTATTCCCCTTTTCTTGAATTATTTTGCTTTGGTACACAAACCAATCTGCAGATATGTTACTGGGTGGAGAGTTATAAAAGGGCAATGCGTATCTATTTGCTACCGATTTTGCTATTAACACATCCCTTGAAGAAGAATTTCCGTATGCAAAGGTATTGGGTTTTATTCCCAACTTCAACATGCTTGCAAGTATTAACCTTGAATCTAAGCCACCTGTAAGTGTAAGGGTAGCATTTCTTTTTGGGGGTGGTTTCAAATAATTTTCAATGTTTTTCAAAAAAAAATGGCTGAAATCATCTATGCTCAACTTATTCATTGGCAATTCGAGTAGTTGTGCCAAAGTCCAATGGTTACCGATTTTTATCTCCCCCGTTGAATCTATTTCAATGAGTGTTGCCGGTTTTGAGAAATTTATCTCTTTTACTATTGTCTTACCATTAATAAAATGGTTTGTAAGTGCATGTAATGCGATTCCTGTTGTATTTATAGTTTTGATGTTAAGCAAACCTGAGAGTTCCCAAAAATTATTCGAAAAGTAATGTATTTTACCTTGTGATGAGTAAAACAATTTTCTGATTCCCAGATGATCCGTAAAGAATTGGACTGTATTAGCATCACATATCATCAGAACAAAAATTCCTTTTATTTTTTCGCAGATTTTTTTGCCGTGATTTATATACAGTTCAAATAAATCCTTTTCGTTTAAAATACGCCCACTTCCTCTTAAATATATATAACCATCAAACCAAATACTAAAACTTTTCTCGTTCCAAACAGGAGAACTTGAGTAGAAATTATCCTGAATTTGATGTAAAGATGAGTTGAGAAGATTTTGTTTCTCGGTATAATAAATAAAATACATGCTTTACTTGGTATCTTGATAATTTGTAATTACAATATTCCTTATTGTTGCAAGGGTTGAGCCCATTAGCATCATTGTTGTTGATCGTAAACCAATTGAATATACACTGCCAGCTATGCTGAGCACCAACGAAACAACTATTAGTGATACCGAATAAGAATATAACATATTAACAAGTAAATTACTTTTACTATACAATAAAGTTTTGTATCTTAGAATAGTTAAATAGTAAAGCATAAAGAATCCGATAAAAAGGGAAAGGCCTATTAAACCAGATCCATTGAGTAATATGGAATAATCAACATGAAGCATTCTGGTCTCTTTGAAATAATATCTGTCATTAAACAGTTCGCTACCAAATAGTTTGTGCCATATGTTGCCCTCGTCAAATGCTCTTAAAACCTTTTTCATTTCAATTACCCGTCCTTCGTTTTCTTCAATATCCTCGGTCTCAAAAACTCCCGATTCTTGCCTTGCTTCAAATCGGTCCTGAAAAATATCTATAAAGAAAGGAGATGCAATAGTAAATAAAAAAGATACAATAACAAGACCCTTAATAAGTGCTTTTTTTTGTGGGTAAGTAATAGTAAAAGCAAAAAAACCTGCTCCAAGTGCAAGTATTGCAGACCTCTTTAGACCCAAAATAATTAAAATAAAACTTACAAACATTATCAATATTGAAATATACAAACCTTTCCGGCTTAACTTATTTAAACTAAAAAAAATGGGGAATGACAACAGGATTGGAACCATTGTTTTGGTAATGTTTACGCCTGAAACACCATAGGATATACTATTTCTTGCATAATCGGAATACCCTAACCCAAAATAATTTGAAACAAAAAAATTTAAAATAATTATCACTAAAACAGCGTACTGTACTTTAATTAACTGCAAAAACCTGCTTGGTGTATTAACATAATAGTAGCCTACCACAAACATTATCGTTCCTTGAAAAAATTTTAAATACTGATAAAGTGAAACTCTTGTTACTGTTGCAAATGGAATTAATGTTAAGTAGTATAGCAATGAAAATAATAAGAAAAGGCTAATGATATTTTTTGGGTATTTTAAAATAATAAAATAGGCTACAAAAACAAAAATAAAAACCCCTCTCACTACACCCGGATTAATCTGTGAGGCAAAGTAATTTGTTGTAATTGTTGCAATAATGTTTATAATTGGAATTGAAAGTACAAAATAATAAATTGATCGATAGTTCATGTTCTGTTTTTATAAGGCTATTTCTTTATGAGAATATCTATCAATTTAAAATTATCTCCCTGAAAATCTTGAATTGTAGAATAAACATCAATAAACATTTCCTTGGATATTTTATTAACCTCCTCAAAGGGTAAAAGAAATGAATTAACCTCAATTCTGTTACTAAAAATTTTACTTATGGTAATAAGCGCTGCGGAATAAAATGAAGCTAACTTACCTGGTAATATGTCTAACTTTATTAGCTCAATTTCAATGGGGTTAACCAATCGTTTAACAGAAAGTATTGTTTTAATTTTTTCAAGATTATAATCTCGCTCAAGCCGATGGGCTATGTAGATTACAGGCTCAGAGTAATAGTTTTTAATATTATCTAAGAACCGAAAATAGGTGGTTTGAGAAATAATACCTAGCTCAACAAATGGACTGCCAATAAAGTAAACAAAATCACCTTTTCTCTTTCGCTCGAAAAGCGAAGAAAAAAAATGAAACCCATTAATTACCAACCTGTCATTGTTGTCAACCGCTTTAATAAATGAGGAGTAAAATGTTATACTCCTTTCAATTGGACGATTGCCAATCCCCATTAATCCTAATTCAATTTTTTTCTTTGGCGTAAATTTTTTCAGTAGAAAATGATTTTTCCCTTGGTTTATCTCATTCCCCCTGATACTAGTTATTGACATGGAATTCATACCATCATCCAAAACAATTGCATTGGAGTAATTATGTTTCTGGAGTAGCTTATAGCAAATTCTGTTGTAGTAGTTACCAATCGCAATGAAATCTGGTTTTTGGTTAACCAGAATGTTGTTAATCCTGTTGAATGCTGTTTTTTCATAAAATGAAAATAAAAGGTGGTACAAAACACCTTTTATTCTACTGCTATACGTAACGCTATGATTGAAAACAAAATGTACTTCGTCCCATTGGGAAAATTCAAGTACTTGTTTTATTTGCTCCTTGGTTTTTTCGAGATAGTTAATTACAAAAAGTATATTAGTGTTTGTCGATTCCTTAAGGTACTGCTCCTTATACTCAATGGCATTAATTAATTGAAGGGGTGTAATAATTATAAATACATTTTTTGTTTTCACATTTAC
>CAZDXY010000077.1:0-16955 GCA_964509385.1 uncultured Rikenellaceae bacterium
TTAGAGCAGAATTTACAGAGGCTAAGTAATGTCATTGATAGGCCAGAATCGTCTTTTTTACTCCGACGATTCATAAAAGTACAGAAGAGGAATGCCGTTGAAGAGAAGGATTTACAGGAAATGCCATTGATATGGCGCAATAATATTAACCTGTTTGTAAGCAAAATCCATCTTGAGTTCATTCAAATTTCGCTAAGGAACAGGTTTAAAGTAAAAATAAGGAAACAGGTTGATGGGCTAACCGAAAGGCTCGACATAAAGTTTGCGAGAACAATTTCAAATCTAAAGGATAAATTGGAGGAGATGAAAACTTCATCAATACTGCCCAAGACAGATGATGTTATTGAGAAGTTTAAAGATTTACAGGATCAATACTTTAAGGAGAGTTTTGAGGAGTTTTTCGATGAAATCAGCGAAATTATTACCGACCTCCCCGAAAAAGTGGAGGTGAATGGAGAAAACTTTTTTGCACAAGTTGATAAGGGAGAGTTTCCAGAGAGCGATACCAGAATTATTGATTACAGGCAAAAAGCAAGTTTTCACATTGGGATGGAGTTGATCAGTAAATCTCGCGATTTAATGGAGGAGTCTTCTGAAATATTGAGCGATATTTCAAATAAGCTTATCGATAGGTTGAAGTTAGCCACATTTAATCTCGAGAATTTACTACAGGATGAAGAGGGAGATATTGAAAAGCATAGTCAACTTAAGCTTCAGCTAATCGATGAGCTTTTAAAGGATATATCAGACGATGAGTTAAGAGTGAATATCATACAGGAAAGTTTTGAGAATAATCTTGATGAGTATCTAAAAAAGTCATTGGAACCGCTGCATTCCATAATTTTTACCCCTTCAGTTTATCAGGAGAGTGCAAAAACCAAAAAGGAGCGTAAGGGAAAAGTAGTCAAATCAATTGGAAATCAATTTAGCAAACTAAATACCTTTTTGGGCAAACAAATGGTAAACTTGCTCTATTCGCAGAGCGAAGGTATAATGCTGGCAAAAAGATTGAGCGCTTTCGAAAGAGAGCATAAAATTAGCAATCAGGCCATTCAGGAAATGCTTGTGGGTTTATCTCCAAATCCACAGATAATCAAAAAGTTGCCGTTTTACTACACAAGCCTTTTCTCAGGTAGCACAACCATAAATAACGACCTTTGGGTTGGAAGGCAGAATGAACTTAAGCAAGCTGAGAAAATTGTTAATCGTTTTAAGGAGGGTTACTCCGGTGCTTTACTCATAACAGGAGGAAGAAACGAAGGAAAAACTTCACTATCAAAATTCATTGCACAGAAATTTTTTGAAGGAGCTAGTGTGCATGTAGTTAAACCTCCCAAGGGAGGATCCATAAAAAAGGATGTTTTTGAAGAAGCTCTGCAAAAGGCTTTGGGTATTAACATAAATCCCAACTTTTTTTTGAACTCATCTCCAACCGAACGTGTAATAATTATAAATGATTTAGAACTTTGGTGGGAGCGACATGAAGAGGGGGATGGGGTTGTCCTTGAAATTGTTAACCTAATCAAAACCTTAAACAGTAAAGTATTTTTTATAGTTAATGCAGGTAAGGTTGCCTATGGATTGATGAATAAACTCAACAAACTCGATTCATACTTTATGGGACATATTGAGTGTGAGCCAATGGATGCCAAAGAGCTGAAGGAGTTGATTATGGTTAGACATAGAACAGGAGGTCTTAAATTTAATTTGAATGGTAAACACGAGGATACGTTAAACCAGTGGAACTTTGCCAAACTTTTCAATAGGTATTTCAATCTCACAGGAGGCAACCCCGGCTATACCATGCAGGCATGGTTATCAAACATTACAAAGGTTATGGGCAAGGCAATTGTCATAAAGACTCCATCAATACCTAAAACGATTTATTTAAACGACATCGGCGATGACCTTTGGTTAGTGATTCTTCAGATTGCTATACATCGAAGATTTGATGTTGAGAGACTATCAAGAATTCTTCGGCAGAAAGAGCCTCAGACTAGTATGTTGATCGTTGATTTACTAAGAGCAGGTATTACTGAGGAACGCTTCCCTAAAGTTTATGCTTTAAACGCCAATATCGAAATGTTTATTTTCGAGAAACTTAGGGATAAAGGCTTTGTCTAATTTTACATTATGTACATCAAGTTTTAAATTGTTTCTTTAAACAATAAAGTTATGATTGTTAGATATATAATCTTTGCATTAGTTTTATTTGCCATACTAAAAATTATTGGCAGGTTGATAAATACAATTACAAGCCAAAAAAGAATTCGAAGAGTTTTATTGAGAATTTTTCCTCTTTTGGAGCTTATACTTTGGGCAGCTTTTGGGCTATGGACATTGAATGGAGCATTAAACGAATACCCATTCGACAACATAATAATAGCAGCACTTGTTGTTGTGCTTATGGTAATTCTTAGCTGGTACTTTCTTCGCGATTTTATATCGGGGGTTATTATAAAATCTGAAATACCCTTTGAAAAGAATCAGTATCTAAAATCCAAATATGCAGAGGGTATCATTAAAAAAATTGGCTATCGATCCATTGAACTTGAAGCTTATAGTGGAGAGCTGGTGAAATTGCCATATAGCCGATTTACATCCGATGCTATTAGCATTCAAAATCCTAATGATGGAGTCAAAGGTCACGAAACCTTGCTTACTATAGATGCCAGGATTCCCATCGAAGAGCTTAAAAGAAAGATTACTCATGAAATTCTACTTCTCCCCTGGTCATCAATTAATATTGAGCCAGATGTTTCAGTTATTGAGCAGAATGCTGAATATAATATATTTCAGGTAAGATATTTTACTGTTTCGAGTAATAATGCATCGCTAATATCTCAGCACTTAAAGAACGTATTCGAAAAAACAAATACAAGTTCTAATCAAAAGTAGTGGAGCATCTTTTGATCATTAATTGAATGGAAATTTTCAATGGAATAACTAAATTTTCAACAATTAGAAACAATTAATGTTATACTTTCAAAAGATTAATGAATGAAAACCATTGATATAGTTCTCCCCGCAATGGGTGAAGGAATTGTAGATGCCACAATAACAAAATGGCTGGTATCCAAGGGTGATATGGTTACTGAGGATCAATCAGTTGTTGAGGTGGCTACCGATAAGGTTGATTCAGAGATACCAGCCCCAATTGCTGGCAAAGTCAAGGAGTTGTTGTTTAACGAGGGAGATGTACCAAAGGTGGGGCAAACCATAGCCATACTCGAAGTTGAAGGAGATGTGCAGGCTAAAATACAAACACCTCAAGCAGAACAAACCTCTCAGCCTTCGCTTGATAAGACTTTACCAGTTCAAGTAGAAACGAATAAAGGGGATGATCTTGAAATCGGTTATGGTAAAAACCGTGTTCTTAGCCCTTTAGTTAGAACTATTGTTAAGCAGGAGGGTATTACTATCGATGAGCTTGATAAGATAAATGGCACAGGTTTAAATGGTCGAATTACCCGCGATGATATTTTAGCCTACGTTGATAAAAGAGTTAAGTTTATTGGTAAACCACGACTCTCAGATACTATGAGTGAGAGAGTCGACTCAGGGCAAGCGGTTGAGATTGTTCACATGGACCGTATGCGAAAGCTCATTGCCGAACATATGGTGCTATCCAAGCAAACTTCAGCTCACGTTACCTCATTTATCGAGGCTGATGTTACAAACCTTGTGGCATGGCGGAATGCCAATAAGGATATCTTTGAAAAGAGAGAAGGCCAAAAACTTACGCTAACCCCTCTTTTTGTTGAGGCAACCATTAAGGCACTAAAGCAGTTTCCTATGATCAATAGTTCGGTTGATGGGGATAAAATATTGGTCAAAAGGAATATTAATATTGGTATTGCCACAGCACTTCCCAATGGGAACCTAATAGTACCTGTAATTAAGGATGCTGATAAGTTAAATCTTGTTGGACTTTCCGCCCAAGTGAATCAACTTGCTCATCGTGCCAGAGAAAATAAACTTCAACCCGATGAGATACAAGGAGGTACATTTACTATTACTAATCTTGGCATGTTCGAAACCCTAACGGGTACACCAATAATCAATCAACCACAGGTAGCCATTCTGGCTATTGGTAGCATAACAAAAAGGGTTGTGGTTATCGAATCGACAAAGGGTGATTCCATTGGAATCCGTCAAATTGCCATGTTATCACTTTCATACGATCATAGAGTAGTTGATGGTGCGTTAGGGGGAATGTTTCTTAAAGCCCTTAGAGATAACTTACAGGATTTCAATACATAATGAATTAATTGGTTTCATATTTTTCTCTTACCAATAGTACCTTTCCTGATCCTTTTTGACCATTTCATCATCTTGGGATACATCATCCTATTTTTTTAGCCTTAAACATCAAGAGGCTGATTTATATGTATTTTTTGAAAAGTTATTTTGCAAATAGCATTAATTTAGCTTACTTTGACAAAGCGATTATTTTTATGTTCAATATCGTTTTAAAATTTATAAAGTAGTTATCGTAAAACGAGACCATTGTATTATTAAATAGGATCTAATGATTAAATATTTTTACTCATTAGTAGTTTTTTTAATACTTACCTTTTCAGCATTTTCCCAAAGGAGTTCTTATTTCAAAAGGGTTTTTGTGGATGCTGAGTACTACCTGCTATACGAGGACTATCAGGATGCCTTGCCCCTTTACCTTGAGATTTATAATCTTCAGCCAAATAATGCAAATATCAACTATAGAATTGGCCTTTGTTACTTGAATATTCCAAACCAGAAACACAAATCCATACCATTTTTTGAACGGGCAATTAAGGATATTACAGATAATTATCGTGAGGGTTATTTTACTGAACGTCAAGCACCCAAGAATGCTTTCCTATACTACGGTCAAGCTTTAAGGATTATTGGCGATTTTGAAAAATCTAAACAAGCATTAGTTGTCTATCGCAGTATGTTATCCGACTCAGATGAACTTGAAATATCCATTGTAAAAAAAGAGATGGAGTCTGTAGATTATGCAAAGGAATTAATGGAAAACCCTGTTAACGTTAAGTTTACTACAGTAGGACGATATATTAATTCACGTTTTTCTGAGATTTTCCCTGTGGTTTCTGCCGATAATAGAACAATGATTTATACCTCTGCACAGCAGTTTTACTACGCAATAATGATGACTACAAAGAATGATGATAATTGGAAACATCCCATAAATATTACCAGTCAACTTTTTGCCGATGGAGCCATTCGAACGGTTGGGCTTTCATCAGATGGGAGAACACTATTGCTAGCCCGAAATGATAACGATGTTTACAATCTATACATCAGTCAATACGATACTACCAAGAAAAGTTGGGGGGTGATGTCGCGGTTACCCAAGGAGATCAACTCCAAGAGTTGGGAGAACTATGGTACTTTTAGCCCAACTGGCGATACACTTTATTTTTCGAGCAATAGACCCGGTGGTCAAGGAGGCTTTGATATATATTTCTCAGTGAAAACTGCTTCAGGTTGGTCTGAAGCCATTGCCCTTGGTGATGTTATAAATACACCTTACGATGAGATTTCACCAACAGTATCACGTGATGGCAAAAAGTTATTCTTCGCTTCCAAAGGCTTTACTACAATGGGTGGTTTCGATATTTTTGTATCATATCGTCGCAATGGCAAGTGGACTAAACCCATTAATCTGGGTTACCCCATAAATACCACCGACGATGATATATTCATTTTTCCCATTGGCGATGGTACTAAAGGCTATATTTCGCGTGCTCTTTCTGAGAGTTTTGGAGAAAATGATATCTATTTCGTAGAGTTTAATAAAAATGTTAATATTAAGAATACCGAAGAAGACTTAAACGGTGAAAAAATCCCAACAATCCCAATTTCTCAAGGTCAAAGTAATCAGCAGGCAAGTTCACGACGTGAACAAAATGGATTGATAGTATTACCGTAAACTAGGAAAACTGTCATTCTATCATAAACAATTTTTCGCATTTTTTCTAAGTAATTACCTATCTGAAAATAATTTATGCTTTTGTTTATTCTTTTTCACTATCTTTGAACTTTTCTTTTTTATTGTAAAGAATTTGTTCAAAAATGCTTAGGATAAGATATGCAACCCTTGTATTAGGGTTTTTTGCTGCAATAACTGTTGTTGGACAACAGAGTAGGCAACAAGTTGAGGATTTATACAAGGATGCCAATGCCTATTTCTACTTTGAAGATTATGAGGAGGCGCTGGCATTGTACCTTAGGGTTTATGATCACTATACAGATAATTTCAACCTTGACTATAGAATAGGGTTCTGCTACCTTAATATTCCAGGACGAAAGCATTTCGCAGTTCCTTACCTGGAGAGAGCTTCCAAAAATCTCTCAAAACGATACAGCGAACAATCAATCAGAGAAACAAAAGCTCCTGTGGAAGCGCTATTCTACTTGGGTAATGCATACTTTGTTAGTAATCAACACGAAAAAGCACAACAAGCATACAACGATTTTCTTGATAGAATTCGTAGTGAGAGACTTTATGATATCGAATTCCTGAATCATCAGGTTAATAGCATAAAACGATCAAAAGTCATCAAAAGTTATCCGGTAAATTTTTTACGTAGCAATTTGGGACCTGCCATCAATAACCACTTTCCAAACTATAATCCAGTGGTTTCTGGCGATGGACAAACCTTTGCCTTCACTACCAAGCAAAGATTCTATCAAGCCATATATGTTGCCCGAAAGGAAGGTGACAAGTGGGGAACCCCGCAAAATATTACACTTGACCTTGTTGTTGATGGCAATTGCACTACCTTATCGCTCTCCCACAACGGTGATGAACTTTACCTTTTCAAAGATGTAGACCACGTTGGCAACATATATGTTTCAAACTTCAAGGATGGCAAATGGGGCCCCATGAGGAAATTGAATGATAACATTAACACTTTTCATTACGAAACTCATGCTTGCGTTTCATCCGATGGAACCAAGTTATTCTTCACGAGTAATAGGGCTGGTGGGTATGGCGATCTTGATATCTACGTTTCCGAAAGAGTTCCCGGGGGCGACTGGGGACCAGCCACAAATCTAGGCCCTAATATTAATACACGCTTCAATGAGAATACTCCATTCGTTACAACGGACGGCAATACCCTTTATTTCAGCTCTGAAGGGCATAACACTATGGGAGGGTATGACATCTTTTTCTCTCAGAAACAAAGCGATGGTACTTGGTCAAAACCTGTTAACCTTGGTTACCCAATCAATTCAACTGATGATGATTTGTTTTTTCACCCACTTGGCGATGGCTCCAAAGGGCTAATGGCCCTCTTCTCCGATGATGCATACGGTGAAACAGATATTTATCAGATGGAGATATTCCTTCCCAAATACCAGCGAAGTATAGTAACCTCATCCGATTATTTCGAAAAGAAGGATGACTTACCACTCAAGACCCTTATTATTGACACCCTGAATCTTCCTGGAGTGGCATTGTTAGACCCCTCAAAACTAGAAAATCTTGAGTATTTAGATACTGAAAAACGTTTCACATTGTTCTTTGAAGGGAAAGCATATAACCTAAAGGATCAGAGTAAGTTAAGGGAAATGTTGACAGCTAAACTCGAAACAAAACCAGTACAAGAGCAGAAGATTGTAACACCATTTGAGGTTTTAAAGGATAAAATTCAAAAGCCCGAAGAAGATTTTAAAGATTTTAGAAGTTTAGATTTACTTTTTCCAACAGGATTCGATTCGATTAAGCCATTTGAAAAAGCGTTAAAGATAACACCTGATAGCTCTGATAAAAAGAGTGCTTTTACATCTGCCGAGCTAACCGAAGAGCAGATTGAACAAATGAAAATTAATGAAGAATGGCTAACTAAGGTTCTGGTTGCCCTTGCCGACAAAGAAATAGAATCTATTATTCCTTTAAGTTTTAAAAAGACTTGGCATGATCCTAAAACCATGCATATACTTTGGGCTTCAAGATTTGCCCATTTAGCAGATTCTCTTGGTTACCCTAAGGAATACATTGGTCTGTTTGCAAAATTAATGGATATACTTAATGAGCAGTATTCGGAAGGGCATTACAGTCAGCTTCGAAAAATATCTACCACTTCACAAATTGAAGAATTTTTCTTTAAGTTCCAACTTTTAAAGAGAAAAGCCTCTCCAGGACTTGCTGAGATTCTTGACTATGCAATTCTTACAAATCCCGAAATCACTTCTTTTGAGTCATTATGGAATTACCTTCATACTCAAAAAGCAAACGATATCGAACCCTATATATCCGAATTATTAAAACTTTTTGCTGAGAGTGCCATCGAAGGATATTATGCTTTATCTCCACATCAGAAAGAGAAAGTTTACCAAACAGTTATAAAGAAGCATTACAAATCAGGGGTTAAGGTTCTATTTGGTATAATTCTGTTAGCTGCATTTTTTGTAATGTTGCTCTTTTACATTAAACAAAAACGAAAAGAAAATTCGAAAACTTCTTAAGTTTTAATCAAATCAATAAAGCGATCTATTTCACAAGTCCGGAAGGGTGAAATGAAACGATTATTTTGATCCAATACCTTAAGCGAAGCATCTGTTTTTTTTGGGACTTATTTCCCAACGCTAATGGTGAACCAATTTCAATTATTCCATTTACATACTCAACTTCTTGCGATAGTTAAGTCCATAAATACAATCTAATCAACTTTTCAAATTAAGGGTAACAATCATTTTTACCCTATATAGCTATAATTTTGTAAAATCATTATCCTATCTGAGGGCTTTTTATTATATTTGTTTTTTAAGATTATCCTTTTGTAATTCAGGAAACTATGATTTCTTCTAGAAAATTCTTTATCATCGAATATTGTATAATTCACCAATAAGCCTTTAAGCATATAACCCTAAAGAATTAAATACCATGAATAGAGTGAATCCCCTTTATTGGCTGCTGCTTATTGTATTTCAATTCTCCACTTTAAGCTTGCTTAGAGCACAGGAAATGGACTATAGAACTACTTTTACTGATGCTGAGTACTATTTTCTATTTAACGATTTTGCTGAGGCACTTCCCCTTTACAAAAAGGCACTTGAACAAAAACCCGATAACGCCAACCTAAACTATAGAATTGGTCTATGCTATCTTAATATTTTGGGTCAAAAGCATAATGCAATACCCTACCTTGAAGCAGCAGTGAAGAATATTACATCAAACTATCAAGAGGGCTCATACAAGGAAACAAAGGCCCCCAAAAATGCTTATTTTTATCTGGGCGAAGCATATAGGGTTGTTGAGAATATTGACAAGGCAATTGAAGCGTATAACACTTTTAGGGAATTAATTGACACTAAGGATGTCTATAGTCTTGACTATGTAGATCAGCAAATTCAGGCGTGTCAAAGAGCCATTAAAATGATGGAGGAACCAATAAATATTGATCTTAAGTTGATTAAGCTATTTGATAATGAAAAATATATTTATAGCCAGGTTGTTTCGGCCGATGGTAAAACAATGGCTTTTACAACTCAGGAAAAATTTTATGATGCCATTTATATATCAAGGAAGAAGGATAATGGGCAATGGGGTAATCCTGTAAACATTACTCTTGATTTAACTGTTGAAGGGGAGATATTTACCACCTCGTTAAGTCCCGATGGAAATACAATATATTTGTTTAAAAACGATAGGGGGATTGGCAATGTCTATAAAAGCAATTTTGAGAATGACAAATGGCAACCAGTTACAAGATTGGGGAAAAATATCTCTTCGCGCAATTGGGAAACCGGCGCATCGATATCTCCCGATGGGCATACTTTATTCTTTTCCAGCAATCGCAAGGGAGGTTATGGTGGACTTGACATCTATTTCTGCAAACTTTTACCGAATGGTGAATGGGGCGATCCCCAAAATATAGGTTCAACAATTAATACCCCTTATAATGAGGAAGCGCCATTTTTAACCCCCGATGGAAATACTCTTTACTTTGTTTCTCAGGGGCATAACAGCATAGGGGGGTACGATATTTTTTATTCGGAAAGAATTGGAGAAAATGAGTGGTCGGTTCCCATTAACCTGGGTTACCCAATTAATACTACCGATGATGACTTATCATATTACCCCCTCGATAATGATAATGCACTTGTTTCTCTCGTGAAAAAAGGCAGCCCAGATGTACGAAACATCTATTTACTTTCCATAAAACCAGGATCAGAACAATTGGCTGTAAATGTCGAAGGAATAATTACACTTACCAATAACTTTGAAGTTCAGAGCGATAAGTTTTCATTGGAATTAATCGATGTGATTAACAATGAAGTATTACAGAAAAAAAAGCCTGAAGATGTAAGCGGAAAGTTTTTTTTTGAAGTAAAACCTGGTTTATACCGGTTAATTGTTAAGGGCGAGGGATATACAGAGAAAGTTTTGCCATTGTATATACCCGATGACTTTTCGCAATCCTCGTACCCCGTTGACATTCAGATGATCCCAGAAAAGGTGGCTTCAGGAGAAGTGCTTGAAATTCGGAGCATTCTCTTTGAATTCGATTGCGATAAGCTTAACCGTGAGGCAGCATTTGAGTTGGAGAAGGTATTTGGTATTATGAATAAATATCCAAGCTTAACCATTGAGGTTTGTGGGCACACTGATAGCAAAGGTACTGCATCCTATAATTATAAACTTTCCCTTCGGCGTGCTCAATCAGTAATTGACTACTTGATTGGAAAAGGAATTCACAAAGAGCGAATGGTTGCTAGGGGTGCAAGTGATCTTGAGAATGTTGCAGTAAACCTAAACCCCGATGGAACAGATAACCCCGAAGGGAGAAGCCTAAACCGACGCGCTGCAATCTCAGTTCTCAAATCGGACGAAAATATTGAAATCCAGGAAAATTTATCTATTCCTGAGCATCTTAAACCTAGACAACAACCCTATACAATTCTATTGTCTCCGATCAATTATCCCATAAATGCTGTAAGCGAAGCAAGAATTTGTAAACATGTAGGGCAACAAACCCGAAAACTTGTTGGACCCATGGGTCAGTTTGCACATACCATTGGTTCTTACGATCATAAGTCTCAAGCCATAGCATTGCTAAACTATGCCATAGATAATGGGTTTCCAGAATCAACAATAATTGGCGAAAGGGATCTTCAGGTTTTACTTTCTATCCCAACATCTACGGTAGAAGAGAGCGTTAAGCCTGACGAGGGGGTTTATACAATTCAAATTATGGCTTCCAAAGAACCAATTGAAGATGCTTCGGTATTCAAAGGGCTCAATGTTAAGGAAGTAAAAAGCGAAAGTGGCATTTATCAGTATATTTTCGGTGAGTTTAAAGGGAAAAATGCTGCCAAAGAAGAGCTGGAAAAAATAAAACTGCTTGGATTTACTGAAGCCTTTATTATGAATATCAACAGGTATAAAGAGTAACCCCATGTCTCTAAATACACTTGAGAGTAACCTGATTAAACTTCGTGCACCAGAACCCTCCGATTTGGAATTGCTATATACATGGGAAAACAATATGGAGATATGGAAGGTTAGCAATACTGTTACCCCGTTCTCAAAATACGTTCTCAAAAAATATATAGACACATCACATCTCGATATTTGGGAAACAAAACAGCTACGATTAATTATTGAAGCGAAAACCCAAAGCTCTCTAATGCTTGTACCTGTTGGAACTGTTGATCTTTTTGATTTTGACCCTTTTCACTTGAGGGCAGGTGTTGGGATTTTAATAGCCAATAAGGAGTACCGACAAAAAGGATATGCCACTGAGGCGTTAAGACTTCTTATGCATTACTCTTTCGAAACGCTTCAGCTTCATCAGCTATTCTGCAATGTGACTTCCGATAATACAATCAGCCTTCAACTTTTTAAAACTGCAGGTTTTAATGAGGTCGGGATAAAAAAAGACTGGATAAAAACAGTTTCGGGGTGGCTCGATGAAATAATGCTGCAGGCAATAAATCCATTACATAACCTGAACAAAAGTTGAGACTATTCTTTGGCAATTTCTTTGAAATTGGGAATATCATTCAACATTCTGAATTCCATGTTTTTGGTGTCAACCCAGCTGCAAAAGTGCTTTTTCCCGTTGGTGATAACAAGATAATTGGCATTTAAGGTTAGATTGTAACGAGCAGCTTGCCTGTAAGTTTCTTGGGTAAGTTCTAATTCTGGTGCTTTACACTCCACAACTAAAAGCGGCTTTCCATTTCTGCTATAGGTTACAATGTCAACTCGTTGTGGCATGCCATTAATGATCACTTTTTGTTCAACAGCCATGAGCCCCATGGGGTATCCTCTATGCTCAATAAGAAAATTGATAAAATGCTGCCTAACCCATTCTTCGGGAGTTAGTACAACGTATTTTTTTCTTATCCTATCAAATATTTTTTTCTGTCCTTGAACAAGCTTAATCGATTTTTCGAAGGAGGGTAAATTTAAAGGTGTATCCATACCTATGAATTTCTGCAAAGATTATAATTGTTATCAACTACCGCAACTTCAAATCGGTACAGTTCATATAAAGGTCAGAAAAATTCTTTACTTTTGCTATCTAAATATATTGATTTTGCGTTGCTTTATCAACAAATGAATAATATCAAATTTTCGTTTTGATAAAGCAAAAACATATAAGCGAATATAAATCACTAAATTATGAAAACAAAGGAAGAAATTGTTTCCAATTGGTTGCCTCGATATACTGGACAGAAGTTGGAGGATTTTGGGACTCATATACTGCTTACAAATTTTAGGAATTACCTGGATTTCTTTGTTGAATACAACAATACCAACGTTGTTGATCCCTCCGCGAATATGCCCTGCGCTACTGCCGATGGCATTACAATGATCGATTTTGGCATGGGAAGTCCAAATGCTGCTACCATTATGGATTTGCTTACCGCCATTAACCCTGATGCAGTGCTATTTCTTGGAAAGTGTGGGGGGCTAAAGAAAAAAAGCGAGTTAGGTGATCTTATTCTTCCTATTGCTGCCATTAGACACGAGGGAACATCAAACGATTATCTTCCTCCAGAAGTACCTGCACTACCCGCATTTAACCTTCAACGAGCAGTATCTACTACCATTCGCAACTTTAATCGCGACTACTGGACAGGAACTGTTCTCACTACAAACCGCAGGGTTTGGGAATACGATGATGAATTTAAGGATTACCTTCGTAAGATAAGAGCAATGGCCATTGACATGGAAACTGCCACCCTTTTTACTGTTGGTTTTGCTAATGAGATTCCTTCTGGAGCCTTGTTGCTGGTCTCCGATCAACCGATGATATCAACGGGGGTGAAAACCAAAGAAAGCGATAGAATAGTTACAAATCTATACGTAGAAGACCATATTAAAATTGGCATCGAATCGCTTAAGGAGTTAAGGAACCATGGGCAATCAGTTAAGCATCTAAGGTTTTAAGAGAGAAATGGCAAAACGCAAGGGTATAGATGATATTTACTTGGAAATCATCAGCGAGTTAAAGAAAAAGATATATAAACCTATCTACTTTCTTTCGGGCGATGAGTATTACTACATTGATCTTATTACCGAATTCATTGCTGATAATGTACTTTCCGATTCGGAAAAGGCCTTTAATCAAACTATTTTTTATGGCAGAGATGCCTCAATCCCATCAATCATAGAGACTTCCAGACGCTTCCCCATGATGGCTAACTATCAGGTTGTTATTGTTAGAGAAGCTCAAATGATAAAAAATATTGACGAAATTGAGGTATATCTTAATTCGCCCCAAAAGTCAACAGTGCTGGTAATTAGCTATAAACTTGCACCTGGAGTAAATCTAACGGCTAAAGCAAAAAAAGTTTTTGATTTATCGCGTAAAGTTGGTGTTGCCATAGATTTTAAGCGCTTTTACGACAACCAGATTCCCGCTTGGATTACACAGTATTTAAATAGTAAGGGTATCGATATTACCCCTGCATCAAGCGAATTGCTTAGGGATTACCTTGGGAATGATCTCAGTAAAATTGTGAATGAGCTCGAAAAACTCATTGTTATGCTCCCTCAGGACACAAAGCGAATTACTCCTTTGCACATTGAGCAAAACATTGGAATTAGCAAGGACTTCAACAGGTATGAACTTAATAAGGTAGTGGGTCAACGCGATATTCTTAAAGCCAATCGGATTGTCGATTACTTTGCCAAAAATCAATCTGCAAACCCTATACAGGCAACCATTATCTCTTTATATCAGTATTTCAGGAAAATCTTTACATACCATTTCTTAAACGATAAATCGGAACGGAACGTATCCATTGAGTTAGGAGTGCACTCCTTCTTCATCTCGGAGTATAAGCAAGCTGCTAAATTATTTCCACCCCGAAAATGTGTGCAGGTGTTTTCGTTACTTAGGGAGTACGATATGCGTTCCAAAGGACTTAACAACGAATCCGTTGATCAGGGAGAGTTGCTAAGAGAATTAGTGTTTAAAATAATACATTAAAAAAGTTCCTCCTTTTCAGTAAGTTGATATTATGACAATAGCCTTGATCATTTTTACTGCTGCAATTTCTTTTTTTGCGCTAAGCAATAAAAGATTGATGGAGAAATTGTTGCTTCGACCATACTTTATTGTTCATAATAAGGAATGGTATAGAGTAGTTTCTCATGCCTTCGTCCATGTTGATTTTATTCACCTTTTGGTTAACATGGTGGTGTTGCTATCCTTTGGTCTTGCTGTTGAGAGTTTATTCAGTCAGCTTAAGGAGGCAGAAATTATCAGATTTCCAATTCTACATTTTTTTACGCTGTACTTTGGTGGTATTATCATTTCGTGCCTTTCAACCATTCGCAGGTATAAGGATGCAGTTTATTACCGTGGTGTAGGTGCATCTGGAGCTGTATCTGCAGTAGTATTCGTTAGTATTTTTTTCAGACCCCTAAGCAACTTATACATAATGGGAGTAATCCCCATACCTGCAATTGTTTTTGGTTTAGCCTACTTGATTTATTCTCATTACATGAGTCGTAGAGCATCCGATAGTATTAACCATAGTGCACACTTTGCTGGAGCTATTTTCGGATTTATTTATCCATTGCTTATTGACCCAAAGCTTATCATGGTTTTCGTTAATGGATTGCTAAATAAATAATTTATTGGTGTTCAAATAATTGAATTGATCTACAATGGCTGAACCAATAATTAGTTTTTATGAACTGGATGAAAAGAATTGCCATTTAAATTTTGCTATTGTTGTTTCGCTATATAATGAGAGATGGATTTGGGTTAGGCTTCGCGATAGGAATACTTGGGAATTGCCCGCAGGGCACGTTGAATTCAATGAATCAGTTGACGATTGTGCCCAAAGGGAGCTTATGGAAGAAACAGGAGCAGTAGATTTTTCCATTAAAGCTCTTTGCGATTGCTCCATTGAGTTTAATAATCAGAAGAGCCATTGCCGCCTGTTTTTTGCCAACATCTTAAAATTGGGAGAATTGCCGGCTTCTGAGGTGGGGGAGATTAAATTATTTGATGGTATTCCAGAAGATTTAACCTATGGTGATATTCAAATCATTATCTTTCGAAAGGCACGGGAGATGATAGAAACGATAAAACTATAAATTATCATCAAAAATGGTAATGGATCAAAGGAATTTTGTGTGGTACAATGGTCAGTTCTTCTCGGGTAATCAGCCTGTTTTAGGAGTCGATAACCGTTCATTTGCCTATGGCGATGGGCTATTCGAAACAATCCATGCCTACGGCACCCAAGGCAAACATCTTAACCTGCACTACGATCGATTGATCAAGAGCATGAAGTTGCTCAATTTGGAAGTGCCTGCTTTTTTTACCCTGGAATTCATGGATAGAGAGATTACAAGACTCCTTAACAAGAATAGGCATTTTCAGAGCACAAGGGTTAGGCTTTCGGTTTTTAGGGACGATGGTGGATTTTACACTCCTGCAACCAATGCCATTAGCATTGTAATGCAATCAACTCCTCTTGCAGAGAACTTTTATCCATACAATCAAAAAGGGCTTATTGTGGACATTTTCACTGAAATAAAAAAACCAAATAACCTGTTTTCATCCCTAAAGAGCAGTAATGCTCTAATTTATGTTATGGCAAGTATTCATAAGGAGAGCATCGGTGTAGATGATTGCCTGTTGATCAACGAGCAGAATCGCTTGATTGAAGCAACCTCTTCCAATCTTTTTTTGGTAATTGGTAATCAAATTTACACCCCATGCCTTTCCGAGGGTTGTGTAGATGGTGTAATGCGTAGACTGGTTATTCAATTGGCAGTAGATAGCGGGCATAAGGTTTACCATCAAACCCAAATTGACACTGATATGCTAAATAAGGCCGATGAACTATTTCTAACCAATGCAATTTTTGGAATCAAATGGATTGTAGGGATAAGGCATAAAAGGTATTTTAACACTGCGAGCCGAAAGCTAAGTCAGATTTTAAACCACCATACTTTTTCCGATCAGTTTAGCGATGGATTTTCCGGGTAAATAGTCCATGGTTTATACTTTGGACCAAGTTGCCTAACCGTTTTCGACCAAAGATCATCTTTTCCGGCCATTACTTGTACAATATCCAGTTCCGATACAACCCAACTCCCTTCATTAAGTTCATCATCCAGTTGGTTTGTTCCCCATCCTGCATATCCAACAAAGAAACGGATTTGACGGGGTGTAATCTTTTTCTGTTTGATTAAAATTTTTATGGCTTCAAAATCGCCCCCCCAGCTTATACCATCCGAAATGGAACAGGTATCTGGAACAAGGTTTCCCAGAGTGTGAATAAAATGAATGCTGTTGGGGCTAACAGGCCCTCCAATGGAAATTAGTGCAGGGAAATCAGGAAAATCGGGGAGTAATTCCGTCAGTTTGAAATCGAGAATACGATTAAGGGTGAAACCAATGGTGCCCTTCTCATTATGCTCAACTAAAAGGATAATCGATCGTTTGAAGTACTGATCCATT
>CAZDXY010000077.1:16965-18682 GCA_964509385.1 uncultured Rikenellaceae bacterium
GCGAAACCTTTTTATGCTTTATCTTGAAGAAATCAGTATTCTTTTCCATGATTTCGAAAATTTTGTGTTTCAAATACTGCTATCCCATTTTATCAAATTATATGCCATTGTTTTTTTGGGTAGAAATGAATCAAATAATTCAATTATTCAGTTTTTATAAAATGGCAAGGGAAATAAAATTTGTATCTTGCCATGCATTATTCGGAAGAAATGATAAAATATTTTTGAGCAATGTCAAAGAAAATCAAGAACCCTACGCTTTTTCAATCGTTTATACCCATTTTTTTCTTGATAGTCTTTTTAACCCTTAACGTTTACTTTTTTGGAGAGGATACCCTTTCAGGGGCCAATCAGTTTGCACTTATTTTGGCAGCAACTGTAGGTGGTATAATAGCCGTTTCTCTTGGACATAAATGGCTAGATGTTAGGGCTAAAGTGGTGAAAAGCATTAGTTCCGCCATGCCATCAATGCTTATCCTTCTTCTAATAGGTTCGCTGGCTGGAATCTGGTTGCTTAGCGGAGTGGTGCCATCGCTCATTTACTATGGATTGAAAATCCTTCATCCCAACATATTCCTTTTTGCAACGGTTGTTATATGTTCTCTTGTTTCGCTGGCAACCGGAAGTTCTTGGTCAACCGTGGCAACCATTGGGGTTGCATTACTGGGCATTGGAAATGCACTGGGCTTTAGTTCGGGTATTGTGGCTGGAGCCATTATCTCAGGTGCGTACTTTGGCGACAAGATGTCACCCCTATCCGATACAACCAACCTAGCACCGGCTATGGCCGGAACAGATATTTTTACCCACATCCGTTACATGATCATTACTACGGGACCATCAATCCTCATTACCCTAATCATTTTCTTTATCCTTGGTTTTACCTATGATTTTGGTGGTGGTGATGCTGATATAAAAGCTACGCTAAATGCCATTGAATCATCGTTTAATGTCACTCCTTGGCTTTTTGTTGTTCCCATAGTATTGATAACGGTTATCATCATGAAAATGCCCCCTTTGCCTGCAATAATGCTGGGCACATTGCTGGGAGGTGTATTTGCCATTATTTTTCAACCACATATTGTGGAACAAGTGTCAGGCTTTGACGACAACTACATTAAGTCGTCCTATGTTGCAATAATGAAGAGCATGTTTGGTGAGATTTCTGTTATTACCGATGATCTCGGCGTAAACGATTTATTGAAAACCAGAGGAATGGCTGGTATGCTCAATACCATTTGGCTCATTCTGTCGGCCATGATCTTCGGTGGTGTTATGGAATCGGCCGGGCTATTGGTTAGAATTACTCAAAGTGTTATTCGATTTGCCAAGAGTACAGGATCATTGGTGGCCACAACAGTGGGGACATGTCTATTCTTCAATATTACTGCATCCGATCAATACATTTCAATCGTTGTGCCTGGTAGGATGTTCTCCAAAACATTTAAGGATAGGGGGCTGAAACCTGAAGTCCTTAGCCGTACTTTGGAGGATTCAGGTACTGTTACCTCTGTTCTGATTCCATGGAATACCTGCGGTGCAACTCAATCAGCAGTGCTTGGCGTTCCTGTTCTAACCTTTATGCCCTACGCTTTTTTCAATATCATCAGCCCGTTTATGAGCATTTTTGTAGCATCGTTTAATATCAAGATTAGAAGATATGCTGATAACGAGCGGGAAGATTCAAACAACATTCATATTGAAGTGGAAGAGTAAT
>CAZDXY010000078.1:0-18505 GCA_964509385.1 uncultured Rikenellaceae bacterium
TCCTCTAGAGCCAGGGTATGGTATAACGGTGGGCAATGCACTCCGAAGAATTCTGATAAATTCTTTAGAAGGGTATGCTATCACCAGCATAAAGATATCCGGAGTAGAACACGAATTCTCCGTAATACCCGGAGTAATTCAAGATGTTCCCGAGATTATCTTGAACCTTAAACAAATTCGGTTTAAGCGTATTGTTGAAGACATTGAGGAAGAGAGGGTAACTGTCTCAATATCAGGGCAAAATGAGTTTAAAGCAGGTTTTCTGTCAAATTTTCTAACCGGCTTTAAAGTGCTTAATCCTGATTTTGTTATCTGCAGAATGGAACCTGATGTTAAATTAGAAATTCAGGTAAACATAAAAAAAGGTAGAGGATATGTTCCATCTGAAGAAAACAAAGTTGAGGATACGGAGTTTGGCATAATACCCATCGATTCAATTCATACACCCATCAGAAATGTTAAGTATGAGATTGAAAACTATAGGGTTGAGCAAAAAACCGACTACGAAAAATTAATATTCGAGATAATTACAGATGGCAGTATTCACCCTAAGGATGCCCTTAAGGAAGCAGCTAAAATTCTTATCTATCATTTCATGCTGTTTTCCGATGAGAAAATTACTCTCGACACTGATGATAAGTTTGCCAATGAGGAGTTTGACGAAGAGGTACTGCATATGCGTCAGCTATTAAAAACCAAGCTGGTTGACCTTGATCTTTCCGTTCGTGCACTTAATTGCCTTAAGGCAGCCGATGTTGATACTCTTGGCGATTTGGTGAAGTTTAATAAGAATGATCTGTTGAAGTTCAGAAACTTTGGAAAGAAATCGCTTACTGAGTTGGAAGATCTTTTGGAAGCCATGAACTTATCTTTTGGGATGGATATAACAAAGTACAAACTTGACAAGGAATAATTACGATGAGACGGACGCACTAGCTCTCACCGTAAGGCCATGCTAGCAAATATGGCCACTTCGCTAATTATGCATAAGCGGATACAAACAACGGTAGCAAAAGCAAAAGCACTAAGGGTGTACGTAGAACCATTGATTACAAAAAGTAAGAACGATACAACACACTCAAGAAGAACAGTATTCTCATACCTAAAAAATAAGTATGCTGTTACAGAGCTCTTCAGGGATATAGCTGTAAAAGTTGCTGATAGGCCGGGAGGTTACACCAGAATTCTGAAAACTGGAAATCGATTAGGCGATAATGCAGAGATGTGCTTAATTGAATTGGTCGATTATAATACAACTTATACAACTCAAAAGGAAGAAGTTAAACAAAAAGCGAAGCGTACTCGCAGGGGTAAAAGCAAAGCAGGAGAAGAAGTTGTAGAACAACAACCCCAAAAAATTGAATCAACTGACAAACCAGTTGATCAAGTAGAAGAAGTTCAGGAAGAAAAAACAGATGTTGAACAACCTGAAGTCAACGATACCGAAGTAAACGATGCTGAAGATAAAGAAAAAGCAGAGTAAAAATCTTCTTTTAAATAACCAGTAAATTGAGGGATAAGCTATGAATGCATTATCCCTTTTTTTTTTATCTTTATCCCTTGGAAAGTAACTTTAAAAAACTATAGTATGGGACAAATTGCAAGTTTACATGCTCGTCAAATCCTTGATTCGAGGGGCAACCCCACCATTGAGGTGGATGTAGTAACCGAAAGCGGTTACTTTGGACGTGCTGCTGTACCAAGCGGAGCTTCAACCGGAGTACACGAAGCCGTTGAACTACGTGATGATGATAAAACTCGATACTTAGGTAAGGGAGTGCTAAGAGCTGTGGAAAACGTGAATACTACCATTGCAGAGGAAATTATAGGCATGCATGTGCTTGAACAGCAACAGATTGATAATGCTATGATTCAACTCGATGGATCTGATAATAAAGCAAATCTTGGTGCAAATGCCATTTTAGGTGTTTCTCTAGCGGTTGCTCATGCAGCAGCACAGGCCACAGGTCAACCATTGTATCGTTACATAGGTGGTTTTAAGGCAAGTATGTTACCAATACCAATGATGAATATTCTGAATGGTGGATCGCATGCCGATAATAGCATTGATTTCCAAGAATTCATGATCATGCCTGTGGGAGCGCCAAACTTCACCGAGGCAATTAGAATGGGAGCCGAAGTTTTTCACAACCTGAAGGCGGTTTTGAAAAAACAAGGGTACTCTACCAACGTTGGCGATGAGGGAGGCTTTGCACCGAATTTAAAGTCGAACGAAGAGGCAATAACGGTTATTCTAAAGGCAATTGAGAATGCTGGATATCGCCCAGGAGAGGACATTTACCTTGCTCTTGATCCAGCTTCATCTGAGTATTTCCTTACCGAGGAGAATGTATATCACCTTCATAAGTCGACCGGAGATAAGTTAACCCCTGCACAAATGGTGGATTATTGGAAAGGTTGGGTTGACAAGTACCCAATTATTTCGATTGAGGATGGAATGGCAGAAGACGACTGGGATGGATGGAAATTAATGAATAAGGCACTCGGTGATAAAATCCAGCTGGTGGGCGACGATATCTTTGTAACAAATGTTAAGCGCATACAAAGAGGTATTGATGAAAAAGCAGCCAATAGTGTACTCATTAAGGTGAATCAAATAGGAACTCTCTCCGAAACCATTGATGCTGTTCGTATAGCTGATATAAATGCTATGACATCGGTTATAAGCCATCGTTCGGGCGAAACGGAGGATTCAACCATTGCTCACCTTGCGGTTGCGTTAAATACTGGATTGATAAAGACTGGTTCAGCATCTCGTTCTGATAGGATTGCAAAGTATAATCAGCTAATTAGGATCGAGGAGATGCTTGGCGCTTCGGCCAGGTATTTAGGTAAAGATTTTAAGTTTTTAAAGTAATAGTTTTTTTGGATTGTAGGGGCTTGCCAGAAAATGGGAGCCCTTTTTTAGCATCTTCACAAAAAAAACAATCATGGCATACAAAGGGTTGGGCGATTTTGTATCGGTACTTGAGAGCAAGGGTTTATTAATTCGTATCAAAGAATTTGTTGACCCTGTTTTAGAAATAGCTGAGATTACTGATAGATTTTCCAAACAACCCCAAGGAGGCAAAGCATTGCTTTTTGAGAATACTGGTAAGGCATTTCCCGTTTTGACAAACGCTTTTGGATCGGATGAGAGAATTGCTCTTGCTCTTGGCTTTCCCAATCCTGATGAGGCTGCAAATCGCATCGAAATGCTTTTTAAAGCATTGGTATCTCCCAAGCAGACCTTGATGGATAAGCTGAAATTGCTTCCAAAGTTGCGTATGGTTGCACAGTGGATGCCCAAAACCATATCGGGACGTGGAGAGTGTCAGCAGGTGGTTCACTTGGACCCTGATTTGAGCATTTTTCCCATCCTAAAATGCTGGCCATTTGATGGCGGTCGCTTTATAACCCTACCCATGGTAAATACCAAGGATCCGAATACACAAATCAGAAATGTGGGGATGTATCGCATGCAGGTTTTTAGTGGTAATCTTACGGGAATGCATTGGCATAGGCATAAAACTGGTGCAAGGCACTTTGAAGAGTATGCCAAGAGAGGTGAACTTATGCCAATTGCAGTTGCTCTGGGAGGTGATCCGGTTTACACATATGCAGCCACAGCACCTTTGCCTGATAATATAGACGAGTATTTATTGGCTGGATTTTTAAGGCAACATAGAGTTAGACTTGTAAAAGGGCTTACTGTTGACATAGAAGTGCCTGCGGATGCTGATATTGTGATTGAAGGTTACGTTAACCCGCAAGAAGATTTAATTTGGGAAGGTCCATTTGGAGATCATACAGGTTTTTACTCGTTGGCAGACTGGTATCCAAAATTCAAGGTTACCTGTATAACTCATAAGCAGAATGCCATATACCCTGCTACTATTGTGGGAATACCTCCGATGGAGGATACATATTTGGCGAAAATAACAGAAAGACTTTTCCTAAGCCCAATAAAATTAACCATGATTCCCGAGGTAGAAGATATGTACCTTCCAGAGGAAGGTGTTGCACATAACATCGCAATTGCTAAGATTAAAAAAACATATCCTGGCCAAGCCTATAAAGTGGCTAATGCCTTTTGGGGAGCTGGTCAAATGATGTTCAATAAAATTATGGTATTGGTTAGCAGCAATATCAATATTCACGATCCAAGTAACCTTGCGAAAACCATCACCAAACACTTCGATCCATTAAATGATGTATACATTGGACGTGGCCCCCTTGATGTTCTGGACCATTCATCGAATAAGGCAGGTATTGGAGGGAAACTACTTATTGACGCCACTGAAAAAATGCCTGAAGAAGATGGGTACACCATGAGTTATTTCTTGCCTGAAGCGGAAGCCATATCTGAAGCGTTAAGAGAATTGCCAGAATCAGTCAAAAAGGTTAATACTCAATTGCTGTCAAAGGGAATCTCTATCCTTTTTGTTTCTGTTGATAAATCAACAGGCATATCAGCAAAGCGTTTATCATCACAGTTGATGTCCTTAATACCAGATTTGTTGCCCAAAATAATATTGCTGGTTGACCAAGAGATTAATTTAGAAAATATATCTCTGGTAATTTGGTACGCTGCAGGCAATACCGACCCTGCCCGCGATTGTTTCTATATTGAAACTGGGGGCAAACGATTACCATGTTTGATTATTGATGGAACAAGAAAATCCTTTGCAAGTGATGCATTTCCCCGAGAGTGGCCAAATATTGTTAAATCAGATATGGATACCATTCGTATTGTTGACTCAAAGTGGAAAAATTTGAATATAGGAGCATTGATCGAATCACCGTCCAACAACTTCAGAGAAATGCAATTTGGTGATGATGTGATAGTAAAATAAGGTGATTATTTAATTTTTTTTAGTTATTTTGCCTTTAACATGAAAAGGCCTATAACCCATTCTTTACTGAAATTGCTATTCGTGGGATGCTCGCTTATATCAACTGCTAATGCCAGTTCAACAGCGATCAGAGTAGAATTGTTTAACATTGAAAGTGGGCTGTCGCAAACAGCTGTACAGTGCCTACTGCAAGACTCCTATGGTTTTATTTGGGTTGGAACACAGGATGGTCTTAACCGATTCGATGGATATAGCTTTATCACCTATAGAAATAATCCTTTAGATACAACTACTCTGGCAAACAACTATATAAACTCTATCTGCGAAGATCGCGAAGGAAACTTATGGATTGGCACTTGGAATGGCTTAAGTTATTTCAATCGGAGGGATGAGGTTTTTAAAAACTACTTTCATAATCCTTACAAGGAAAACTCTATAAGTGATAACAGAGTTTTTAAGGTGTTTCAGGATCGACATGGAGTAATATGGGTAAAAACAATTGCAGCGTTAGATAAATTTGACCCAACTAACGATTCGTTTATTAGGTACCCTCATTACAGCGACATTTTTTCTTTCTCGTCAGAGAATAATGACTTTGATATTTTTGAGGATAGTAACGATAGATTATGGGTTGGTACTAAGGAAGGTTTGATGTTGTTTGATAGATATTTAGGACTTTTCAAACGCTATTTTCATGATCCATCAAACAAAAGTTCGTTGAGCAGCAATCGGATTAAAAAGATTTTTGAAGATTCAGATCAAAATATTTGGATCGCCACTTCTAATGGGTTAAATCTTTTTCAACCCAAAACAGAAAGTTTTATTCGTTTTCAACACAACCCCAATGACCCCAAAAGCCTGCCCGACAATACTGTTAATACAATTTACCAGGATAAAATGGGTACCCTCTGGGTAGGTACGGAGTTGGGTATTTGTAGCTTTAACCCGCAAAAAAGAATTTTTAATCCCTATACTTTCTATGCAAAGGGAAGCACATTTTATGCTACTACCATTACTGCTTTCATGGAGGATGACTCTGATATTCTTTGGATTGGAACTCTCATGGGTTTAGTAAAGTGGGATAGAAAATCACAAAAATTCAAACTGTACGACAAATATCACGATGGATCAAATTTATTTTCGGGAAACTATGTGGCATCAATTTTTGAGGATGAGAAGGGAGTTATTTGGGTAGGGACTTGGGGAACAGGTTTGTTCCTTTTCAATCGCCATACATATAGTTCGAAAAAATACTCTGAGAATTTTACGCAGAATCGAATATGCAATGATTATGTGCATGTAATATATCAAAAAATTGACAAGAAAGTATTGATTGGAACAAGGAATGGAGTGCAAGTATATTTGCCAGCAAAACAATCTTTTACAGATTTCTTCAAGTATAATGGTTATGATGCAAGTAGGATATTTAATGACAACAGGGTATATGACATAATTGAAGATGCTGAAGGGTATTTATGGTTTGCCACACGCATAGGTTTACATCGATTTGATGGAAAATCAATGAAGAGTTTCTATCATGTGCCAACAGATTCCACTTCCCTATCATCAAATGAGATTCATGCCCTTGAGCTTGATGAAAATTATCTTTGGGTGGGAACTTTTAACGGATTAAACAGAATTAATCTCAACAATTTTGAAATCAAAAGGTATATGAGATTACCAAATTATCGCATTGGCGATTTGATTTCAAATGACATTGTGAGTTTAAAGTTAAGCTCTAAGGGCGTATTGTGGATTGGAACAGCATCGGGTTTACACTACTACATTCCTGACAGTGATTGTTTTGCTCTTTATACCCAGTCAGATGGATTACCCAATAACTTGATCTATTCAATTATTGAAGACCAGGGAGGAAAAATTTGGGTTAGCACAAACTGGGGACTTGCAGAAATCGATCCTGAGTCCAACACGATTATCTCATATGGTGTTAGCGATGGCTTGCAAAGCTATGAGTTTAATGTTGGTTCAAGCTTTAAATCTTCAACAGGGGAGTTGTTTTTTGGAGGTGTTTCGGGTTTTAATGCTTTCTATCCAGATTCAATTAAGAAAAACTTACATATTCCTCCAGTCGTAATAACCTCTTTCGAGATAATTAGTCCTTTTGGCAAACGAGTTGTTCCCATTTTGGGGAAAGAAGAAGTCATAATTAATGACGACTTCTCTATGATAAATATTGAGTTCTCAGCGCTTGATTTTACACGTCCTGAAAAGAACAATTACCAGTATAAATTGGAAGGCCTTGAGGAAGATTGGATTGATATAGGTAGTAGGCGATCGGCAACATTTTCAAATCTTAGAGAGGGAACGTACATTTTTAGAGTAAAGGGTTCAAATAGCGATGGTATTTGGAATGAGGAGGGATCTTCGCTTCGAATAATTGTAAAAGTAAAATTCTGGAAATCAAAAATTGCATTTAGCCTCTACATTGTAACTTTTTTTATATCCCTTATTATATTCTTAAGAACGAGAACAAAAATGTTAAGGAAGACAAATCGTCTACTTAAAGAGCAAGAAAACTCAATGAAAGAGATAGAAAAGCAAAAGGAGGAATTACTATATAAGAACAAAAACATTACAGATAGTATTAATTACGCTAAACGCATTCAGGAAGCCTTAATTCCTACCGAGCAGTATTTTCAATCAATTATGCCCGATTCGTTCATTCTATACCTGCCCAAAGATATTGTTAGTGGAGATTTTTACTGGATAAATGAAACGAAGAATAAAATATTTGTTGCTGTAATTGATTGTACTGGACATGGGGTTCCAGGTGCTTTTATGTCAATTATTGGAGTTGAATTGCTTAGGAATATTACCAATATTATGGGCTTAAACGATGCAGGTGAAATCCTAAATCGCCTCGATAAAGCTGTGCACGACATTTTCTCGAAAGATGTTGATGATTATATGACCAACATTAAGGATGGAATGGATGTTTCTTTTTGTGTGATTGATAAGGAGCAGAATACTTTGCAATTTGCGGGGGCATTTAGCAACCTTTACTTAATAAGTGACAGTAAACTGATTGAAATAAAGGGTGATAGGTATACCGTTGGTGTTGGGGGCGATACAGAAACTCCATTGTTTAATAGCCATTATATCTCGGTCGAACCTGATGATATGATTTACCTTTTTACTGATGGTTATATTGATCAGTTTGGGGGACCAGAAAGCAAAAAATTTAAGTTTCGCCGCTTTAGACACCTCCTGCTTAATATTCATAAATTGCCCCTTAGTGAACAGAAAAAGCAACTGTACGATAGTATGGCTGACTGGCGTGGCCAACACGAACAGGTTGATGATATCCTGATAATTGGCATTAAAACAGACTTGAGCTGTTTCTTTTAATCAGGGGTATAGCTTGGAAATGACTTCTTAACAGAAATCCTCGTTTAAGAGAAAATCTACTGAATAGATTTTAGCAAATTCTTCATCTTTTGTATTAGCACTTCAATCTGAAAAGGTTTGCTTATATAGTCATCCATACCTGCCGCAAGACATTCCTCCTTATCACCCAGAAGGGCATTGGCAGTGATAGCAATGATAGGGGTATGGGTGTTTGAACTTTCTTCAATTTCTCTGATCTTCTTGGTAGCAACGATACCATTCATAATGGGCATTTGAATATCCATAAGGATAAGGTCAAAACGGCTTGTGCCAATTTTATCAAGAGCTTCTTTGCCGTTATTGGCAATATCAATATTCTTAACCAATTTTTTTAGGCTGAGAACAACAATTTTTTGGTTAATAAGGTTATCCTCAACAAGTAGGACATTAGCTTGATCAAGTTCTATGGCATCCTTTGTTTGAAAAATAATCTGTTCAGGAGAACCATCAGATGGGACTTTTAGTTTTGCTACTTCGGGGTGATCTATACTTTTCTTAAGGGAGAATGGAAAAATAAATGCAGCATCTTGGGCACTTAGTGAAATTGTTAGCCTTCCTCCGTTGCTTTCGATAAGTTTTTGGGTTATTGATAATTCAAGCAACTCAATATAAACTTGAGTACTTGCAGAGGTGTAGGTTGTTTCGTTTGTTATGAATAAATTGTGCCCTTCGTTCATGGGTAAAAGAATGGGCCGATTGCTCCTGATCTCAAAATTAAGCATTACCTCTTCTGTATTTTCGCTCTTCTTGCTTACATTAATGCTAATGCTTGTTTTTCCACTGCTTTTATTCTTGAGGATATTCTCAATCAGGTTCAAGAATATCTGCTTAATTTTAACAGGGTCTCCGTTTAGAGTATTCGGAATTGATTCGTCAATTTTTAGATTAAAGTTGGTTTGAGTGGAATATTGAGAGGAAAAAAGTCGTATGGTATTATGAATTGTACTGAACAGATTAAAGGGAATGTTAAAATCACCACGTTCCTTAATATCAACATTTGATATTTCAACCATGCTATTAACCACATTCACCAAGTTATTCGTGGACGCGTGGATAGTATCGATCATATCCTTTTGTTTATCGTCAATATCTGTGTTTTCCAGTATATTAGAAATGACCATGATATTGTTGAGAGGGGTGCGGATTTGATGGGAAAGATTTGCAATAAATTGCTCTTTTAGTTTATTCGAACTTGGAATTCTGCTTAACCACATCAAAAAGATATGCAATGAATATGATGATGAAATAGGATACAAAAAAATTAACTTTAAAAACGATGTCAAGGTTATATCCTCCGTTAATCTCAAGAGGTAAGAAAAGGCCCATAGCAGCAACAATGGCAAATATCAATGAGAAAATTGCACCTTTATTAAACCCTAATAATCCAATGGTTATTAAAGGTAACAATGCGATAATTAGTGTTCCAATAGCAGAAATACTGCCCGTCCAAAGAAAAAACTGAAAGATAAGAGCAGGTAAAACAATAGGGAAATAGATATAACTATTAAGCTGTAGTTTTTTGACAATAATGATTTGATTAATGGCGATGAGAATACTAGCGGACAATGAAAGCATTAATAGAAGAATGTTGGAAGAAAAAATGGAAATAATTGCAAGAACAAGAAAATAAATAAAAATAATACTGCTTGAAATGGTTAAAAATAATAATCTAACTAAATGATCTTTCCCACATTTTTTCTCAATCTTAAACGAAAGAAATTCTATTATTTTATTGGGTAAATTCATGCCCTTAAAGGTTTGTATATCTATGTTTAGTAGTTGAGTTATTAAGGTATAGAATTAGAGCATATTATATAATGGTAAGAGTAAACATTTTATTATTCTCAATCATTGCTAAATATATAAAAAATTCATTACTCCATCACTAAAAAAATAAACATTGTTTACTGATAGTAATTAACTTTTTGATAGAATAAAAAAAAATAGCAAGTAATAGTCCTGTTTACTTAGGTAAACAACAATCTTATAAGACCAATAATAGCGATAGCTCCAAGTATTGAAATAACCGAACCTGATATTTTATTAATCCACCATAATTGTTTGAGCCTAAATTTATCCCGATAGTAATAAACTAAAGAGGTTAATATGTACCACCATAATCCAGCACCCATGAAAACGCCACTAGTAGTTAATAATGAGTGAAACCACTTGGTGGTGTCGTTAACAACCCCAAAAGTTGCAAACAATGCGATGAATAGAAAAACCGCTAGTGGATTTGTAAATGTAACAATGAATACCGATAGGAAATCTTCCATCAAGTTATTCTTTTTCCTTTTATGCCTTCTAAGTTGTTTTATAGGGTTGGTGTAAAAAATTTTGATCCCTAATAAAAAGACTATTATGCCCCCAAGGGCTTGGAATATGATATGCTTTTCTTCGATGAAAGCAATGATAAAAGTTAAGCTGAAACCAGCAATGGCAGCAAAAATAGTATCGGCACTGGCAGCACCCAATCCACTTAGGAAGCCGCTCAATTTGCCCTTGTTAACGGTACGTTGTATGCATATTACTCCAATAGGCCCCAAAGGGATTGAAGCAAGTAAACCCACAATAATTCCTTTAACGAGAAGGGTTAATATCATAAAAATAAATTCTTAAAAAAGTGTCCAAAGATAAGAAATGAAACGTTTAAAATATTTTAATATTATAAGTATAAATAGCTTTAGGGATGAGTTACTTTTAAAAAATTTGAGTTTCAAGTAATTTTATTTCCATTATGGCTTCCCCCTAACAAGAAGCCTTGGCTCCATCATGTCATGAATGGCGTATCTCACACCTTCTCGACCCAACCCTGATTCCTTAACTCCACCGTATGGCATATGATCCACACGGAATGTGGGAACATCGTTGATGATCACCCCGCCAACCTTTAGGTTGTTGAATGCAAAGATCTCTTCATCGATTTGGTTTGTAAAAACTCCAGCCTGCAATCCAAAAGGAGAATTGTTTATTGCATCTATTGCCTCCTCAAATCGAGAGTAGGGTTCAACAACTACCACAGGACCAAAAACTTCTTGCGAACAAACTTTCATGTCTGAACGTGAACCGGTAATAATTGTTGGTTTGTAGATGTTTCCTATACGTTTGCCTCCGGCAATTACTCTTGCTCCACCATCGACTGCTTCATTAACCCATTGTTCAACCCGCAGGGCATTATCTTCATCGATCATAGCAGAAATATCGGTTTTGGGATCCTGAGGATCACCAATATTAAGCTTTCTTGTTTGCTCAGCCATCCTTTCAATAAACGCTTCGTAAATGTTTTCATCTATATAGATCCTTTGTGTGTGAATGCAAACCTGTCCTGAGTAGGCAAATGCTCCCCCAATACATTTTGGCAATGCTTTATCGATGTTGGCGGTTTTGGCTATGATAACCCCTGCATTTCCACCCAACTCAAGTACAACTTTTTTCTTTCCCGCCATTTCCTTCATCTTCCATCCAACCTGTGGCGATCCAGTAAATGAAAGTAGTTTAAAACGAGGATCAGTAACCAGATTATTTCCTGCTACTCTATCCATGGGAAGTATACTTAAAGCTCCTTTGGGTAGTGAGGTGGAGTAGGCAATGCGTGCTAATTCAAGAGCCGATAGGGGAGTGCTGCGAGCTGGTTTAAGGATAATTGGGCACCCTGAAGCGATAGCTGGTGCAATTTTATGTACTGCTAGATTTAATGGGAAGTTAAATGGGGAAATTCCTGATACTATGCCCACTGGAAAGTACTTAACTAAGCCTTCTTTGCCTTCACCAGCAGGCGTCCAATCCAACGACAAGTATTCCGATGGCAAACGCTTACTCTCTTCGGCTGCAACCAGAAAGGTTTGAACTGCCCTATCTACTTCACCCAACGCATATTTAATTGGTTTACCCGCTTCCTGTGCAAGCAGGGAAGCTAAATGTTCTCGCTCGTTTTGCATTCTGCTGGCAATCCCGTTGAGTATTTCTTGCCTTCGATACGAAGACATTGTCTCCATCTCTTTCTCAGCAGATTGAGCCGCAACAATAGATTCTTCTAGCTCATTTACTCCCGCTAAAGAGCAATTGGCTATCAGCTTATTATCATAGGGATTTCTAACCTCAAAGGTGTCGGAAAGTTTTTTGAAGGAGCCACCAGTACAAACAGGATATGTAGTCATAACATAAAGTTTAGATGCTAAAATATAAAATCTTTACACAACCTTAATCTTGAAAAGTATTAAATACTGCTAACTTTACACAGTTTTTTATAAATTTATTAACTATGAATATAGGAAAAGTACATTTTACTCTTTTACTCCTGCTGTTTGCCCTCAGTAGCTATTTTTCTTCTGCACAGCTACCCGCAGTAATGCTTACCGATAGTGCAAAGGTTAGCTTGATAACTTGTTCGCAGGGCGAAGAGCTATACTCAATTTTTGGACATAGTGCTATAAGGGTAAAAGATTCAACTATTGGAGTAGATTGGGTTTTTAATTATGGCACCTTCGACTTTTCTGACCCCAAGTTTTACCCAAACTTTGTAAAGGGCAAGCTTAACTATATTCTTTCTGTATCAACCTACAAAAATTTTGAGTACACCTATATTTTTGAAGATCGATATGTTTATGAGCAGATACTTAATTTGCAACAATACGAAAAGCAGCTATTGCTCGATTCGCTGAGGATTAACTACCTTCCACAATATCGGTATTACCTTTACGATTTTCTGTTCGACAACTGCGCAACGCGTATCCGTGATATCTTTGTTGAAACAATTCCCCGTACCATTGAGTTCGATAGCAGTGCCCTTAAACGAGGCATGACTTTTAGAGAGTTACTAATGCCTAATGTGAGGGAAAAACCTTGGGCTTTACTGGGTATTAACCTTTTACTTGGTGTAAGTGCCGATAGACCAGCAGAAGCTTGGGAGTACATGTTTCTACCCGAGCACATGATGACAGCATTTCAACATGCCAGTTTTAAAACTGATAGTTCAACCACTTTTTTTGCACAACCTCCGACTACCCTGCTTGAAGGGCTTGAAATACCTCGAAATCGTTTAAGAGAATCTCCTTTATATGTATTTATGGCTCTTTTTTTACTAACAGCATTTTTAACCTATAAAGATGTAAAGCGGAAAAGGCATAGTTTATGGTTCGATACCATTCTTTTTGGGCTGGTTGGTTTACTGGGTACCGTGATTGCCTTCCAATGGTTTGGCTCTGACCATGCTGTTATGGCCAACAATTTTAACATAATCTGGGCAAATCCCTTGCATTTAATTGCGATTGTAATGGTTTTTATTAAACCATTAGTAAGGATTTCAAAGAGTTACTTTTTGGCCAGCATGTTTTTGCTGATAATGCTAATGATATTTTGGTTTTTCCTCCCTCAAGTTTTACCATTTTCGATTTTTCCTTTGGTTGCCTCTATGGCAGTCCGTTCGGTTGTGGTCTATAAATTCGCCTAGGTTTGACAATTCAACTCAAGTTGAAAATTTATATGAGGTTTTAACAAATGGCTGAAATAATGGTACTACTGCAATTTAAGCGGAAGGCCTGTAGAGTAGGAAGTCTGAAGACCGAAGACCGAAATTGGAGGGTTGAAGCATGTTAATTCTGACTTCGGACATCCCTGCCCGACTGCGTCATTCAGGCGGGCGTCTTCAAACCCAAACCATTGATTAAAATTTGCTTTAATTTCCTTATTTTCCACGAAATTGGTAGTAGAACCGAAATAAAAAATGCTCCATTTGGTTTCTTTATCCAAATGAAGCATTTTTATAGTCTCTTAATTCTGAAAAGGCAATTTTGATTAATTACCAATTTTTATGTCAGTTGGAACAATGTTAAATGTAGGTTTTTGGTCTTGGGATTTAAACTGATCAATCCCTTTATCAAGAAATGCGATGAATTCATCAACGTTGGTGTTAAAGCCATAAGGATCGGTAAGAAGTTTCTCATTTCCATCCAGTAAAACGTAGTAGGGTTGGCTGTTGACATTGAAACGGCTTATTTGAAAATCGGCATTTTTCCTGCCAATCGTACTCTTAACCTTGCCATCAACAGAAGAGGTAATCCATTCCAACTCTGGAAGTTTAGTCCTTTCATCAACGTAAAGGGCAACAATGATAAAATTGTTTCGGAGTCGTTCCAAAACACGAGGATCGCTCCATACCTTTTGTTCCATTACTTTGCAGTTGGCACAGGCGTGTCCCACAAAATCGATAAATAGAGGCTTGTTTTGCTCGCGGGCACAGGATAATGCCTGATCATAGTCGAAGTAACCCAGCAAGCCATGTGGTAGATGAAGAATGTCATCGTACTTTGGTTTATCGCAAAGCGATTGAGAAGTTTCCGATGAGGAAGTTCTAGGCTGTTGTCCAATCATCTGTTCAAGATCGAAACTATGCCCGGTTTTTGGTGGTATCAACCCAGATAATCCTTTAAGTGGTGCACCAAACATTCCAGGGATGAGGTATATTACAAAGGCAAAGGTTAGAATAGCCAGTAGCATTCGGAAGAAACCAATATGATCAACCGGTGAGTCGAATTTAAAGCGGATTTTCCCCAAGAGGTATAATCCCAGCATTATGAATATTGATATCCAGAGAGCTAAGTAAACCTCACGTCCCAGAATTCCTAGATGGTAGGTTTGATCAACAGTAGATAAGAACTTTAGGCCGAATGCGAGCACAATAAAGCCAAGCACAATTTTCACAGAGTTTAACCAGCTACCCGACTTTGGCAACTTTTGCATCCAAGAGGGGAAAATGGCAAAGAGCGTGAAAGGAACTGCAAATGCCAGTGAGAATCCAAACATTCCGATTAACGGCTTTAACCCTAGTCCTGCAGCAGACTCAACAAGTATCGCCCCAACTATTGGACCTACACATGAAAGGCTAACAATAACAAGAGTTAGTGCCATAAAGAATGAGCCAATGAAGCCACCCCGTTCGGCTTGGCTATCGGTTTTGGTAGATAGGCTACTGGGTATGGTTATCTCGAAGAGGCCAAAAAATGAAGCCGCAAATGCCATGAATAGTATGAAGAATAGTAGGTTGGGTAGCCAGTGCGATACCAACTGGTTGGCAAATCCAGCTCCTAAGCCAGTGAGCGATACAAGAAGTCCTAAAGATGAGTAGATTATTATAATGCTAATGCCAAAAACAAAAGCGTTAAGAATGGCATTTATACGGTTTTTTTGCTTGCTCATAAAGAAAGAAACAGTCATCGGAATCATTGGGAACACGCATGGGGTTAGTAACCCAGCAAGCCCTGCTGCAAATGAAATCAGAAAGAACAGGAGTAATGACGATTCCTCTGTCGTTGACTTTTTATCGCTTTCTTCAGACGAAGAACCTTCCGATGCTAAAGCTATTTTTGGAGCAATGCTTGGGTCACCTAAGGTAAGCTTAAAATCTTTATCGAAGAATATGCATTTGTCCTCGTAGCAAACTTGATATTCAATCAATCCTGAAATGGAAGCCCCTCCATATCCTTCAGAAAATTCGACAATTTGGGTAAACGAGGCATCCAAATCGAAGTAGCCAACATCCATGTTAAAAATTGGATCAAATTCCACCTTTTTATTTCCATCTTGTTTTATCCCATTTACCAGTTTATATGATTCTGATTCGTGGAATACGAAACTTGTGGGAATGGGTCCTCCAGGGGGAATATCGATAGAATAAAGATGCCAACCCTTGTCAATTGAAGCTTTAAAAATAATTTGGTTCCTATTCTCTCCTACCTCTTTGGCGCTGATGCTCCACGTTACAGGATCGTTAACCTGTCCTAAACTGTATTTTGCTGATAAAGAAAATACAAGAATACCAAGGATAATTGTTAAAACTGCTTTTTTCATGCTGAATTGATTTGTTCAATAAAAAAATAACAAAAAATTAAAATTATTGTTTCCGCAAAAATAGCAATACTTAGGGATTTTTGTTTGCTAATGAAATCATAAAAAAAACCGCTGCCTAGCAGCGGTTTAAATTGGTTAATGATCTATCTCGTTTTCGTTTATATCAAAAAAATGGTAATCCAAAAAATTATACGATGAAATGGGGACAATTTTAAGGGAACATTTATATTTCCATTGCCATTTGCGACGTTTTGAAAAGAATCCTTGATTAAGGAATGCTTCCACAAAGGGATGAACTCTAAGGATTAACTTTTTCACTTCCTTCTCGTTAACAAGGAAAGCTAACCGATTTTCAATTTGCTCATCGAGTAGAACGGCAGGTGAGATTTCACCAGTACCCTTGCAGGTTGGGCATCTTTCAAGGGTTTCAATGTGCATTTCGGGTCTCACTCGTTGACGGGTGATTTGCATAAGACCAAATTTGCTAAGGGGAAGGATATTGTGCTTGGTTCTATCCCTGCTCATGAGCTCCTTCATCTTATCATACACCATTTGACGATTCTCGTTGAGGTGCATGTCGATGAAATCGACAACAATAATGCCCCCCATATCCCTTAGTCGTAATTGACGGGCAATTTCTTCGGTTGCGGCTAAATTTACTTCAAGTGCATTTGTCTCCTGATCATTGCTTGCCTTTGATCGATTACCGCTGTTAACATCAATAACGTGTAATGCTTCGGTGTGCTCAACAATAAGATAAGCTCCGCTTTTGAAGGATACAGTTTTACCAAAAAGCCCCTTAATCTGTTTTTCAATTCCAAAATTCTCAAAAATGGGAACGTTGCCTGAATAGTTTTTTACAATTTTCTCTTTTTCGGGAGCAATGGTGCCAATGAAATCCTTTATTTCGTTGTATACAACTTCATCGTTAACGTAAATGCTATTGAATGAAACATTTAGCATATCACGGAGTATGGCAGAGGTACGTTTAAGTTCACTGAGTATAATGGTGGGTGGACTACTGGATTTTATTTTTTCGAATGTGGATTCCCACTTTTTGATAAGATTCCTTAATTCTGCATCCAGAATGGCTACCTTTTTGCCTTCGGCAGCAGTGCGTACAATAACACCAAAATTCTTTGGAATAATACTTTCTACTAAACGTTTGAGCCTCTTCTTTTCTTCAGTTGAAGTAATCTTTTGCGATATGGAAACCTTATCAGAAAAGGGCATGAGCACAAGGTTTCGGCCTGCAATGGAAATCTCAGCGCTTAAACGAGGTCCCTTGGTGGAAATAGGTTCCTTGGCAATTTGAACAAGTACAGTTTGTCCTGCACTTAAAACCGAAGATATTTTTCCATCCTTATCAATTTCGGGTTCAAGTTTAAGCTTAATCTGAGTTAAATTTTTTGATTTCTTTGATTTTGAAATCTCAACGAACTTGTTAAACGTATGGAACTGAGGGCCCAGATCAAGGTAGTGCAAAAATGCATCTCTTTGGTACCCTACATCAACAAATGCGGCGTTTAGCCCTGGCATAATTTTTTTGACCTTACCGAGATAGATATCACCAACCGAAAACTGAACATTGCTTTTCTCCTTGTTGAGTTCAACAAGCTGTTTGTCCTCAAGCAAGGCTATAGCAACTTCAGATGCGCGTAGATCAATTACCAGTTCGGTGTTCACTTGCATCGGTTTGATTGGTTATGTGATAAGGTATTAACAAACAACACCAACCTAAAGAGCAGTATAACTCCTTAGGTTGGTTATGAGGTGATATAACACTGCTAATGAATTAATTGCAGCATTATTTCTTCTTTTTATGACGGTTTTTGCGCAAGCGTTTCTTCCGCTTGTGAGTTGCCATCTTATGCCTCTTTCTCTTCTTTCCGCTTGGCATGATTAAGAATTCTTATTATTAAAAAATTTATACTACTTAACGTGCGATTTTACCTTATTAACAAAGGTTTTGGCGGGTTTGAAAGCAGGAATAAAATGCTCGGGAATAATAATAGTAGTGTTCTTAGAAATGTTGCGAGCAGTTTTCTTTGCACGTTTCTTAATGATGAAACTACCGAATCCTCTAAGGTATACATTCTTTTCCTTAACAAGGGATTCTTTAACTGTTTCCATAAAGGCTTCAACTGTTTTCTGAACAGTAACCTTTTCAATTCCAGTGTTCTTGGAAATCTCGTTTACGATATCAGCTTTTGTCATGTTTAAAAATCTTTAATTATCAATTAATTAAGGTTGTAAAAGTCAAATTGGATTGCAAATATAAGAGTTTTAAATTGATAAATAAAAATCTTTACTACTATTTTTGTCAAAAATATTTTTATTATTTAACGTGAGTTCGATGTAAGAAAAGTTTGATTTTTCTTTGAAAGCATAGGGAG
>CAZDXY010000079.1:0-18447 GCA_964509385.1 uncultured Rikenellaceae bacterium
GTAAGGAGAAAGGTGCTACAGTTTGGCGTTTCCCAAATCGATGGGGGCACAAAGTTGGAGCTTGGCACCTACTCAAACACCAATAATGAGGCGCAAAACCTTAACCGTGAGCAGTTTCTCATAAACGACAATCGATCATTGGGCGAAATAATTGACGAGTTAATAGAGAACAATTATATACCCTCTTTTTGTACAGCATGTTATAGACTTGGTAGAACCGGCGAACACTTTATGGAGTTTTCTGTTCTGGGTTTTATCAAGCGTTTTTGTACCCCCAATGCTTTGCTAACCCTAACAGAATATCTTGAGGATTATGCAACAGATGAATTTAGAGAAAAAGGATACGAATTAATCCATAGAACTTTAAACGACCTTAATGGTCAAGCGAACACCAACGAGATTAAAAATAGGATTGAAAGAATAAGGCAGGGTGAGAGGGACCTTTACTTTTAAATGTAAAATGAAGAAGTCGGAAGTTCGAAGACCGAAGACCCACACCTGAATGACTTAGTTGGGCTGGGTGACCGAATACTCAATCAATCAATCCCCCGAGGCTTCGGGGGTCGAAGAGCAACCAACCAATCAATTTTACGCTGAGCCTGTCGAAGTGCAATCAATCAATTCTCTACTCCCATGGACTGGGTTTATCAGCAAAATGCTTAATGGCATCGTAGGCAAGTTGGACTATTTTTACCATTTTATCGTAAGAGAGTTTTTCAGAGGTATCTGTGGGTTTATGGTAATCATCATGGAGACCAGTGGTTAATAAAAAGGATGGAATACCTTTTTCCATAAAATGGTAGTGATCAGATAGAGTGAAAAGGGTAATCTTTTCTAAGTCTTTTGTATCAACAGTCATTGTTGAATCGCTATTAAATGCATTAATAATTTTCACAAAACCATCCAATCGATTTTTACCTGAAACGAATAGGTTATTCCCATGTTTTAGCTGCTTACCCATTTTTCCAATCATATCAAAGTTGAGGACAGCAGTTATACTATCGATGTTGAATAGTGGGTTTAAGGAGTAAAATTCTGAACCAAAAAGACCAATTTCTTCGGCAGTGAAAGCAGCAAAAACTATATTTCGATGGGGTAAATATCCATTTTTCATATCATTGGTAAATAGTCGGGCAAGTTCAATAATTATGGATATTCCTGAAGCATTATCATCGGCTCCGGGAAACCAATTTCGCCCTTCAGGGGCAAGATGGTCTATATGGGCACAAACCAAAATGCTTTCCTGAGAACCTATACTTGAGGGAATATAAGAAATTACGTTCCGGGTAAAAATGGTGTCAACGTTATAAGATAGGTTAAAACAAACTTTTAATTCAGAAGGAATACTTTTTAAGGGTTTACCTTTTTCAAGGCTTTTGGCTAATTTCATTGGATTTTCGCCTAACATTCTGGCTGCCAACCTATCCGATATTAGCACTTGAGGAATGGGATTGTTAAGTTTGGAGAAGAAACGACTTGGGGAGGAGGGTTTTGATTGAATGATGCTGAATCTTCTAGAATTATGCTGCTCTTGCAAATGTTGTGATATGGACTCGAATTGCTTGGGATAATTGGGGTTAGCAACAATTATTAAGGAACAACCCTTTTCCATTGCATATTCGCTAACGCGCATGCCGGCAATTCTGAGGTTGTTGGCAAATATTAGAAGAGCTTTTCCATTAAGGTCAGGACTATCAATCTCATCAACTTCACCAAATCCCCCGAAAACAATCTCGAATTTTTTTGAAATTTTGGGATCGGTACCTAAGCATATAAAGTCATTGCCATAATCATAGGTACTACCCATAAAATTCATTGTCCGTCGTTGTGGAATTGTGGACAGAATGGCAAAAGGTTGGAAAAATGTTCTTTCGGGAATTGCTAAGTATGGATTAAGATCGAAACTTTGGAATATGGAATCGATGTAATTTGAAGCTTTTATATCATGTCCAGTTAGGCTACTGCGCCCCAATAATTTATGGGAGCTCAAATATTGAACGTGCTTTTCTAAATTGATCCGTATGCTATCTGATTGTTTTTGAAAACATAAAGGTGATTCTTGAGCAAGCAATAACTGCCCAAAACAAATCAGTAGCATCGTTGATGAAAGGAAAAGTATTTTATAGAAGGATTGCATTAAAAGAATCTAAACTGAATTATCAATTTATCGAAGTTACGATTTTGAATTGAAAAAAGAATAAAAGTGCATAAGAATTATACTTTTTTTGTATTTGTTGCATATACTTTTCAAATAATATCCATTTGATTATTCGTATTTTTTTAATAATTTTGATGCAATGAATTTGATAATTCGATGATTGTTAAGGAAATCCTATCATTATTAGCCAAAAACGTTTATCGCAACATTAAAAATCGCGATACTTACCATTTTTAGTTGACTTATTTCATAGTCAATCTTTTCGTATTAATTTTTTATTAGTTCAATTTTAAAAATAATTATATGGATTTACCATTTGCAGAATCGTATAAGATAAAGATGGTTGAAACCATTCGAAAGAGTACCCGTGCTGAGCGTGAAGAATGGATTAAACAAGCAAAGTATAATCTTTTCAACCTCAAGAGCGATCAGGTATTTATAGATTTATTAACAGACTCAGGCACAGGTGCCATGAGCGATCGTCAATGGAGTGCCCTTATGGTTGGCGATGAGAGCTATGCAGGCGCCTCTTCGTTTTACAACTTAAAGAATGCAATAAAGGAAATTTTAGGGTTCGAATACTTCATGCCAACTCATCAGGGTAGAGCAGCTGAGAATGTGTTGTTTTCGGTGCTAATAAAGGAAGGCGATTGTATTCCAGGCAACTCCCATTTCGATACCACTAAAGGGCATATCGAGTTTCGTAAGGCAAATGCTGTTGACCTTACAGTTGATATTGCAAACGATACACAGGCATTTCATCCTTTTAAGGGCAATGTTGACACTGAGAAGTTGGATAAGTATTTATCCCAAAATTCAGCAAAGGTTCCTTTTATCATAGTAACAGTAACAAATAATACAGCTGGAGGACAACCAGTTTCAATGCAGTGCCTTCGTGAGGTAAGGCAAGTTGCCAATAAGTATGGCAAACCTGTTCTTTTCGACTCTGCCAGATTTGCAGAGAATGCCTACTTTATTAAGACTCGCGAAAAGAGTTACGAAAAGAAAACCATTAAGGAAATTGTGAAGGAGATGTTCAGCTATGCTGATTTTATGACCATGAGCAGTAAAAAGGATGCCATTGTGAATATGGGTGGTTTTATTGCAATGAAATCGCAGGATATTTGGCGTCAATGCTCTACTTATAATATTATGTTCGAGGGATTTGTTACATATGGCGGTATGTCGGGTAGGGATATGAATGCACTTGCTGTAGGACTTGATGAAGGAACAGAGTTTGATTATTTGGAAACCCGAATAAAGCAGGTAGAATACCTTGGAAACAAGTTGAAGGAGTTTGGAGTTCCAATTCAGTCACCTCCTGGTGGTCATGCCATTTTTGTTGATGCTAATAAAATGCTCCCCAATATTCCAAAAGAACAATTTCGTGCTCAAACTCTTGCCATTGAATTATATCTAGAAGCAGGAGTTCGAGGTGTTGAGATCGGCACTTTGCTGGCTGATCGTGATCCAGTTACTCGCGAAAATCGGTTTCCTCGGTTAGAATTTCTTCGATTGGCCATTCCTCGTCGCACATACACCAACAACCACATGGATGTAATTGCTGTTGCTCTAAAGAATGTCTTTGATAGGAGGGATAATATAAATAAGGGTTTTAAGATACTGTGGGAGGCACCAATCATGAGACACTTTACAGTAGAGTTGGAAAGAGTTTAATATCCAGAAAATAGATTTTAAGGTTTTATACACGGGGCTGTCTTTAAAGGTGTTTTTCGCCACGAAGGCACGAAGGCTCAAAGATTCACTAAGCATTCTCTTTCGATTATTAGGTCTTTGTGTTTCTTAGTGTCTTTGAGTCTTGGTGGCAAAAAAAAAATATTCAGACTTTTGAGACATCCTCGTGTTTTTTGCTAAAACTATTTTAAAGGACTAATCTATCTTTTTTGAGTTTTATTTCCAATAGCTTACCTTTGCATAAAAGCTAAAATTGATGATAAAATCGATGACAGGTTTCGGCAAAGCCGAATTATTGGTAAAGGGTAAAAAATTAATTGCTGAGATAAAATCTCTAAATAGTAAGCAATTGGATATTTCTGCATTTAAGATTCCTTTACCTTACAGGGAAAAAGAACTAGAAATTAGAAACTTGGTTGCTCAGTCTATTCAGCGTGGGAAGGTAGATTTTTACATCAATATTGAAGAGGAAGAGGCAGGAACTGCGCTAACCATCAATAAAGATGTTTTTAAATCATACTACAATCAAATAAATGCCATTGCTCGTGAATTGGACATGCAAATTGAGAAAGAACCTGTTGTGCAAACTATTCTTAGACTTCCAGAAGTTTTTAACTCACAGAAAGAAGACATTACCCAGGAAGAGTGGGACGGATTATTTGATTGCATTACAAAGGCTCTGGACAGTTTAAATGATTTCAGATATCAGGAGGGTAAGGTGACAGAAAAAGATCTACTACATAAAGTTAAACTGATTAAAGAGTTACTTTATCAGATATCCTCTTTTGAGCCAGAGAGGATTGAAGTCATAAGAAGTAGAATAACAGATAATTTATCGAAGCTCGGAAATGAGGTTAATATCGATAAGAATCGTTTTGAGCAGGAACTCATTTTTTATCTTGAGAAATTCGATATTAACGAGGAGAGGGTAAGACTGGATAATCATTGTAAGTACTTCATTGACACCCTAAATGAGGAAGATCAGGTTGGACGAAAATTGGGGTTTATTGCTCAGGAAATGGGTAGGGAGATTAACACATTGGGATCAAAGGCAAACCATTCTGAAATACAGAAGATTGTAGTGCAGATGAAAGATGAACTGGAAAAGATAAAGGAGCAATTATTGAATGTGTTATAGGTAAATGTAAACTGTTAATTGGTTGAGAGTTGAGAGTTTTTGATTATAATTGTATTCTTTTTGAAGCATTGTCTAAGTTATATCATCTTTTAGCACTTTATTGTATATTATGAATGGAAAACTTCTGATTTTTTCTGCCCCTTCGGGTTCAGGTAAAACTACCATAGTAAAACATTTACTGAATAATAATTCCAGACTTGAATTTTCAATATCGGCATGTAGTAGGGCTATGAGAAAGGGAGAGGTGAATGGTCGCGATTACTACTTTTTATCCCCTGAAGAGTTTAAAAGAAAGATTAATAATAATGAATTTGTGGAATGGGAAGAGGTTTATCCAGATTCATACTATGGCACTTTGAAATCGGAAATAGAACGTATTTGGGAAAAGGGTAACCAAGTGGTTTTTGATGTGGATGTAAAGGGTGGGTTGAATTTAAAAAGGATTTTCAGCGATAGAGCTCTTGCCATTTTTATCATGCCTCCATCTGTTGAAGAACTACAAAAACGCCTTGAACTTCGTGGAACAGAAACAATTGAAAGTCTGGCTAGTCGTGTGGGCAAAGCCCGTGAGGAGATGGAATACGCAAAGGATTTTGACATTATAATTATTAACGACAACCTTGATAAAGCAGTTGCAGATGCTAGTAATGCAGTAAATCAATTTTTACATCAGAAATGAAAACTGGCCTCTTTTTCGGATCGTTTAATCCAATCCATATTGGGCACATTGCCATAGCTGGGTATGTTCTAGAATTCTCCGATCTAGAGGAGCTATGGTTTGTTGTAAGTCCTCAAAATCCGCTTAAAGATAAAGCTGATTTGGCTAATGATGGCCATAGGCTCAAAATGGTTAAAAAGGCTATAGAAGATTTTTATCCAAAATTTCATATCTGTGATATTGAGATGAATATGCCCCGACCATCATACACAATCGACACCGTTCAAATATTGGAAGAAAAATATCCCCAGCGAAATTTTCATGTGGTTATGGGTTCCGATTCCATGGATACCATTTCGCAATGGAAGGATTATAAATCTTTGCTAAATAATCATCAAATTTTGGTTTATCCAAGGTTAGGCTCAGATATTGATAAAATTAAGGCTGATTATCAAGTTGATGTAGTAACCGCTCCCATAATTCAGATTAGTTCGACGTTTATCCGTGATTGCATTAAAAATGGACTGGATGTACGATACTTTATGCCTGTTAAAGCGTATGAATACATGATGGATAATAGAGTTTATATGGAATAGTTTTTTACACAGAATAAAATGAGTAAACATTTAGACAAGGGAATACAGGAACTTTATGCCGGAAATCTTATAGATGCTGAAAGTTCTTTAAATAAAGCATTCGAAGAGGACCCATTGAATCCTGAGGTGTATTTCTACAGGGGGAAGGTTCATTGGCAAAGCGGAAACTTTAATTTGGCTATTAATGATTTTCAAAAAGCACTGGAAATCAATCCCCATTACAATCAAGCAAGGGTATCCCTCGAAATGGTTCATCAAATACTAACTTTTCGTAATCCCGATATGAATAACCCCTGACTCCTCTATCAAGAGGATTTAAGTATTTTTAATGCAATGAATTGTATTTTATAATTTCCCATTTTAGGCTACCCATTTTCCTTGAGATGTTTTAAGTACCTTTTTACTTCTCTGGTCATTACAGGGGAAAGAAGAAGAAGTGCGATTAAATTAGGTATGGTCATAAAGGTGATCACCATGTCAACAAAATTCCAGACTATATCAATCCCCCAGATGGCTCCAAAAAAAGTGAATAGCGCAAATACGAAGTAGTAGGGTTTTATGGCTTTATCGTTAATTAGGTACTGAATGGCACGACTGCCGTAGTACGACCAGCTAATAATGGTTGAAAAGGCAAAAAGCAACAATCCTAGAGTTACAATATGTTTTGCTAGAATTCCTAAACCTACACGCCCCATTCCTTCTTCAAATCCCTGAACAGTCATTCCAACACCTTGAATTCCTGAACTCCAAGCACCAGTTATTACAACTACAAGGGCTGTTAACGTACAGATAATAATTGTATCAACCATAGGTTCAAGGGATGCTACAATTCCCTCGCGCATGGGGTGCTCGGTTTTAGCAGCAGCATGAGCCATTGGAGCAGAACCTTGACCCGCCTCGTTAGAAAAGAGTCCACGCCTTACCCCCCAAACCAATGTCATTATAAAAGTTGATCCTACGAATCCTCCTGCTGCAGCTGTTCCGGTAAAAGCGCTGCGAACAATTAATCCGAATGCACCAGGAATATCGCGCCAGTGAACTCCTATTACAACAATGGCAGCCAAAAAGTATAAAGCAGCCATAAATGGAACTAAGGTTGATGTTACATTGGCTATGCGTTTAAGTCCTCCCACAATAATTAGCAAGACCAAAGCGGCAAGCACAATGCCTGTAATTAATACGGGAACATTATAGCTTGTGAAAAGTACATCGGAGATGGAGTTGGCTTGTGCCATGTTCCCTGTACCCAGAGTACAAAGTGCAGCAGCTCCGGCAAAAATCAATGCCAATGGTTTGGCAAATCTTCCCAACCTTTCCTTTAAGCCAATTTCAATATAGTACATTGGACCGCCCGATATGCTTCCATCAGCGTTAACTTTACGGAAAATCTGGGCAAGGGTACATTCCACCATCTTTAGCATCATGCCAAAGAATCCTGTAACCCAAAGCCAGAAAATGGCTCCGGGACCACCAAGGTAAATTGCTAGAGAAACCCCAACAATATTACCTGTACCAACCGTACCCGAAAGGGCAGTGGTAAGTGCCTTAAAGTGGCTTACATCACCTGTATCTTCCTTTTTATTGTATTTTCCAGCAACAAGCTTTAGAGCATGACGCAGGTATGTTACCTGTAGAAAACGATACTTTAATGTAAAATAAATTCCTGTGGGAACTAAAAGTATTAAGATTAGGTAGCCACCAATATACTCGTTGTAAAGTCGAATGACATAATCGATTGATTCAAGAATTGGGTTCATGTTAAAAGGTTAAAGGTTGAAGGTTCCTATTTTAGAAATTTTGAGGTTTTTTTAAAATTTCGATAAAAATATGATAGTAATTGGTAATTGCCAAAAGCAATGAAATAAAACTAAAGAAAAGAAATTGTATTTTCATGTATAATTAAAGTATTCAGATGGTTATCTACACTTTTGCCAGTCATGTCGCTTTTATTATCTTTGTAACAAATAGAAAACTAATTAAATAGTATTCTCAATAATAAGATTATGGAAGACAGAGTAGTGAAATCCTATGAATTTTTGGAAAATTTTGAGGTTTGGTTAATTAATAATGGATTAAATAATGATATGGCTCAGTTTTCAAAAGTAGCCATATCAATAGTTGCCATAATTACTCTATCTGTTTTGGCAAATTTTATTGCAAAGTATATAATTGTTGCTGGTTTGACCTATATAACAAAAAGAACAAAGAATAAATGGGATGATTTTTTAATTGAACGAAAGGTATTCCATAAACTATCACATCTTGCACCTGCATTGGTAATTCAATTTACCATTGGCATTGCTCTCTACGATTACAAACCAGATTTAACATTGCTAATTGAGAAATTTACTTATATATACATTATTGCCGTTTGCATAATTGTTATAAACTCCCTTATCAATGCCCTGCACGATATGTACCAAACCCTTCCAATGTCAAAGGATCGTCCAATAAAGGGATATATGCAGGTTCTATCAATTATAGTATACATCTTGGGAGGTGTAATAATTATTTCTGTACTTATCAATAAAAATCCACTCAACCTATTGGTAGGAATGGGTGCGTCGGCTGCTATTCTTATGTTGGTTTTCAAGGATACCATACTTGGATTGGTTGCTTCAGTTCAAGTATCCGCAAATAATATGGTTAAAATTGGCGATTGGATTGAAATGCCCAGCCGCAATGCCGATGGAACAGTATTGGAGATTACGCTGAATACTGTTAAAGTGCAAAATTGGGACAGAACCATTAGCACAATACCAACCTATTCGCTTGTATCTGAAAGTTTTACAAACTGGAAAGGTATGGAGGAATCGGACGGACGAAGAATTAAGCGATCAATATTTATTGATATGCGCAGCGTAAAAATTTGCACACCCGAATTGCTTGATAAATTAAAAAAGATACACTTGCTTAAAGATTACATTGAGCAACGAACAAAAGAAATTGATGAGTTTAATCAAAAGATGGGGTTTGATACCACAATGCCTGTAAATGGCAGAAGAATGACAAATATTGGGGTTTTTCGTCGCTATGTTGAGTTCTACCTAAAAAGCAATCCAAAGGTTAATACCGATGCCATTCATATGGTTCGGCATTTACAGCCAACAGAGAGAGGGATACCTATCGAGGTTTACTGTTTTTCTATCGAAAAAGCTTGGGTAAAGTACGAGGGAGTTCAGGCTGATATCTTCGACCATATTTTAGCAATAGTTCCACAATTTGAATTAAGAGTTTTTCAGAATCCCACAGGTGATGATTTTCAGAAACTTGCAAATAATTAAAAAATCAATTTTATGAACAAATCAAAATTTTTACTATATAGAACCTGCATGCTGATTTTACTTTGCCTTATTTTACTTTTTAACGGCAATTTAAAGGCACAACCAATCGATTACTACAAACCCATGGCATTGGTTAACCCAGGGCATTTTGATATTAAAGAGTACTCTTTTACAATAGGATATGATGGAGGAATTGACTTAAATTTTTCATACACACTACCCAAGAATATTGCTCTGGTAGCGGCTGGAAATGTTAACGTTTTTAAATACAATCGAAAAGCATCGGTTGATTACACAATTCATAATAATAATTTTTCAGGTTTGGCTGGTCTTGGTTACTTCAAGCATAGGCAGTACAAGTTTTTCAACATAGTTGAAATGTTTGTCGGAGCTAGAATTTCGTCGGTTGACAATTATATTAGAAAAGAGAATAGCACATCGGAAAGTTCCGATGATATGACCAAAGCAGAATACTTGACCATTTTTGGACAATTACAAACTAATGCACTTAAGAAAAAGTATGGATTATTCTTTGCATCTAGGATCTCCCTTAATAATTATCAAAGTTTTGAGTTCTACCGACGTTCCAAAACACAGATAAGCGAAATATCAGGCAGTTTTAACCTTTTATCTTTAGAGCCTGCTTTTGGGGTTACAATTCCTATTAATAACATTCGCACAAATCTGCAATTGGGGGTTTCGTTACCCATTTACAGTGAGGATGCAATTATTACTGAAACTTTTACAGCATCAAACACAACCAACGAGTTTATTGAAAGCTATGGTGATTTCTACTTTTTCTGGCGATTAAGTTTTACTTACCTTAAAACGAAATGGAAATTGAGATAAAGACTCAAAAAAATCTTTTAAATAATGGCAGAGAAAAAAAAGATATCACTTGTACTATCTAGTGGAGGAGCAAGAGGGCTAGCCCATATCGGTGTAATTGAAGAGATTTTAAGAAGAGGGCATAGCATTACTGCCATATCTGGCAGTTCGATGGGTGCATTTGTGGGTGGTTTATTTGCAGCGGGAACTTTGCAAGGGTATAAAAATTGGGTTTTGGATTTAGATAAGTTGGATGTATTCAATCTAATTGACTTCACATTCAGTTCTCATGGTTTTATAAAGGGAGAAAAGGTGTTTGATGAAATGAAGAAACAGGGCTTCATTCCTAAAGTTAATATTGAGAAATTACCCATTCCACTCTCCATAGTTGCTGCTGATATCATTAAAAACGAGGAAGTTATATTTACATCTGGGGACCTTTACGATGCCATTAGAGCATCGGTTTCCATTCCAAACGTTTTTACACCAATCGAACTTCCAGATGGGATGTTAGTTGATGGAGGAGTGATGAACCCACTACCTATCAATCATATACCTAAAATCGATTCAGATCTTATTATAGCAGTTGATGTAAACGCACTAATCCCCTATAAAAAACCCAAATTACCAAAAGTCAATAAAGTTGAGGTTTACGAAGAGCAAAATACAATAGATCAACTTAAGGCTAAGTGGAATGAGTTTTTCTTAAACAATCAAAAGAAAAATCCAAAAAAAGATAAGCTTGGGTATTTCGATATGCTAAACCGAACAATTCAGGTTATGCAGGATAAAATAATACAATATACCATTGAGACTTCACCCCCTGATATACTGATTCAAATATCAAAGCATGCAGGGGGATCATTTGAGTTTTTTAAGGCCAAAGAGTTTATTGAAGCAGGGAGACAAACTTGCGCTGCAGTACTGGATAATAATGATCTATAGGTTTTGCTGACGAACAACTTCATACATTATTACCCCAGCCGCAACTGATACGTTTAGCGATTCTACCTTTCCGGTAATTGGTATTGAAACCAATTCATCTGAAACTTTTAGCACTTCTGGAGAAACACCAAAATCTTCGGATCCCAACACTATGGCAATTGGTGGTTTTAAATTCAATTGCGTGTAAGTTTTTGTTGACTTTTCGCTTGCTGCAATTACTTTAATCCCTGAATTTTGAAGGAATTTTATCGTTGATTTTAAGCTACCCACTTTGCAAATTGGCATATGGTGCAGAGCACCAGCTGAAGTTTTTACTGCATCTGAACCAATCCTTGCAGAACCTTTTGCCGGGAAAACAACTACATGAACTCCCGCACATTCAGCTGTTCTGACAATTGCACCAAAATTTCTTACATCTGTAACATTGTCGACAATTATTATAAAAGGGGACTTACCTTGCTCCCATGTACGGGCAATAACCTCTTCAATTGGCTGGAAGTCAATAGGAGAGAGGTAAGCAACCACTCCTTGATGATTCTTATTGCCAAAACTATTAAACCTTTCTGCCGGAACTAGTTGAGGACGAATTCCATACTTTTTCAAAGTGTCCAATAGTTCTTGTGCCAAATCCCCGCTTAACCCTTTCTTCATGATTATTCCATCCAACTGCTTTCCTGAGCGAATGGCTTCCATTACGGCTCTAATTCCATAAATCATATCGGTATTTGTTGTTCTTTTCATACATAGAAAAATTACTAAGGTTAAGGTTTGAACTAAACTTGTCGAAGAGTTATAGTACCATTAATTCTCAGTTCTCAGTTCTCAATTATCACCCTTCATTATACCATTTCAAAATTAACACTTAAAAAACTTTATAAAAAATCTACCCTTTTCTCTGTCATCAAATCCAATTCATGGGATAATTCTTCCCATTTATCCATATGATTAGCAAGTTTTTCTTTTGTATCTTGATAATGGTCGTAAAGTTCTGTATCCATTGAAATGTTCTCATCGGGATTGGCAAGAATTGCAACGATACGAGCAATTTCTTTTTCCATTTCAGAGATTTCTTTCTCAATTTTTTCCAGTTGCGAAGAGACGCGTCTAATCATCTTATCATGCTCTTTGCGATCGAGCCATATTTTTTTCTGATCTGATTCTTGCTTACTATTTTTTTCCTCTCGAAAATCATTTTTGCGGGTTTCTAAATCTTTAAGACACTCAAGTTTTCTCTTTTCAAGGAAATCGTAAATACCTCCAATATTTTCTTTCACCTTTCCTTCTCTGAATTCGTAAACTTTGCCAACCAAACCATTTAAAAACTCCCTGTCGTGCGATACAAGAACTACAGTGCCTTTGTAGTTTAAAAGTGCACTCTTTAAAATATCCTTTGAGCGCATATCCAAATGGTTAGTAGGTTCGTCAAGTACCAAAAGATTGTATGGCTGTAGCATTAGTTTAACCATTGCCAAACGGTTACGCTCACCTCCTGAAAGAACGGCTACTTTTTTATCTACATCGTCCCCTCGAAAGAGGAATGCACCCAAAATATCCCTTAGCTTTGTTCTTATATCACCTACGGCAACCCTGTCAATGGTTTCTAGCACGCTAAGGTTGGGGTTCATCAACTCGTCCTGATTCTGCGCAAAATAGCCTAAGCTAACATTGTGGCCGATTTTCAATTTGCCATTAAAATCAAGTTCTCCCACAATTATGCGACTTAGTGTTGTTTTTCCCTCACCATTTCGCCCAACAAATGCAATTTTTTCACCACGTTTTATATCTATGTTAGCATTGCTGAACACTAGATGATCTCCAAATTTCTTGCTAACATTGTCAACCTTAACAACAACATCGCCTGAGCGAGGTGCTGCGGGAAAGCGAATGTTGATAGCAGAGTTATCCTCCTCATCAACTTCAATAATTTCTAACTTTTCAAGCATCTTAATACGCGATTGAACCTGATTAGCCTTTGTGGCTTTGTACCGGAATCGCTCTATGAAATCTTTCGTCTCGGCAATAAGTTTTTGCTGATTATTGTATGTTGCCAGTTGCTGTTCACGTCGTTCTTGACGTAAAACAACATATTTTGAGTAAGGTACTTTATAGTCGTACGCCTTGCCAAGTGAAAGTTCTATGGTGCGTTCAGTTATATTATCGAGGAATGCCCTATCATGTGAAATCAAAAGTAAAGATCCTGAATAAGATTGCAAGTACTCCTCTAACCATTGAATAGATTCAATATCAAGGTGATTGGTTGGTTCATCAAGCAGAAGAACATCCGGTTTACTAAGCAAAATTTTGGCAAGTTCAATACGCATTCGCCAACCGCCACTTAACTCCTTTGTGGGTCTCGAAAATTCGGTTCTTTCAAATCCAAGACCCTGAAGTGTAACCTCTGCGATTGACTCAAGATTATCCCCACCCATCAGATTATAACGGTCGCTTTTTTCGGATATCTTTGATATAATGTTTGTGTATGAATCGGAATGATAATCTGTTCTGATTTCTAGTTCACTTGATAGCAATTTTATTTCTTTGGCAAGCGTTAAGGTTTCTGCAAAAGCTTGCATGGTTTCATCCATTACGCTTCGCGTATTTGCTACATCCATTTGTTGAGGTAGATACCCAATTCTTACGTCTTTTGGTATGCTCACTAACCCTTTTGTTGGGGTCATTTCGCCTACGATTAACCTAAGAATTGTTGTTTTTCCTGCACCATTTTTACCAACCAAACCTATCTGTTCGCGGGGTCCAACCACAAAATTTAAATCTCGAAATAAATCGAAACCACCAAAGGATACTGAAACTTGATTTAATGAAACCATAGTTATAACTTTGCAGCGCAAAAATATGAATTAATAGCAATCAAAAATATTTATCATCAAATATGTAGTTTTTAACATATTTAGAAATACGTTGGGCAAAATTATTAAACTAATCATCTTTTACCTCGTAAATAACAATAAAACAATAGGATATGTATAAAGAAATTGATGATTTTTTTATATCAAAGGCTGTTGCCATAGCATATGTATCGAGGGATAAGAACCATTTTAGCCGTTTGCTATCCGAAGCTTTTAACGACAGGGGATATAAAGTTTATCCCATTAACCCTAATGCTGATGAGATATGCGACCAAAAATGTTACCGTTCACTTTCGCAAGTTCCTAGTGATGTTGAGGCTATATATATCATCACGAGAAAGGATTTAGCCATTGACTTAGCTCGTGAGGCAGCAAATATGGGTATAAAAAGAATATGGATTCATGTTAGTTGCAATTCGCAAGAAATTAAGGAAATTTCGAGTAAGCATGGAATTTCAATCATTGCAGGGGAGTGTTTCTTCATGTGGTCAGAGCCTGTTAAAGGTATTCACCGATTCCATCGGTTTATCCGATCCTTATTCGATTCAAATGTAAAGATGAAATAGCTTCGCAATACCTTATCATCTTAAAAATAATTTTTATTATTTGATATTTATAATAGCAATCTTTAAAAAGCGATAAAACTTCCATCGCCTCTTCCTATATACTCAAAAACTGTATGGTTTGGGTTTCCTGTATAGTAAACATTACCAGAACCTTCGATAACACCGCTCAAAAAACCCGATGAGTACACATAAATATCACCAGCACCCTGATTGAATGCTCTACACCAAGGTGTAATCAACTCATGACAGTATAAGAATCCTGTACCATTTATTTGTGCATGAACCTTATTAGCCGTTCCAGCAATGTTCAAATCTACTAGGCTTTGATTAAAATAGCAATGAAAATATCCCAGATCAACATTTAGGTTTATACTCCCAGCACTTTGAAAAGATCGGATCACAAGGGAATCACTAATCAGTTGGTTTAAAGTAGAAATATTACCAATACCCTCATAGTAAATCCTTTTTAAATGTTTAACATGAACTTTTACTGTTACTTTATGGCCATAATCTCGCACCCAGTTAAATGAATTATTATCAATTATGCTTAGAATGCTGTCTTGTACATCGGTGCTTACCTTAGCTAAAAGGTTTTTTGGTCCCTTTATAAATAGTCTTTCTATTGTATCTTGATAAATTTCTACATTAATTCTATCGAGCATTTCAATTTTTGTAAATGCATCGACCTCTCTTTCAATGGTAATTGTTTTACCTGCGGTTTTAAATATATCCCAGGCATCCTCACTATTGCACGAAGGGAGTACAATGAATAAAATAGGAATAAGTAGTATCAACCTGTTCATAACTAGTAAATTTTATAGCCTAAGCCAAATTCAATGTAATCGGCAGATCCCCAGTGTGTTTTGAGTGCTAAATGCATCCAAAATCTTTCGGCAAATCTGTATCTTAAGCCAATTCTTTGGTATACAGTTCCTCCTTCACGACTTGGATTCTTGATATACTTTCCAAAATGAACAACAGCCGATAACCTATCAAGCATTATCTCAGTGCTAAGTGTTACACCCGAACTAACTGTTTGCCATTTCGAGTCGTAAGGTATTTTCTTATATTCCATTAAAAAAGCCGAAGATTCATCATACATCATATCCAGTGCAATTCCAAATCGCCATAGAGTTTTAATTGGACGAGTATACTCAAGTGATAACGCACCAACATTGTATTTTGGTCCTCCAGCCCCTTTTGCCTCCTTATAAGATCCGTAACCAAACAATTGAATTCGATTTTGTTTGTCAACAAATTTTAAACGATATTCATTGTTTTCTTTTTGATCTCGATATCTGTATGCCAATCCAAACGACATCATTGGATAATTAAGCCCAGCATTGGGCTTTTTAAGTGTACCGTTAGATAAATGTGTGAGATGAAAACCTAGTCGTGCTGATAAATCATTAGTGATTAGATATCTTCCCTCAAGGTTAAATGAAACCAATGCATTAATATGAGTAGAAATGGCAGAGTTTTTAAAGTTTTCTGTTCGGTGATATTTTTTTGTAATGTAGCTCATCCCTGATCCAACACGGAAACCAGCAGATAGTTTTCGGTTAAATGATGTGAGTGGAAAATTTACAAATGGTAAAACTCCGTGAGAGTAACCAAGAATGGTCGGACTTCCCAAATCCATTAATACGTAGGCTAGCCCATATTCAGGGTAATGGTAAAACTTATGCCATAGCTTATCACCATTGGCATGAAATATCCATGAGATTTCAATGGCATTAACCTGTTTTTCTCTTAGTATCTCCATTTCTTTGTGGTGATACATCAAAACTCCAGAGATCAGATTTGTACCAATCATTGAACCTTTGTTGGTTGAATCTAAGGGAAAAGAAATAGTATTATTGCTTAAGCAGCATTGAGGAATAATTACCAGAACAATAATGACTAATGATTTAAGCCAATTCATAGGAGGATAAAAAAGAAAGTTCGAATATAATGAGAATTATAGTGATAAAATAAAAAACCGGTTAGCAAATAGACTAACCGGTTATTACCTTATCACCAAAACTAATTTACAAAAACCTTAACAGCTTTTCGTTGTGAACTAGTTTGAACCATGAGGATATAGATTCCCTTTGGCAAATCAATACTTTTATTCCAACTAATGAGATTCTCTCCCGGCAATAGCATTCCATTGCTGATATTTGTCAGCACCCTGCCATTTATATCCGTGAGATTAATGCTATAATGCTCTCGAATGGCAGATTCTATTGATATTGATAATAGTTCTTCGAATGGATTAGGCCATACATGGACATCAAATCTCGTTGAAATGGTAGTGCTTTGACTCACATCAACTATATAATCCTCACGATTAATGAAGACAGTAGAGTACATTCTGTATTCTCCAGGAGTCATTGTAATTGTTTGGTTGGCTGACTCAATGGTAATATCGGTTTGAGAAAAGTACTCGTACCACTTTCCCGTATTTGGGAAAGAAATGGAGATATCTTGTTGGGTTACATCAAAATTTCCTACAATAATAACATCCATATCACTATGCGATAACCTTATTGTTTTTCCAGCACCTGAAAGGGATAGTGAAATATTATCGGTGGAAAAAACAGGAAACCCTTTTCTGAGAGCAATCAGTTCAGCCCAAGTATTAAACAAACTTCTCCTGTTGTAAACACCATAATAGTTCCAACGAATGGGTTTACGTCCTGTTCTTCCATTGTATTCAATAGAAACATCATACCCAAGTTCTCCAAATTGCCATATCATTTTGGGACCAGGGATAGTAAAAAAGAAAGCACCAACTAATTTTTGACGAGCTAAGGCAATGTCCAAATTCTTAACATCGTGACCAGGATTTGAACTATTTCCGTAGGTTAAATTCTTGTACATCAGCCGTTCTTCATCGTGACTTTCCATGTAACCTATTAAATGAGGTACATTCCAACCCCTTTTCTTATATGATATCCAATCGAAGTTAGAATCGTTTAGCCATCCCATACTAGCCTCGTTGTAGGTATGGTTTATATTTCCCCATATTAACATTCCCATTCCCTCATCGCTTCTGTACTCTGCCAACTCCTTTTCCTCATCATTGGCGGTAAAGTGTTCAAGAATTACATATGCATTGGGGTTAACACTCCAAATAAAATCGGCATAACGTTTTAAAATGGCAACTCTTTGAGCGTTATAGTACCAGCCATCACCTCCGGACAAGACGTTGGTAAAACCCTTGGTAAAGTCGAAACGAAAACCATCAACCTTAAACTCGGTAAGCCAGTATTCGGCAACCCTATCAATGAAGTCTATGGTATATTCACTTTCGTGATCAAAATCGTAGCCCCAGCACCAGGGTGGGTGAGGGCAAGTTTGATTATACCAAGGGTTATCAGCAGTGGGTTCGCCCCAATCGCCTGCATAGGGATCAAAATACATTTGGACCAAAGGCGATAGACCAAATGAATGATTTAGCACCATATCGATAATAACTGCAATACCTCTTTTGTGGCACTCATCAATGAATAATTTGTAATCATTCTTGGTTCCATAAGCTTTGTCGGGGGCAAAGTAGAAACTTGGATTGTAACCCCAGCTGTCGTTACCCTCAAACTCGTTAATAGGCATTAGTTCGATGGCGTTTACCCCCAATTTCTCTAAATAGTCCAATTTTTCGAGGGCTGTAATTATATAATCACCCTCAACAAAATCGCGAATGTGCATTTCGTAGATTACTAAATCT
>CAZDXY010000080.1:0-18379 GCA_964509385.1 uncultured Rikenellaceae bacterium
ACGAAGGAATGGAGGAATACCTGCAGCATAGTTTAAATGCTCCATTTTCTGAAGGTCGGTAGCTGAGTAAACAGGCTTTACTGCAATTTGCTCAGGAGTGATAAAAAGACCATTGAGGTCATGCTTAACATCTGAACAATGCTCCTGATTTATCTTTATTTTTGAAAAATCTGGCTTCATGGCTTAAAGGTTCAGTAACTGTTGATAGAATTTAAGCGTTTCAAGCACATTGCTCTTTACGCTAATATAATTATTAATTCCCTTGGTCTCAAGGTTAGGCTTACAAGCTGGTTCACCAGCAACCACAAATATGGCTTTGCCATTGAGTTTTTCAAATGCTTCTGGTGCAATGGTTTCATATTCCTCATCGGATGAACACAGTACCACAATGTCCGATTTTACATCTATAGCTGCCTTTGCTCCTTCTTCAACGGTTTTAAATCCAATGTTGTCAATCACTTCAAAGCCTGCACAAGCAAAGAAATTGCAGCTAAACTGTGCACGGGCACGACGAAATGCTAATTTCCCCAGTGTGAGCATAAACACTTTAGGTCGCTTACCTGCAGAATCGGTTTTTAATCTCAACTCCTCAAATGTTTGAGAACCTCTATAAAGGATAAGTGGTTCACAAATTGCATCGGTAGGTTTTGTATTATCAGGCTTTTTATTAAAAGCCTGGTTACCTATTTTTTTGTCGGCTATTTCAGCAAAATTTGGGTACTGATTTGTTCCAAGTACTGTTTCACGTCGGGTTGCTATGTTAGCCTCCCGCTTTTGGGCAACCTCTTTAATCTGACCCTGAATGAAACCCTTTGTAAATGCTTCGGTATATCCTCCAAACTCATGAATTTTCAAAAATAACTGCCATACATGCTCAATAATGGATTGAGTTATACGCTCAATGTAGTAGCTTCCTGCTGCCGGATCAACCACTTTACCAAAGTATGCTTCTTCCTTAAGGATAAGTTGCTGGTTGCGGGCAATTCGCTCGGAAAAATTTGAAGGTTTGCTGTATGAAGCATCGAATGGTTGAACGGTCATGCTATGTATTCCACCCAGAACTGCTGACATTGATTCAGTGGTTGTTCGAAGCATGTTTACGTAAGGATCGTATAAAGTCTTATTCCATGGACTATTAACCACGTGAATACACATCTTAGTACTATCAATATCGCTTGGAAGGTAGGCTTCTGTTATCTTAGCCCAAAGCAGTCGTGCAGCCCTGAACTTAGCAATTTCCATGAAGTAACTTGATCCAACGGCAAATGTAAACTTGATTTTTGAGGCTGCTTCGTTGGAAGAGATGCCTTGCTCTGTAAGCCAGGTCATGTATTCAGCACCCATTGCCAAAGAGAATGCCAACTCCTGAGTTATAGAAGAACCTGCGCCTCGAAATATGTCTCCACGAACGCTAATTAACTTGAAGTTGGGTAATTTGCGACCTCCTTCAACAACCATTTTCATGCGATCTTTGGCTGTTTGCTCATCGACACAGAATTTGCCTTTAAGACTATAGGATGTGAGTGGGCTAAAATCAAAAGATCCTTTTGCCAGATTTAAATCTATTTTCTTATCGGCTAAAACTTTAACTAGAATAGGTAGTATTTTGGGTGAATCACATCCTGATAAAAAGTTGATTTCGTTCTGCGTTGGGTCAATCCCTGCAATAAGTTTAGCTAACCTTTCAGCCGTAGGTTCGCAATCGGAACAGGTTATAAAACCAACTGCATTGGTGCCTTTTTCAAGCGCCTCAACGGCGCTAGAGTTTGCTTCTTCTACATTGCAAGCATCAAAATCTTGCCTAACGAGCCAATCGTTATTTGCTGTTTTAACACCTCTTAGGTATGGGTAATCACCCGGTGCTGTATTGGCATTCTTAATATCTTCCAGATCTTCCTTACGGTAGTACGGTCGTACGTTGAAGCCTTCCATGGTTTTCCAGACCAGCTTCTTGTCGTAATCAGCACCCTTCAGATCCTTTATAATCAATTCTTCCCACTCCTTTGTAGTAACCGGAGGGAATTCATTGAATAGTTTTGAATCATTAGTTTTTTCTGCCATAACGTTTGCTATTTGTTTAGATTCGGACTGCAAATTTACAAACTATTGACAATGTATCGCTTTTTCATCTCACTATTTATTATGTTAGTGTTGTTTAGCATTTTTTCGAAACTTAATATGCATAAAAGAAATTTTTAAATTATTTCGTATTTTGACGAAACAAAAACATTTCGTAATATTGCGAAACATTTATTCTATTGAAATGGTCAAAGAGAAGTACACCGAAAGGCAGATTAAACTTGCCCGTTACGCTAAGGCATTGAGCCATCCCGTTCGGATTCAGCTAATGGAAATTCTTTCAAAACAAACCTGCTGCTACAGCGGCGACATTGCCGACGATTTGCCCATTGCCCGCAGCACCCTTTCGCAGCATTTAAGTGAATTAAAGGATGCTGGACTGATTCAGGGAGAGTTCAATCCACCCAAAATCAAGTACTGTATCCGCAGAGAAGGATGGGAAGAGGCGAAGCGGATGATGGAGACGTTTTTTGAATGATGAACAAGAATTGAAGACTTTTGAATTAGGAAGTGAAGAAAATACGGCAGGAACATCAGAAATCGTAAATCCTTGTTCCTTGTTCGTAAATCAAATACACACAGAGAGGCGTGAGACGAAGCGAAGCGGATGATGGAGGCGTTTTTTGAATGATGAACAAGGATTGAATATTTTTGATTTTGGAAGTAAAGAAAAACACGGCTAGAACAAATCTGAAATCCGAAATCGTTAACCGAGCTTGCGAGTTCGCCGTAAGGCAATCCTTGTTCTTAAATCATAACTCAAACAAAACAAACAAAACTATGGAAATCAAAATCCTCGGGCCCGGCTGCCCAAAGTGCAAAACGCTTGAACAGGCCACCCGCAATGCGGTTAGTGAGCTTGGCATTGATGCCAATGTAACTAAGGAAGAAGATATTGTAAAAATTATGGGCTATGGAGTGATGCGTACTCCGGCACTTGTAATCGATGAAAAAGTTATCTTCTCAGGGAAAGTCCCAAATGTGAGTGAACTAAAGGAAATAATCACAAAAAGTAAGTAAAACGATGAAAAGAATCGCACTAATTCTTTCAATCAGCGCATTAGCACTTGTGATGCTAAGCTGTGGTGGCTCTACTGAGCAAAAAGCTAATGATGAAGAAAAAGTTGTGGCAATTGAGAAGGGGAAGGTAGTTGTTTACTACTTCCACGCCAAGCAACGTTGCAAAACCTGTGTTGGTGTTCAAAACCTTGCAGAGGAAACCTTTGCTGAGAACTTCTCCAGTAACCCCAATGTTCAATTTATTGAGATTGATTTCACAGAGAGAGCGAATGCTCCCATTGCCGATAGGTATGAAATTGCCTTCAGCAGCCTGGTTGTTGCAGGACATAGCGAGCATATTGATCTAAGCGAGATAGCTTTTGCAAACGTGTTTAGCAACCCAGATGTTGTTAAGGAGCGAATTGTAACAGAAGTAAATAATTATTTAATCAACTAAATTTTTTATACAATGAAAAAGACAGGATTGTTTCTAGTTGCATCTATGCTTATTGGTTTAGCAACCTTTGCCCAGAAAACCGAGGTACTTTACTTCAAGGCCGATTTGGCCTGCTGTCAGGCAAGAGCTTGCAATGCCCTCGAAGGTGATGTAAAAGCCGTAGTTGAAAAGAACTTCAACGGTGAAACCGTTGTATTCAAGGAGATTAAACTTGCCGACCCAAACAACAAGGAGCTAATTGAGAAGTACAATGCTAAATCGCAAACAGTAGTTATTGTAACCCACAAGAAGAAAAAGGAAACCTTTGTCGATGTAACTGATATCGTAAGGAATTACTCAAGGTTCAAGAATAAGGAGGAGCTTGAGAAGAACTTTGTGGCTAAGATAAACGAAAGCATGAAGTAGATGGAGTTCTTGCAGAATCTTATCGATAACTCCCAATTTCCACTGCTTACTGCTTTTCTTCTTGGTTTGATGACTGCCATTAGCCCATGCCCTCTTGCCACCAACATCTCGGCTATCGGTTTTATCGGTAAGGATGTGCAGGACAAGCGCAAGGTCTTTCTTAATGGCATCATCTATACCCTTGGACGTACTATCAGCTACACTTTGCTTGGGATTATCCTCATCGTAATCCTAAAGCAGGGCTCCAGCGTTTTCAAAATCCAGAGGGTAATAACTACCTATAGCGAGATGTTTATCGGTCCGCTCCTTATAATAATTGGGATTTTTATGCTTGGGATAATAAAACTTAACTTTTCCATGTCGGGTGGTTTAGCGGCAAAAGCCGAAAAGAACGCTAGCAGTGGTAGTTACTGGGGAGTATTGTTGCTCGGGATAGTTTTCGCTTTAGCATTTTGTCCATACAGCGGGGTGCTTTACTTTGGGGGGCTCATTCCCCTTTCGGTTTCATCAACCATGGGATACTTTTTGCCAATTGTATTTGCCATTGCTACTGGCTTGCCAGTAATTCTTTTTGCTTGGATTCTAGCTTACAGCGTGTCGAGTGTTGGGCTGGTATATAGCCGCATTAAAACCTTTGAGCTGTGGTTCCGAAAGGTGGTTTCTGTTGTGTTTATCCTTGTTGGGCTTTACTACACTTGGATGGTGTACTTTAAGTAACCCCGTAAATCTTTAAAAACTTTTACAATATGTTTAGAAGGATTTTAATTGCCAGCGATTTATCCGAATCATCAAACGAGATAATTGGGTGCATGAATAACCTTAAATCGCTCGATGTGGAGGAGGTTGTACTTTTTTACGCCATGGGATTTAAAGAGGAGGATGCCGTTTCAGATATGATGCTTAAGAAGGTTGAGCCAGAGCTAAAGAAACAGCAAGAAACGCTGAAAAATTTTGGCTTTAAAACAACTCTTGAAATTGCCCTGAGCATGCCATTGGAGGAGATTAAGAAGGTTTGCAACGAGAAGGATATCTCTGTAATGGTTATCGGCTCGCACGGCAGCAGCGCATTTACAAATTCGCTCTTCAGGCTAGGCGGGGTGGCATCGGAAATCCTTAATAGCCATGATAGACCATTACTTTTCCTTCGTACAAAGCCAGTTAATGGCGGCGACAAACCAAAACTTCAGGCAGCCAACAAGGATTTTAAGGAGAGAATACTCTTTGCCACCGACTTCTCCGATATATCAATGCTTGCTTTTGAGTACGTTGAGAAATTTGTGGAGGATGGTGCCAAGGATATCACCCTGCTTCATGTTCAGGATAAAACGCGCATTGCCGGGCATCTTGAGCATAAGCTGGAAGAGTTTAACCGTATTGATAACGAAAGGCTTAAACTACGGAAGGAACGTCTTGAAAAACTTGGTGCAACCCATGTTAATATCAAGATACCTTACGGAATCCCTGCTGAAGAAGTTATTAACGAAGCCCATAATGGCTATTCGTTGATTATAATGGGAAGTCAGGGTCGTGGATATTTTTCCAATGTTTTTATAGGTAGCGTAAGCTACAAGGTTGCTCGCAACTCCGATGTGTCGGTGCTTTTGGTGCCGAGTAAGTTGAGGTAGCGAGCAAAATTTTCTATTTAACTTTTCAAAACCATAATAATGGACTTTAAAAAAGAGTTTCAAATCCTATTCTGGATTATTTTTTTCTTTGCGCTGGCATTCTTTATGCCGATTGATAGCGCAACATTCCGCACAGCGGTGGATGCCACGCTGGACTTATCCAAGTGGTACGCCCAGGAACACGTGGTACTTTGCCTTCTTCCTGCATTTTTTATTGCAGGGGTAATATCAGTTTTTGTTAGTCAGGGTGCGGTGCTGAAATATTTTGGCGCAAACGCCAAAAAATGGCTGGCATACACTGTTGCCTCAGTTTCAGGGACAATCCTTGCCGTTTGTAGCTGCACCATTCTTCCGCTTTTCTCAAGCATCCACAAGCGTGGTGCTGGTTTGGGCGCTGCAGTGGCTTTTCTATATTCAGGTCCCGCTATAAATATTTTGGCAATCATTCTAACTGCTCGTATTTTAGGTTTCGAGATGGGCGTTGCACGTATCATAGGTGCGGTGGTTTTTGCCATTGTTATTGGTAGCATCATGTCGATTATTTACCGAAAGGAGGAGAAGGCCAAGAAGGAGGAGCAAATGAATATTCAGCTACCTCCCGAAAGTCGCCCAATGTGGCAAACATCCTTCCACTTCTTCATCCTTGTGCTTATTCTGGTTTTTGCTAACTGGGGAAAACCCGCTAGCGATGACACCAGCGGCGCATGGTTCTTTATCTGGAGTAACAAATGGATTATAACTAGTATTTTTGGACTGGGATTGGTTTACTCCTTAATCAAGATACTGAAAATTGAATGGTGGTTGGTGATATCAGCCGCTGTTGCAACGGGCGTTTCGGGTATTCTTGCATCTACATATATCGGTGGAAATTTAGCACCCCTTGTTCCAATGCTTGTGGCCATTACTGGGCTTAGCATCATCACGCTACAAAAAGAGGACGAGAACCGCGAATGGACACTTGCCACATGGGACTTTGCCAAGCAGATTATGCCATTGCTGGCATTGGGTGTTATTATTGCAGGTTTCCTTTTAGGTTCAACCCACAACTCAACAAATATCCCAGGGGTTGTACCAAGTAGTTGGATTTCTTCGCTAGTAGGGGGAAACTCAATCTTTTCAAACTTTTTTGCTTCAATAGTAGGCGCATTCATGTACTTTGCCACGCTAACCGAGGTGCCAATTGTTCAAGGTTTACTGTCATCGGGAATGGGCAAGGGGCCAGCTTTGGCGCTCCTTTTGGCGGGGCCATCACTTTCTTTACCCAATATGCTGGTTATTAGGGGTGTAATGGGCACAAAGAAAACTTTGGTTTACGTTGTGCTGGTGATTATAATGGCCACTATTAGCGGGATGATTTTTGGGGCGATATAGAAACCCAGCGACAAAAAAACTGAAACTTTTTCTTTTCCCTTAAAAATTAATAATCAATTAACGTAAAAAAAAATAAGATTTTAAAATAATGTTGTATGTTTGCGACATTAGACAATCCGACATGGACAAATCAAAAAAATTCGACAACAATTTGCAGGACCTAGCTCGATTGGCCAAAGCAATATCGCACCCTGCAAGGCTAGCCATCATAAAATATCTCGCAGAAACAAAAACCTGTATCTCAGGCGATATTTCTGATTTTATTCCCTTGAGCCGCACCACCGTTTCGCAGCATCTTAAGGAGCTCCGAGATATAGGGTTAATCCATGGCGAGATTGATGGGCTAAGGATTAACTACTGCCTGTGCGCTCAGGGTATTGAGCGTCTCCTTATGCTGTTCAATGACTTCTTCTCGGCGATTGATATTCAAGACATTAACTGCCAAACAACAAAATAACACCAATAACAGAATGAAAATACTAATTCTTTGCACGGGGAATAGCTGCCGCAGTCAGATGGCTAATGGATTTTTGCAATCCTTCGACTCAAATATCACCGTTTGTTCTGCAGGAACACAACCTGCAACGCAGGTCAACCCAAAAGCCATAAAAGTAATGGAGGAAGTGGGTATCGATATAAGTCACCATATTCCAACTTTAGTTGATGAGTACATAGATGAGGAGTGGGACTTTGTTATCACCGTATGCGATGATGCGAACGAAACCTGCCCTGCTTTTTTGGGCAAGGTAAAGCACAGGCTGCATATTGGTTTTGAGGATCCCAGCCATGCTTCGGGAAGCGATGAGTTTATCTGGAGCGAATTCCGTAGGGTTAGAGATATGATTAAAGAAAGATTCTATACATTTTATACTGAACAAGTAAAAAACAGTTAACTCAATGTTCAAATGCTATAAATCATAATTTTATGAGCCAACATTTTACAGAAAAATCGCCAAAAAAGACCATTGGAATATTTGAGAAGTACCTCACAATTTGGGTTGCCCTTGGAATTGCTGTAGGAATAGCCATTGGTCACCTTGTGGGCGATGGCATCGAGATAATCAGCAGCTTGGAGATAGCAAATGTTAACATCCCAGTAGCAGTGCTAATCTGGTTGATGATCTACCCCATGATGCTTCAGGTTGATTTTACCAGCATCAAGCAGATTGGCAAAAAACCCCGTGGGGTAGTGTGGACGGTAATCATAAACTGGCTGATCAAGCCCTTCACCATGACATTCTTTGCCTGGTTATTCTTCTCGAAACTCTATCAGGCATGGATCGACCCCTCTTTGGCCGGAGAGTACATTGCGGGTGCAATTATCCTTGGCGCAGCACCCTGTACAGCTATGGTGTTTGTGTGGAGCTACCTTACCGATGGCGACCCCAACTACACGCTGGTTCAGGTATCGGTTAATGATTTGATCATCCTTGTGGCATTCGTGCCTATTGTTGGGCTTTTACTGGGCATAACCGATGTTGTTATTCCTTATGATACCCTTGTGGCAAGCGTTGTAATTTTTGTTGTAATCCCTTTGGTGGCAGGAGTTATAACCCAAAGAATACTTATCAAGTCGCATGGAATTGAGTGGTTTAAAACCGTTTTTTTACCCAAACTGAAACCTGTTAGCATTGTAGCTCTACTTGTTACGCTTTTACTGCTGTTCGCCTTTCAGGGGCAAAACATCCTTAGAAACCCTTTTATCATCCTACTGGTAGCAGTTCCATTGGTAATCCAAACCTACTTCATTTTCTTCCTTGCATGGTTCGGTGGGAAAAAACTTAAACTTACACATCCTGTATGCGCACCTGCTGCCATGATTGGTGCTAGCAATTTCTTTGAGCTGGCCGTGGCGGTTGCCATTGCGCTGTTTGGATTACAATCGCCAGCAGCATTGGTAACTGTTGTAGGCGTATTGGTAGAGGTACCTGTAATGTTATCGCTAGTGGCGTTTGCAAATCGGAAAAGATTTTAAATCCTTTGGATTCAACCTATCTTTAAAAAATTTGTTATAATATAAAATCATCCATGAAAACTTCCGAAACACCTAAACAACAGTCTTTTACTCTTCCCGGAGTTAATCATATAGAACCCTTAGAAGCAGCAAAAACCATTGCAGATCAAGATGCTTTTATTGTAGATATTAGGGAAAATGATGAATTAGAGGTGGTTCAGTTTGAAACTAGCGAGATCATTCATCTTCCCATGTCGAATATCATTGATACGTACACGATACTTCCTAAGGATAGGCCATTGATTATAGCCTGCAACAACGGAATACGAAGCGTAAAGGTTGTTAACCTTCTTAATCATCAAGGATACAGCAATGCTGTAAATCTCGATGGCGGTATAGCCCAGTGGTATCGGGATGCTTTACCTATTATTGTTAAAGCACACGAGGATAACAAGCACGGAGGATGTGGCTGCTCGTGCGGAGAGGGATGCTGTTAGTTTTTTAGCAACTTTTATGTTATCAGTTGCAACAAACCATTATCTCCCTCAATCTCGTCAAGCTTCGTTTTTCGAGACAAGTAAATCAATAACCAATCATTCAATCATCCAACCTGCCTAAAGGCCGGTAGGCAGGTCAGTCAATCAGTCAATCAATTAAAAATGCCAACATTCTACTGCAAATCGTGCAACCAAAAATTTGAAGCCGAAGGAAATAAAGAAGAGTGGATCGATCCAACCTTTGGTCCATGTAGCAAATTAACCGCACCCTGCCCCACCAATGGCGAGGAGTGCAACGAGTACCAAGCGCCCAAAGTATCAAAGGATTCATCTTTCCCAAGTGCACCTTCCTGCGGAATGCAAGGAGGATGCTGTGGATGTGGAGGGTAAATACAATGATAAATGATAAATGATAAATGATGAATGAAGAATTTCGATAGGGGGAAAGCCCGTTAGTCCAATTTAAACCAAGGCTTCACAATCACTGTTTTATCCTCGAGTTCGTCCTTATGCCTAAACTCGTTGGTGTGCTTGTTGTAGATGTAATCCTTGCTCCACTTCCTGTGATTTTGCGCTACTGCAGTAACACCCTCAATTAAAGTATCCAACTCCCAGTCAGTCATGGTTGGGTGAAGCGATGCACGGATCCAGCCAGGTTTTTCCGATAGGTCGCCATGATTAATCAGATCGGTAATTTTCTTCGACTTTTCGTAACTCACATCCAGCAGGAAATGTCCATATGTGCCTGCACAGGCACAACCTCCGCGCACCTGAATGCCAAAACGATCATTTAACAATTTCACTACCAGATTGAAGTGAACATTTTCAAGGAAAAATGAGAAAACCCCTAACCTATCCTCAACATTATCTGCAAGAATTTTAACCCCATCAATCTTTCTAAACTCAGCAAAGGTTCTCTTAACCAGCAGGTGCTCTCGCTTTCGCATGGTTTCTGTACCCATCTGATTTTTAACCTCAATGGCTAGCGCTGTACGAATAGCCTGAAGAAATCCTGGAGTTCCGCCATCCTCCCTTACTTCAATGTCATCAATGTACTTGTACTCTCCCCAGGGGTTTGTCCAGTCAACTGTGCCACCCCCCGGATTATCTGGTGTTACGTTCTTATATAAGGTTTGGTCAAAGATCAACACTCCCGAGCTGCCGGGTCCCCCCAAAAACTTATGTGGACTAAAGAAAATGGCATCAAGTTTTTTCATCTCATCATCCGCAGGGTGCATGTCAATGTCAACATAGGGCGCCGAAGCGGCAAAATCAATAAATGCAACCCCGCCATGTTCGTGCATTATCTTTGCCATTTCGTGGTATGGTGTTTCAATACCCGTTACATTTGAGCAAGCTGTGAATGAACCAATTTTAAAATTTCTATCCTTGAATTTCTCCAGCTGATAACGTAGTTCGTCCAGATCGACAAGCAACTCTTTATTGGGCTTTAGAATCACTACATCAACGTTAGCTTCAAGCCAGCTGGTGTGGTTTGAGTGATGCTCCATGTGGCTGATGAAAACAATTGGTCTTTCAGTTTTCTGAATACAATCTTTTTTTTGTATCATTCCACATGTTTTAAGGCCCAGAATTCTTATCATCTTATTCACAACGGTGGTCATACCTGCTCCGGCAGTGATAATAACATCGTTTGGACCAGCATTTACATGCTTTTTAATGAGGTTGTGTGCATGATGATATGCCTTGGTCATTAGGGTTCCCGTTTCGCTGGTTTCGGTGTGGGTGTTACCGACGTATGGCCCAAAAACGTTAGCAATATGATTTTCAATAGGTCTATATAGTCGTCCACTGGCAATCCAGTCGGCATAAATTATTTTCTTACTACCATATGGAGTTTCAAAAATTAATTCATTACCTATGGTATTGGCTCTGAAGTACTCAAAATGCTTTTCTAGCTGGTGCATGAAGTTTCTTTTATTTGTAATTATAAAAAGAATCTTTGAAAAACTGTTAAAATTTTGGAATTTAAAAAATCTAAATGGCATCAACCTATCCCATGTATCGGTTTTAATTACTATTATCTAGTTGCAGCCACAGCCGTTGATACGGCAATTGAAGCAGCAATGGCTATCTGCACCTGCTTTATTGTATTTGCCACTTCGCTGGCTATGGGGTTTTCCTTTAAAATTTCCTTAAGATTTTTGCGTAATATTTTAAGCTCTGCTCTGTCACGGGTAAGAATTTTATGCATCCTACATGCCTCAATCAAACTAAGCAAAACTATTAGCTCATCATTAGTTTCCTTTTTGTATAAAACACCATTCTTTAGCTGTGAAATAAGGGTATTTCGAACATTCTGGTCGTTTAAGGAGCACCTCCTGTAAGGAATTAAGCCTAAAAAACGCTTTTGCTCAATGGTTAGGATATGCTTTTGTGCCATATCCTTTAAAACAATCCATTTATATTTTCTTGATTTTCTATTAATTATCGATATCCATGATGACAATTTACGTGGCTTTTTTGACTTTTTAATCCGTTCAACTATTTCGAGGTAAATGGGATTTGTGGTTCGTGTCCCGTCTTTTAGAATTAGCCTTTTGTTTTCAATGGTAAACATACCCTCAAATGACATCTCGAGGAGAATGGATCCAACCAAACCATAATAAAGGTAAATATCGGAGCTGATAAAACGACCGTTGGATGGATTTTTTGCCAAAAGCAAAAACCTTTCGGAGGTAGTTAAGTTCATGGGATATTGCAATTTAAATATTTGGTATTAAAATTTTTTTCGATCTATTCCATTTTTTCATTTTTCAAAGTTATCAACAATTTTTGTTACCCAAATATTTTTCCCGAAGTTATCAACATCATCCTTTTTGAGGGTACCAAATAGCTACCTTTGGGCTAAGAATAAAATGTCGAAAAAATAGAGGAAAAGATTGATTTTGAGATGAGTAGATTTGTTCACCTTCACGTTCACACACAGTTTTCTATTCTCGATGGTGCATCAAGCATTAAAGGTTTGGTTGACAAGGCTCGTAAGTTGGGGATGAGAGGCGTAGCCATTACCGATCACGGGAATATGTTTGGCGTAAAGGAATTTCTTAACAGTGTTAATGAGATTAATAGGCCCATCCATTCCGAGATAAAAAGCATACTCTCCGAGATTAACACCAAAAAGTTGGAGTATTCCGGTTCGGAAAATAATACTGAACCAATTGACGAGCTTGAAACAAGGTTAAAGGCAGAGCAAGAAAAACTGTTTAAACCCATAGTTGGATGCGAAGCGTACGTTGCTTCCACCAGCCGGTTTAACCGCACCGAAAAGGACGATAGGGGTGGTGATCATTTAGTTCTTCTGGCCAAGAACAAAACGGGGTATCATAACCTTACCAAGTTGGTATCCTACTCGTGGACCGAAGGTTTTTACTACAAACCACGAATGGACAAAGAACTTCTCCGCAAGTACAGCGAGGGCATTATTGCCAGCTCAGCTTGCCTTGGAGGCGAAATTCCTCAAGCCATTCTGGCAGGAAACATGAAGCGTGCCGAGGAGTTGGTGCACGAGTACAAGACAATATTTGGCGATGATTTCTACCTTGAGGTTATGCTTCATCCAGTGAGAGAAGGTGGTTTTGCTGCTGATACCTACCACGAACAAATAAAAGTAAATAAAGCCATTCTCGATCTTTCTGCAAAAACTGGGGTAAAGTGCATAGCTACCAACGATGTACACTTTATTGATGCAGAGGACGCACAGGCACACGATAGGCTTATTTGCCTAAACACCGGCAAAGATGTGGACGATCCTAATCGTTTGCACTACACCATGCAGGAGTACCTGAAAAGCGAAGCCGAAATGCTAGAGCTATTCCCCGAAAATCCTGATGTTATTTACAACACCCTCGAAGTAGCCGAAAAGGTAGAGTTTTACTCGCTCGAACACGAACCCATTATGCCTCATTTCGAGTTGCCCAAGGAGTTTACCGACGAGAACGAATACCTAAGATACCTCACCTACGAGGGGGCAAAGAAGAGATGGGGCGAAGACCTTTCGCAGGAGCTTCGTGAAAGGATCGATTTTGAGTTGGATGTTATAGCCCGCATGGGATATCCCAGCTACTTCCTTATTGTTTGGGATTTTCTTAAAGCGGCCAGAGAGATGGGAGTATCAGTTGGTCCTGGAAGGGGATCCGCTGCCGGATCGGCAGTGGCATACTGCCTAAGGATCACCGATATTGACCCCATTAAGTATGATCTGCTGTTTGAGCGCTTTCTGAACCCCGAGCGTATCTCCATGCCTGATATCGACATTGATTTTGATGAGGATGGCAGGGAAGACGTGCTAAAATGGGTGGTTAACAAGTACGGAAAGCAAAGGGTGGCACACATCATTACCTTTGGTACCATGGCAGCAAAGATGGCCATTCGCGATGTTGCCAGGGTGCAGAAACTACCCCTATCCGAAGCCAACCGGTTGGCAAAGCTGGTTCCCGAAAGGCCTGGGACTACTCTTGCCATGGCCTACAAGGAGGTTCCTGATCTGCTCGAGAGCAAAAAGTCGGGGAGTGAGTTGGTACGCTCAACCCTACAGTACGCCGAAGTTCTGGAGGGTTCAGTCAGACAAACAGGGGTTCATGCCTGCGGGATAATCATAGGTCGTGACAACCTCGAGGAACATATCCCCATATGCACAGCCAAGGACACCGAACTCTATGTTACTCAATTCGATGGAAAGCACGTGGAGTCTGTTGGGCTTCTCAAAATGGACTTTCTGGGGCTGAAAACCCTTTCCATCATTAAGGATGCCATTGCTTTCATCAAGGAATCGAAGGGAGTTGAAATCGATATTGACAGTATTCCTCTGGACGACAAGGAAACTTTTGAGCTTTACTCCAGGGGTGAAACCACTGCCCTCTTCCAGTTCGAGTCGCCGGGAATGAAAAAGCATCTGCGTAACCTAAAACCCAACCGTTTTGAGGATCTTATCGCCATGAACGCTCTATACAGACCTGGCCCAATGGATTACATCCCCAGCTACATAAACCGTAAGCATGGCAGGGAAAAGATAGAGTACGACATCCCCGAAATGGAGGAGTTCCTGAGAGATACCTATGGCATTACCGTTTACCAGGAGCAGGTGATGCTCCTGTCGCAGAAGTTGGGTGGATTTACCAAGGGCGAAGCCGACTCTCTGAGAAAAGCCATGGGTAAAAAGCAAAAGAGCGTGATGGATAAACTCAACGAAAAGTTTATCAATGGTTGCATCGAGAGGGATTTCGACAAGAAAAAGGCTGAGAAAATTTGGAACGACTGGGAAGCATTTGCCCAGTACGCTTTCAATAAATCTCACTCCACATGTTACGCTATGGTCTCGTACCAAACAGCATATCTTAAAGCGCACTATCCCAGCGAGTACATGGCTGCTGTTCTTAGTCGCAATCTCTCAGATATTAAGAAGATCACCTCCTTTATGGACGAATGCCGACGCATGGGAATTCAGGTTTTAGGCCCCGACGTTAACTATAGTAACATAAAGTTCACCGTAATGCCCAATGGCGATATTCGCTTTGGATTGGCTGCCATAAAAGGCGTGGGCGAAGCAGCAGTTGCCAATATCGTTGAATCGCGTAAGGATGGAAAGTACAAGGATGTCTTCGATTTTGTGGAACGGATAAACATTCAGACTGTTAACAAAAAGAACATTGAAGCCCTGATATTGGCTGGAGCACTGGATAATCTTGGGAAAATTAAGCGATCTCAGTACTTCGTCGAGGACATAAAGGGTGTCTCTTTTATTGAGCAACTAATGCGTTATGGGGCTAAGGTACAGCAAGAAAAGAACAACGTACAGCAAACCCTATTTGGTGATATGGGGGGAGGATTTCAACTTCAGAAACCCGAGATACCCATAGTTGATGACTGGCCAATGCTCGAAAAGCTTAACAAAGAAAAGGAAGTGATAGGCATTTACCTATCAGCTCATCCTCTGGATGACTATTCGCTGGAAATTGAAAATTTTTGCAACACCCCTCTTTCCGATATGGCTTTTCCTGAATATTTAAACGGCAAGGAAATAACCATAGCCGGTATTGTTTCCTCGGCAAAAGTCCTAACATCGAAAAATGGGAATTTCTACGGGCGACTTGCCATTGAAGACTTTACCGATTCGTTTGAGATGACCCTTTTTGGCAAAGACTTTGAAAATAGCCGCAAGTTCTTTTACGAAGGTTACCCTCTGTTAATCAAGGGTAAGTTTGAGAAAAACCAGTTTAAAGAGGGTGAACTGAAATTTAACATCAAGAACATCACCATGCTCTCCGATGTTAGGGAGGAACTAATAAAAAAGATCACCATAACCATTATTCTTGATGAACTCAACGATGAACTGGTTGATTCCATAAAGAGTATGACATCGTCAAACAATGGGAAGGTACAGCTAAATGTAAAACTTGTTGACCCTGAAAGCAAAACTACCCTTGAAATGTTCTCGCGATCATTCAGGGTAAATATTACCAACGAGCTCATTGAACAGCTGAAGACCCTTCAACTTAACTTCAAGGTAAACTAGCTTAGATTTTTTATGGTACAAGAATTACCTTTTTGAAACAATTATTAAATAAAACTGTTAATTTTATAAAAAAATAAGAAGTATGGCAATAGCAATTACAGACTCCAACTTTGAGGAGATGGTTTTAAAAACCGACAAGCCCGTTTTGCTTGACTTTTGGGCAGAGTGGTGTGGCCCTTGCAGAATGATCGCTCCATTCGTAGAGCAGCTCTCGCAGGAATATGAGGGAAAGGCTGTTGTGGGCAAGGTTGATGTTGACAATAATCCCAATATTGCTGGGAAATATGGCATTCGTAATATCCCAACTGTTCTATTCTTCAAGAATGGAGAGGTGGTTGATAAGCAGGTTGGTGCTGTGCCCAAGAACACCCTGGCTTCGAAACTTGAAGCACTGCTTTAGTTCCCTTCACAAGGAATCTTGGCATAGATTTTCCCTGTCCTTGAGGCCGCTATGATCTATGCCATATGTTTTTCATTTACACTTGGGTAAACTAAAAAATTATCAAACTGATTATTAATGCGTGTTTGCGTGTTCTGCGCTTCCAGCGCAAAGGTGGATCCCGATTACTTTAACCATACCCGGATTGTGGCCGAGGAATTCGTTAAGGCTGGAATAACCATTGTGTATGGGGGTGGCTCAATAGGATTAATGGGCTGCCTTGCCGATTCAGCACTATCGCTCAATGGCAAGGTTGTGGGAGTGCTCCCTCGGTTTATGGAAAAGGTTGAGTGGGGACACAAGGGACTAAGCCAGCTAATCCTGGTTAAGGACATGCGCGAACGCAAGAAGAAACTGATTGAAAAAGTTGACGCCGTGGTTGCCCTTCCCGGAGGCTGTGGCACGTTGGAAGAGCTAATGGAAGTATTCACCCTTAAACGCCTAGGCAAGTTCACCAAACCTATTGTAGTGCTAAACACCAATGGCTTTTACTCACATCTGGAACTTATGATTGAGAGGATGATTGAGGAGCGGTTTATGCGTCCCGAGCATAGGCAGATATGGACTTTGGTTGAACAGCCAACAGATATAATTCCAGCCATAATAAATGCCCCACGCTGGGACGAATCGGCTATTCGGTTTGCTGCCGTTTAGTCCTTATCAACCCTGTTACGGTAAGTGAAGAGCTTGCTATCGCCCACCTGATCGTACGAAAAGAGTTTCCCTGTAAAGGTGGGAGCCTTAACGCCATCGCCAAAGAATTTATTCCCCACAAAAACTCGAGCCTCGTCCCAAAGATCACGCTTAATGAAACTGCTCATGAGCATGGTTCCACCCTCAATGATCAGGGAAACAATCTCCCTTTCGTAGAGCTCCTTGCAAATCTGAGTCTCAACTCCCTTGGCAAAATCGACCGTAAGCATTTCTAAATTGGGTACAGAGGCAAAATTTGCCTTGCGTGCCGATGCGCTGGAGTTGTTACCGATGAAAACAAGGGTGGGTAAAGAGCCATCGTACACATTGGACTCGGGCGAAAGTCTCAGTAATCTGTCCATCACAATCCTAAGGGGTGAGCGTCCGCTCCAATACCGGACATCCAGCCGGGGATTGTCCTTGTCAACGGTATTGGTACCAATGAGTATGGCCTGCTCCTCGCTACGCCAACGGTGTACCACCGTTCTTGCCAAATCGTTGGTAATCCATATCGGGGCAATGGGTTGATTGGGCTGTCTAACCGCATCGATGAACCCATCGAGGGTCTGTGCCCATTTAAGGATTATGTATGGGCGCTTCTTGATGTGGTAAACAAAAAAACGGCGATTCAACTCTTTGGCTTCCTTTTCCAAAACACCTACGGTAACATCGCATCCAGCCTTTTTTAGCACATCAGTACCCCTGCCCAAAACCTTAGGGTTGGGGTCCTTTGTGGCTATCACCACCCTTTTTATCCCCGACTCCTTGATCAGGTCGGTACAAGGTGGCGTTTTGCCAAAGTGCGAGCAGGGTTCAAGCGATACGTAAAGGGTTGAATTGCTCAACAGCTCTCTATCCTTAACCGAGTTTACAGCGATACGCTCGGCATGATCCTGGCCGTACTCCATATGAAAACCCTCTCCAATAATGGTGTTGTTGTAAACCACAACTGCACCAACCATGGGGTTTGGCGCCACGTTTCCCATGCCCTTCTTCGCCAATTCAAGGCATCGGTGCATGTACATTGTATCGAGTTCCAACTGTTCCATAATTATTCCGTAAATTTGATCTCAAAAAATAACACTCTCACACGGTGAGCAGCATAAACATCATAACCTACTACAAAAAGCTCTGGCAGAGCTTAAGCGATTACCATACTGAGGATGAGGCTAAGACCATTGCCCGGATCCTGCTACAAAAGGTTACCGGTGAGCCTCCCCATCATATTCTTGCCAATGGTTCTCTCGTTATAAGCACTGAGCAACTCCAGGAGATGGATGGCTACCTTTCGCAGCTAAAGTTACAAAAGCCTATCCAATATATCA